>NZ_JBVJKR010000015.1:0-243270 GCF_055585125.1 Nonomuraea sp. NPDC054003
GCATGTGTTAAGCACGCCGCCAGCGTTCGTCCTGAGCCAGGATCAAACTCTCCATAAAATGAATTTGAATCCCAACCAAAAAGGAATCCGTCACATGAAAAAACATGACGGGGTTGTGCATCATGCACTGGCTTTTAACACACTGTTGAGTTCTCAAGAAACGGACGCTTGCGGGCGTTTCGCTTCGTCTTTATCTTCGCACCCCCTCGAATCCGTGTCAAATTGACTCGAATCCTTTAAAGGTGGAGGAATGTCGCCGGACGCGCCGACTCCATAAGATTAGCAGCGCCTCCGAGTGCTCACGCCGCGTTCACCCGCCACGTAGGCCACGAATCGATCACGGCCGACCATAGACTCCCCACGTGAGCAGCTACACGCCGCCCGTGGCGAAGAAGATCCCGGCTGAACGCGTCCATCACGGCGACACCGTGATCGACGAGTACGCGTGGCTGGCCGGCAAAGACGACCCCGACACGATCTCCTACCTGGAGGCGGAGAACGCCTACCTGGAGCAGGAGACCTCTCATCTGACGGAGCTGCGCGAGCGAATATTCCAGGAGATCAAGGGCCGCACCCAGGAGACCGACCTGTCGGTGCCCAGCCGCAAGGGCGCGTGGTGGTACTTCACCCGCACCGAGGAGGGCAAGCAGTACGCCGTGTCGTGCCGCGTGCCCGCCGACAGCGAGACGCCTCCGGACATCACCGTCGGCGAGCGCCTGGACCACGAGCAGACCCTCCTCGACGGCAACGAGCTGGCCGGCGACAGCCCGTTCTTGTCCATGGGCACCAGCGCCGTCTCCCCCGACGGCACGATGCTCGCCTACTCGACCGACTTCACCGGCGACGAGCGGTTCACGCTCCGCTTCAAGGACCTGCGGACCGGTGAGCTGCTGCCCGACGAGATCGAGGGCATCTTCTACGGCGGCGCCTGGTCGGCCGACGGCTCGACGTTCTTCTACACCCGCGTCGACGACGCCTGGCGGCCGTTCCAGGTCTACCGCCACACCTTGGGCACCGGCGAGGACACCCTCGTCTACCAGGAGGACGACGAGCGGTTCTGGGTCGGCATCGCGCTGACGCGCAGCGAGCGCTACCTCGTGCTCGGCGCGGGCAGCAAGATCACCAGTGAGGTGCGCCTCCTCGACGCGGCGACGCCGTCCGGCGAGTTCCAGCTCGTGCGGCCCAGGAAGACCGGCGTCGAGTACGGCGTCGACCACGCGGGCGGCTTCTTCTACGTGCTGCACAACGAGAACGCGCGCGACTTCGAGCTGGCCACCGCGCCGCTCGACGACCCCGGCGAGTGGACCCCGCTGGTCCCGCACCGCGACGACACCCGCCTGCTGGAGATCGACGCGTTCGCCGGGCACGCCGTGCTGCACTTCCGCCGTGACGGGCTGACCGGGCTCCGCGTGCTGCCGCACAACGGCGAGCCCCCGTACGAGATCGAGTTTCCCGAGCCGCTGTACGACGTCGGGCCGGCCGGCAACCCCGAGTTCGTGACGAACCGGCTCAGGCTGGCCTACACCAGCATGGTGACCCCCGCCAGCGTCTACGACTACGACCTGGCCACCCGCGAGCTGATCCTGTTGAAGCGGCGGCCGGTGCTGGGCGGTTACGACCCGGACGACTACGAGCAGTTCCGTGACTGGGCGACGGCCGAGGACGGCACCGAGGTGCCGGTCTCGATCGTCAAGCGCAAGGACAGCACGCTCCCGGCGCCGACGGTGCTCTACGGGTACGGCAGCTATGAGACGTCCATCGACCCGGCGTTCTCGGTGCCCAGGCTGTCACTGCTCGACCGGGGGTTCGTGTTCGCGGTCGCGCACGTGCGCGGCGGCGGTGAGATGGGCCGCCGCTGGTACGAGGACGGCAAGCTCACCAGGAAGCGGAACACGTTCACCGACTTCGTGGCCGTGGCCCGGCACGTCAAGCAGGCCGGGTGGAGCTCGAAGGTGATCGCGCGCGGCGGGTCGGCGGGCGGGCTGCTCATGGGCGCGGCGGTGAACCTGGCGCCGGAGGAGTTCGCGGGCGTGGTGGCCGAGGTGCCGTTCGTGGACGCGCTCAACACCATCCTGGATCCGTCGTTGCCGCTCACCGTGATCGAGTGGGACGAGTGGGGCGATCCGCTGCACGATCCGGAGGTGTACGCCTATATGAAGGGGTACACGCCGTACGAGAACGTCGACGGCAGGACGTACCCGCCTATCCTCGCGATCACCAGCCTGAACGACACGCGGGTGCTGTACCACGAGCCGGCCAAGTGGATCGCGCGGCTGCGTGAGACGGCCGCGGGCGGGCCGTTCCTGCTCAAGACGGAGATGGGCGCCGGCCACGGCGGGCGCAGCGGGCGCTACGACGCCTGGCGGGAGGAGGCGTTCGCGCTCTCCTGGATAGTGGAGAGGGGCACGGCATGACCTATCTGGCCGATCCGGGGCGCTACGAGCGGCAGCCGTACAACCGGAGCGGGCGCAGCGGGCTCAGGCTGCCGGCGGTGTCGCTGGGGCTCTGGCACAACTTCGGCGACGACCGCCCGTTGTCGAACTCGCGGGCGATCCTGCGCCGCGCGTTCGACCTGGGCGTCACGCACTTCGACCTGGCCAACAACTACGGGGTGCCGTACGGGTCGGCGGAGCGGAACTTCGGCGCGATCTTCCGGCGGGACTTCAGGCCGTACCGGGACGAGCTGATCATCTCGACCAAGGCCGGCTACGACATGTGGCCCGGCCCGTACGGCGAGTGGGGGTCGCGCAAGTACCTGCTGGCCAGCCTGGACCAGTCGCTGGAGCGGATGGGCCTGGAGTACGTCGACATCTTCTACAGCCACCGGCCGGATCCCGACACGCCGCTGGAGGAGACGATGGGGGCGCTGGACCGGGCGGTGCGCTCGGGCAAGGCGCTGTACGCGGGCATCTCCAACTATCCGGCGGAGCGGACGGCGCAGGCCGCGAGGATCATGCGGGAGCTGGGCACGCCGCTGCTCATCCACCAGCCGTCCTACTCGATGATCAACCGATGGATCGAGGACGGGCTGCTGGACGTGCTGGAGGAGGCGGGCATGGGGTGCATCGTGTACTCGCCGCTGGCGCAGGGCCTGCTGACCGACCGCTATCTGCAGGGCGTGCCGGCGGACTCGCGGGCGGCCACCAGCCGGTTCCTCAGCCCCGACCGGATCGACGCGGAGCTGGCCCGCTCGCTGAACGAGCTGGCCGGGGAGCGGGGCCAGACGCTGGCCCAGATGGCGCTGTCGTGGACGCTCAGGGACCCGCGGGTGACGAGCGTGCTGATCGGCGCGAGCAGCGTGCGTCAGCTGGAGGACAACGTGGCGTGCGTGGAGGGCCCGGTGTTCACGGAGGACGAGCTGAAGGCGATCGACGCGATCACAGCGCCTCGTGCCGCTGAAGGTAGGTGAACGCCGCCCAGCCGGGGAGCACCGGCAGCCAGAACGTGAGCAGCCGGTAGAGCAGCACGGCCGAGGTCGCCAGTTCCGCGGGCACCCCGGCCACGGTCAGGCCCGCCGTGAGCGACAGCTCGACCGCGCCCAGGCCACCAGGCGTGGGCGCGGCCGAGCCGATGGCGTTGGCCGTGAGGTAGACGACCGCCACGGTGGTGAAGCCGATCTCCCAGTTGAAGGCGTGCACGCACGCGTACAGGCAGAGCACGAACGTGAGCGTGATCATGAGGGTGCCGATCGAGCCCTCGATCAGCTTGCGCGGCGACTGGAGCACGTCCAGCAGCCGGGGCAGCACGTTGGAGAACAGCCGCTTCATCCGCCGGGTCACCAGGCGGCGCAGCGGCGGCACCCCCAGCAGCACCACGACCAGCAGGGCGACCGCCAGCAGCGCCACGACCAGGCCGCGTGACGGGGTGAAGGTGCTGGCGGTGTTGGAGCCGGTGATGTAGGCGAACAGCAGCAGCAGCCCGATGTGGAAGGCCAGCATGACGAGCTGCGAGGCGCCCACGCTGGCCACCGCGAGGGCCGGCGCGATCCCGCGCTTCTGCAGGTAGCGGGTGTTGATGGCGACGCCGCCGACGGCGGCGGGCGCGACGAGCTTCACGAACGAGGCCGCGAACTGCACGAGCGTGGTCCGCCACAGCGGCAGGGAGTAGGGCACGAAGCCCCTGAGCATGACCGCGGCGGCCACGAAGCTGACGAACGAGGCGACCAGTGCCAGCACCGACCAGGCCCAGTTGGCCTGGACGACCACCTGCACCAGGTTGACCTGGCTGAGCTGGGAGAGCAGGAAGTAGGCGGCGAGCGTGCTGGCGATGATGGTGACCAGGGTGCGCGGCCGGAATCTCTCCAGCCGCATCTCCTCGACCTTGACCTCGGGTTCGAGTGCGACGATCTGCTCGCGGATGACGCCGAGGAGGTTCTTGTCCTTGGCCAGGGCCGAGCGGGTCTCGCGGGTCAGCGCGATGCGCTGGAGCAGCGGCATGGCCGCGGCGAGCGACTCCGTGCCCATGACCGCGTTCGCCGCGCGCACCGACCGCTCGGCGCCGACGCGCAGCGACAGGTAGACCAGGAGCTGGGCGATGTCGAGCCGGAGCAGCAGGTCACCGGCGGCGATCTCGCCGCTGCGGGCGTCGGTGAGCACGACCCGGCCGGCCTTGTCGAGGTGGATGCCCTCGCCGGTGAGCCGCCGGTGGGCGAGGCGCTGGATCTGCAGCAGGGACACCTGCTCCCAGATCTGGTGGAGGATGTCGTCGTCGATCTCCTCGGTGGGCACCTCGTCGAGCGGGCGGGTGTCGATGTGCTCGTAGGCGAGCAGCGCCGCTTCGGTGCCGATCTCGCTGGTGCCGAGCAGCCTGGGCGTGCTGGCTCCCGCCGCCTGCGCGGCGTACGCCATCAGGGCCTCCCGTTCGAGCTCGGCGCGGAGCGAGCGGATGGCTCTTCGCCTGGTCTCGGTGCTGAGCCGGAAGCGCCGCCACAGCCGGTACGGCAGGCCCGCCACCTGGCGGTCGCGGTCGAGCACGGTGACGTCGATCCGGGCGCCGTCGGCGAGCCCGACGGAGTAGCGGCGGCTGCCCTGGTGGTCGTCCTCGATGCGGCGGGCCGACACCGGCGCGAACGACAGCTTGCGCAGGGCCGCCACCACCGCGTTCCCCGGCGGCCTGGTGTTGGGGCTGCCGATCCCGTACAGGGTGGCGTAGCCGATGGCCATGCCGACCAGGACGGTGACGATGGCGCCCGGCAGGGTGATCTGCCTGCCGGAGTAGAGGGCGAGGATGTAGAGCGCGATCACCGTCCACATGAGCGCGCGCCAGGTCGGCCGGCGGGAGACGCGCACCGCGGTGGTGTAGGCGAGGACGGACGTGAGCAGCGTGTTGAGCGGCTCGATGCTGCGGCCGCCGGTGAGCAGCTGGCTGAGGTCGTCGGCGTTGCCCGCGAGGAGCCACTGGCCCGTCAGGAACGCGCCGACCATGCCGATGATGGCGGCGATCAGCCCTTCGGCGACGCGCAGGCCGTCGCGGTGGAAGACGCGCTCCACGGCGAAGGCGACGGGCACGATGAGCACCGCGGCGCCGCCGATGAACGTGGCGATCCGGCTGAGCAGCGGGACGAGGGTGGTGCCCTCCGTGACGTCCCGTTCCAGTCCGTACAGGGTCTGCTTGGCGACGAGGGCCAGCAGGATCACGGCGCCGAGCGCGGCCAGGGTGGCCAGCAGGCGCAGCAGGTCGGAGGGGCGGCGCAGGCGCTGCGGCAGGAGCGGCTCGACGACGTACACGTCAGGCTCGGCGCGCGCTCCGGCGGCGGACGGGCTCCTCTCGGGAGATCCCTCCGCGTCCTCGTGTTCATTGATTTCGGCCACCGACAGCGATTCTGCACCTTCCTCGCGGGACCGTACGTTCTTGCGGCCTTAGTGTCCCGAATCGTCACCTGGGATCGGGCATCGGGTACCCGACCTCTTGCCCGTAGTCTGTCTCTTATGCCAGGTGAATTGAGGGTTCTGGGGGCCTGTCCGCTCGATTGTCCTGACACCTGCTCCTGGGTGGTCACCGTGCGTGACGGCCAGGCCGTCTCGATGCGCGGCAATCCCGATCATCCTTACACCCGCGGCGCGCTGTGCGTGAAGGTCAACCGTTATCTGGAACACTCCAGGGCTGCCGACCGCATCCTTTACCCGATGCGACGGGTCGGGCCCAAGGGGTCGGGCCGGTTCGAGCGCATCAGCTGGGACGAGGCGCTGGAGGAGATCTCCGTACGGCTGCGCGGCATCGTCGAGGAGCACGGCGGCCAGGCGATCTGGCCCTACCTCGGCACCGGGTCGCTCGGTTACCTCCAGGGCTGCGAGGGCGTGGCGGGGCGGCGATTCTGGAACATGCTGGGCGCGTCCCGTCACTGGCTGAACATCTGCTCGACCGCCGGCAACTCCGGGCTGACGCTGACCAATGGCACCCCCGGCGGCATGGACCCGGAGAACTTCGCGCAGGCGAAGCTGATCCTGCTGTGGGGCACGAACCCGCTCACCAGCGGCCACCACCTGTGGAAGTTCATCCAGGACGCGCGCGCGGACGGCGCCCACGTCGTGGCCATCGACCCGATCCGCACCCGCACGGCCGACCAGGCGGACGAGCACCTGGCGATCCGGCCCGGCACGGACGCGGCGCTCGCGCTCGGCCTGCTCAACGTGGTGCTGGCCGAGGGCGCCCAGGACGAGGAGTTCCTGGCCGCGCACACCGAGGGCTGGGAGAGCTTCCGGGAGGAGATCCTGGAGTATCCGGTCGAGCGGGTGGCGGAGATCACCGGCATCCCGGCCGAGGCGGTCCACAGGCTGGGGACGAGGCTGGCGCGCACCCGCCCCACCGCCATCCGCGCCACCATGGGCATCCAGCGGCACGCGGGCGGCGGCACCGCCCTGCGCACGATCGCCGCGATCCCCGGCGTGACCGGCGACTGGCGCCACCCCGGCGGCGGGGTGGCCTACTCGACCAGCGGCCACGCGCACCTCTCCATCGACACCCGCGACGACCTGCTGCCCGGCCCGGTGCGCACGCTCACCATGACCCGGCTGGGCTCGGAGCTGGCCAAGCCGGACTCGGTCAAGTGCCTGTGGGTGTACGCGGCCAACCCGGCGGGCTCGACCTCCGACGGCAACGCGGTGCGGGCGGGCCTGGCCCGCGAGGACCTGTTCACGGTGGTGGTGGAGCAGTTCCCGACCGACACCGTCGACTACGCCGACATCGTGCTGCCCGCCACCATGCAGACCGAGCACTTCGACCTGCACGCCGGCTACGGCCACCTCTACCTGCTGTGGAACGAGCCCGCGGCGTCCCCGCCCGGCGAGTGCCTGTCCACCACCGAGACGTTCCGGCGGCTGGCCGCGCACATGGGGATGACCGAGCCGTCGCTGTTCGACTCGGACCTGGAGCTGGCCGAGGACCTGCTGTCGAGCGGCCATCCGTCGCTGGAGGGCATCACGGTCGACCGGCTGCGCAAGGAGGGCTGGGTGCGGATGAACTACCCCGAGCCCTTCACCCCGTTCGCCGAGGGCTTCCCGACCAGGTCCGGCCGGATGCGCTTCCCGCCGCGCGGCAAGGCGTACGTGCCGTCGCGGTCCTCCCGGACCGACGGCGGGCTGGTGCTGATCACCCCGGCGCCGCACACCTTCCTGAACACCACGTTCGCGAACAACCCGGAGCTGCTGCGGCGGGCCAAGGACCCGGTGGTGCTGGTGCATCCGGCCGACGCGGCGGCCCGCGGGCTGTCGGACGGGCAGCGGGTACGGGTGCGCAACGCCTTCGGCGAGTTTCTGGCCGACGTGGAGGTCAGCGACCGGGTGGCGCCCGGCGTGGTGGCCTCGCCCAAGGGGCGCTGGCCCAAGCTCAGCCCCGGCGGCGCGAACGCGAACGCGGTGGTCGAGGAGCGCGACGCCGACCTGGGCAGGGGCGCGGTCTACCACGACAACCGGGTGGAGCTCATCCCCTGTGCCGGTCCATGAACGCGACGATCCGGTCGATGACCTCGCCGCCGTAGGAGCCGCGGAACAGCTCTGAGGCGTGCACGCTCTCGCCCTGGATGACATGGATCTGCCGGTCGGGGGCGCGGGTGGCGGCGTCATGGGCCGCCTGGAGGTCGTCGGCGCCGCCGTAGCCGTCGTTCTCGGTGCCGATCTGGAGCAACGGCACGGTGAGCTCGGCCGCGTCCTCGGCGTCGATGGCGCCGGACAGGGCGATCACCCCGGCCGCGCGCTCGCCGAACTTCGTCGCGGCGGGGACGGCGGTGGTGGCGCCGATGGAGCCGCCGGCGAAGAACACCCGCTCGGCGCCCTTCTTGGCCAGCCTGCGTGCCATGGCCAGCGCGGTGTCCTCGGGGCTGGCGTCGAACTTCCTGGCGTAGAGCAGCACGCGGTAGCCGGCGGCGACCAGCCGGTCGGAGAGCGGGCGCCAGGTGCACACGTTGCCGTTGTTCTCGTAGGAGATGACCACGCCGATCTCGCCGTCGCCCGTGATGACGCCCGGCAGGCCGTCCCCGTACGTGAAGATCTCGCCATCGTCGCGGGTGTAGCAGCCGCTCACGTTCGGCCCCTTGGCCTTGGTCTTCGTGGGCGTGGGGGTGGGCGCGGGCGTGGTGGGCGTCGGAGTGGCCACGGGCGGACTCGGCGCCGGCTGTGCGGCCCGGTCCGTGCCCCCGCAAGCGGTCAACGCCAAGACGAGTAACACCGAGCCCGCGATCACCCGCATGGCCGCCCCTCTCCATCGGAAACTATGTCAGTTCTGACATAGTCTCCGGCACAATACCCTGGACGGACCATGACCTCAACGCTGGGATTCGCGATCCTCGCCGTGCTGGCCCGCGGCGAGCGCACCGGGTACGACATCGCCGCGTCCATGCGCAGGCCGCTGTCGTACTTCTGGACGGCAGGCCACAGCCAGATCCACACCGAGCTGCAGAAGCTGCTGGCCGAAGGGCTGGTGTCTTACGAGACGGAGGCCGGGCCGGGGCCGCAGGACAAGAAGATCTACCGCCTGACCGGCGAGGGCACCGCCGCGCTGCGCGGGTGGATCACCGATCCGCCGCGCGAGCGGCCCGAGCGTGACGAGCTGGTGCTCAAGACGTACGCCGCCGCGCTCGCCGACCCGGCGGCGCTGCGCCGGCTCTTCGCGGACCAGCTCGCCAAGCACGAGGCGCGGCTGGCCGAGTACGAGCGCGAGGAGGAGGCCATCGGTGGGCCGCCCGGGTTCGGCGACCCGCGCTGGGGCAACTACGCGGCACTGCGCTGCGGACTCGGGTACGAGCGCCACCGGGCCGAGTGGTGCAGGTGGATGCTCGATCAGCTCAGCGAGAGCTTGTAGCCCTCGTGGGAGGCGGTGAAGCCGAGCGCGTCATAGAAGCGGTGCGCGCCGTCGCGTGACTTGTCGGAGGTGAGCTGCACCATCGCGCAGCCGCGGGCGCGGGCCCGGTCGATCCCCCACTGGATCATCTTCCGGCCCAGCCCCTGCCCCCGGGTCGAGGCGGCCACGCGCACGGCCTCGATCTGGCAGCGCTCGGCGCCCAGCCGCGACAGCCCGGCCAGGTAGGTCAGCTGCATGGTCCCGACCACCTTCCCGTCGCGCTCGGCCACGATCAGCTCGTCCCACGGGTCCGCGTCGATGCGTTCGAAGGCGGCCAGGTAGCGCGGGTCGCCGGGGTCGCCCTCGCGCTCGGCCCCCAGCGGGTCGTCGGCCAGCATGGCCACGATCGCGGGCACGTCGTCCGCACGGGCCGTCCGGAAGAGCAGTGACAGGACATAGTGGGATTCGGGGATGTCGGGGTTGGACGGCAGGCCCATGGCCTTCCCGCTGGGCGTGAACCCCTTGCCCGCGTAGAGCGCCCTGGCGGCGGTGTTGTGGTCGACGCACCACAGCTCGACCTCGTCCAGGCCCTCCTCCCGGGCCCGCCCGATCGCCGCGTCCACCAGCCGCGAGCCGACGCCGCGGCCCCTGGCCTCCGGCGCGACCCACATGGACAGCAGGTGCGCCCGGCCCTCCTCGACCCGCACGCAGACCAGCCCCACGTCGCCGCCCTCCGCGACGGCCACCCGCCACCACGACCCGGACAGCCGCTCCCGCCACGTATCGGGTGTGAACCCGCTCTCCCTCTCGTAGGACGACCCGAAGGCGTCGGGCGCGTCCCGCAGCGCCCGCAACCGGACCGCCTTCAACCGCTCCCACTCGTCCGCGCCGAACCGCTCGATCACGACTTCGCTCATGGCCCGCATCATGCCAACACCCTCGTACCAGGGTCGAAATCAGGGTGCATCCCCGATGTGGGCAAGGGACGCCGAAAGGCACGCTGAGGACATGAACGAAATCACCCGACGCGATGAAGTCTCCCTGTCCGGTGCGGCGCTGCGCGGTGCCCCGTGGAAGGCCGCCGCCGTCGGCGGCGGCGCGATCGCCGCGGCGAGCTTCGGCACCGGCCTCATGACCGGCGGCGGTGACCTGTCGTGGGCGCTGGGCCTGGGCATCGCCCTGTTCGCGCTCATCGCCTCCATCGGCGCGGTGACCAAGCCGAACGAGGGCGACCGCGTGACCCGCCAGGCACGCCAGTGGGGGCTGAACCATCCGTGGAAGTTCGCGCTGATGCCCGCCGGCATGGCCGCGGTGCTCGACTATCCGGTGCAGCTCGTCTTCGACGACGCGCACTGGCTCGGCGGGCTCTTCGACGCCGGGTGGCACGGCCTGCTCGTGTACGTCATCGCGGGCATCCTGACGACGACACTCAAGGGACGCGCCCTGACGCGATGACCTCTCACGCCTCGCGCTCGGCCTGGCTCCGGCACACGCAGAACTCGTTGCCCTCCGGGTCGAGCATGGTGACCCAGCCCTTGCCGTCCTCGGTGCGGTGGTCCTCGTACACGGTCGCGCCGAGCCCGAGCAGCCGCTCGACCTCCTGCTCTCGGGTGCTGCCCGCGGTGGCGCTGACGTCGAGGTGGAGCCGGTTCTTGACCTGCTTGCCCTCCGGGACGCGGATGAAGAGCAGGAACGGGTAGCGGCCGGTCTCCAGCATCACCTCGTCGTCACCCGGGACGTCGCCCTCGCCGAGCGGGAGCCCGAGGGCCTCACCCCACCACGAGGCGAGTTTGTACGGGTCGGCACAGTCGACGCTCACGCACTGAAGCTCGATCATGTCGTCCACCCAATCGCGGCACCGGCGACCGCGTCAAACCGGTCGGTCCCACCAGACGGTGACCCAGCGGTCGCGGGGCAGCGGCCACATGCCGAGCTCCAGCGCCGTCCGCCCGACCTCCTCGGCCCTGGCCGGCTCCAGGCAGATGCGGTGGCAGGCGCTCGCCGCCAGCTCCTCCAGCGAGTCGAAGCGCTCCAGCGGGGATTCGCGCTCCTCGACGTGCACGTCGAAGCCGAGCGCGGCCGCCAGCGCCACACAGTCTTCCGCGATGGGCCGCACCGGGCGGACGATGCCGTGGAAGTGTTCCCACAGCGGCGAGATCCAGCTCATCGGGTGACGGTTCGGCAGCTCCAGCACCACCCGGCCGCGGGTCCGCTCGTCCAGCGCCCGCAGGAAGCGGTCGAGGTCGGGCACGTTGTAGACCACGTGGGCGGCCACCGTCACGTCGACCTCGGGCACCCGCCCGGCCACGTCGGGCCAGCGGCCCTCGACGGTGGTGGCGGGCACGCCCAGCTTGTCGGCGCGGGCCGCCAGCTCCTCCAGCATCTCGCCCGAGGTGTCGACCGCGTACAGGTGACCGATCCGCTCGTGCAGCGGCAGGGACGCGGCTCCAGGGCCGGATCCGACGTCCAGCAGCGTGCCCCCGGCGGGCAGCGCCTCCGACATCCGGGTCAGCGTGGGGCCGTCGTCGCGCTCGGCGAGCGCCCTGTCGGTGCGGCTGGTGAAGCGCGCCAGCGGATAGGACCAGGGATCGGCCGGCGCGGCAGCCAGGATCTCCTCCGGAATGGCCCAGGATCCCAGGCGCTCTCGCCACAGCGCGGCGAGTTCATCGGCGTCCATGGAGTCGAGCATGCCATGCATATCTCTGGTTACCCGCGGGTAGCATTCCTAGTAAGGTTACTGGCCAGTAGAGAAACGCACCGGTTCAAGGAGAGCTGCACCCATGGGCCACTACAAGAGCAACCTTCGTGACCTCGAATTCAACCTCTTCGAGGTCTTCGGGCGCCGCGAGATCCTCGGCAGCGGTCCCTATGCGGAGATCGACGAGGACGTCGCGCGCAGCATCCTGGACGAGGTCAACCGGCTGTCCACCACCGTGCTGGCCGACTCGTTCGAGGAGGGCGACCGCCACCCGCCCGTGTTCGACCCCGCGACCGGCTCGGTGACGTTGCCCGAAGGCTTCAAGAAGTCGTACAAGGCGTTGATCGACGGCGGCTGGGCGCACCTCGACCTGCCCCCGCACCTGGGCGGCCCCGGCATCCCGCGCAGCCTCGCCTGGGCGACGGCCGAACTGGTGCTCGGCGCGAACCCCGCGCTCTACATGTACGCGGCCGGCCCCAGCTTCTCCTACACCCTGTGGAAGGTGGGCACCCCCGAGCAGAAGCGCTTCGCCGAGCTGGCCATCGAGCGCAACTGGGGCGCCACCATGGTGCTCACCGAGCCCGACGCGGGCTCCGACGTCGGCGCGGGCCGCGCCAAGGCGGTACGGCAGGACGACGGCACCTGGCACGTCGAGGGCGTCAAGCGCTTCATCACCAGCGCCGAGCAGGACATGACGGAGAACATCTTCCACCTGGTCCTGGCCAGGCCCGAGGGCCACGGCCCCGGCACCAAGGGCCTGTCGATGTTCCTGGTGCCGAAGTACCACGTCGACCTGGAGACCGGCGAGCTCGGCGAGCGCAACGGCGTGTACGTGACCAACGTCGAGCACAAGATGGGCCTGAAGGTCTCCACGACCTGCGAGCTCACCTTCGGCGAGAAGCACCCGGCGATCGGCTGGCTGGTCGGCGAGGTGCACGAGGGCATCAAGCAGATGTTCATGGTCATCGAGCACGCCCGCATGATGGTCGGCACCAAGGCCATCGCCACCCTGTCCACCGGTTACCTCAACGCCCTGGAGTTCGCCAGGTCGCGGGTGCAGGGCGCCGACCTGACCAGGCAGGCCGACAAGACCGCGCCCCGGGTCACCATCACCCACCACCCGGACGTGCGCCGCGAGCTCATGCTGCAGAAGTCCTACGCCGAGGGCATGCGGGCGCTCGTGCTCTACACGGCCACCTTCCAGGACGCCGTCCAGATCGACCCGGACGACCGGCACGCGCACGAGATGAACGACCTGCTGCTGCCCCTGGTCAAGGGGGTCGGCTCGGAGCGCTCGTACGAGCTGCTGTCGCGCTCGCTGCAGACCCTGGGCGGCTCGGGCTACCTGCAGGACTACCCGATCGAGCAGTACATCAGGGACGCCAAGATCGACTCCCTGTACGAGGGCACGACCGCGATCCAGGGCCTGGACCTGTTCTTCCGCAAGATCCTGCGCAACCAGGGCTCGGCCATCGGCAAGCTGCTGACCGAGATCAACGAGTTCGCCGCCTCCGAGGCCGGCAACGGCCGGCTCAAGGAGGAGCGCAAGCTGCTCGCCGAGGCCGCGGCCGAGGTCAAGGTCATGGGCGACACCATGGCGGGCTGGGCGCTCGGCTCGATGGAGAAGCCCCAGGAGGTCTACAAGGTCGGCCTGAACAGCACGCGGTTCCTGCTGGCGCTGGGCGACCTGGTGATCGGCTGGCTGCTGCTGCGCCAGGCCGAGGTGGCCCTGGCCAAGCTGGCCGACGGCGAGGACCCGTTCTACCAGGGCAAGGTCGCCGCCGCCGGGTTCTTCGCGGAGACGGTGCTGCCGCGCCTGTCCGCCGAGCGCCGCGTGCTCGCCGGCACCGGCCTGGAGCTCATGGAGCTTCCGGAGGAGGCTTTCTAAAGGTTCTCCAGCCCAGGACGCCCGTTCCGGACACGGAGCGGGCGTCCCGCGTTTCCAGGCGAGGTAGTGATCGCCCATACTCGGGTATGACCGTGGGCGTACGCACTGTTTGCCGTCTGGAGGTCGTGATGGGTGTCGGGGTCAGCATCTTCTTCCTCACGCTCGGCGCCATCCTGAGGTTCGCGATCGAGCCCGACGTGTTCGGCGACAGCGTCCACATGGACGTCATCGGTCTCATTTTCATGATCGTGGGCGGGGTCGGCGTCGTGCTGAGCATCGTGCTGGCGCCCAGGCGCGGCCAGACCTCGGAGGGCCGGCTGATGCACCGGGAGAACCACCCGCCGGAGATCTAACAGCCGAACTGCACGGCGGCCCGGGTCGCCAGGATGGGCTTGATGTGCTCCGCGATCACCGCCTGGTGGCGCGGGTGGTCGCGGTAGGCGCGGTAGTCGTCCTCGCTGTCGAAGTCGGCGACGACGGCGAAGTCGTGGTTGCCGGGGTTGATGCCGGCGTCGGGGCCCAGCAGGTAGGAGCGGATCTCGGGGATCTGGCCGGGGAGCTCGCGCAGCTCGGCCGCGACCGCGGCCTTCTGCTCCTCGGTTGCCTCCGGTGACCAGGTGAACAGCACCACGTGACGAATCATGGGCGAACCCTATCGACAACGATCGACCGCCTGATTATTCTCACTCCGAGATTTACTCGTACTGAGAAAGACGATGGTGCATGGAAGACTCTCTCACCTTCCGGCTGCACGCGCCGGTCGCGGTGACCGTCGACGTGGTGGCGCTGACCATCCGCGACCGGCGGCTGCACGTGCTCATCGTCGAGCGCGACGCCGAGCCGTACGCGGGATCCTGGGCGCTGCCGGGCGGGTTCCTCGGGCCCGGCGAGGACCTGGCGGAGGCGGCGACGCGGGAGCTGGCCGAGGAGCGCGGGCTCGGCACCCGGCCCGCCCACATCGAGCAGCTCGGCAGCTACGGCGACCCGGCGCGTGACCCCCGCATGCGGGTCGTGTCCGTGTCGTACCTCGCCTTCGCCCCCGACCTGCCCGACCCCCGGGCCGGGGCCGACGCGGCGACGGCCGGCTGGCACGCCGTCGACGACCTGCCCCCGCTGGCGTTCGACCACGCGCGGATCGTGGCCGACGGGGTCGAACGGGCCCGCGCCAAGCTGGAGTACACGCCGCTGGCCACGGCGTTCGCGGGCGCCACGTTCACCGTCTCCGAGCTGCGGCTGATCTACGAGACCGTGTGGGGGACGCGGCTGCACGCGGGCAACTTCCACCGCAAGGTCCTCTCGGTGCCGGGCTTCGTCGAGGGCACCGGCGAGACCACCGAGACCGGCGGCACGCGCGGCGGCCCCCGGGCCAGGCTCTACCGGGCCGGCGACGCCCGCCTCCTCCACCCGCCGCTGCTCAGACCGGCGAGGGAGGAGGCGATCCGATGACGGGTGTCAGCTCCAGGCCAGCATGTGGAGGGGGTCCTCCAGCATGGCGCCGACGTCGCGCAGGAACAGGGAGCCCAGCTCGCCGTCGACGACCCGGTGGTCGAAGGAGAGGGCCAGCGTCGTCACCTTGCGCACCGCCAGCTCGCCGTCGACCACCCACGGCATGTCCCGCACCTGGCCGAAGGCGAGGATGGCGCTCTCGCCCGGGTTCAGGATCGGGGTGCCGGTGTCGACGCCGAACACGCCCACGTTGGTGATCGTGATCGTGCCGCCGGCCATCTCCGCCGGTTGGGTGCGGCCCTCCCGCGCCGTCTCCGCCAGCTCGTTGAGCGCGCGGGCCAGGGCGGGGAGCGGGAGCCGGTGGGCGTTCTTGATGTTCGGCACCAGCAGGCCGCGCGGGGTGGCGGCGGCGATGCCCAGGTTCACGTAGCGCTTGACCACGATCTCCTGGCTCGCCTCGTCCCACACCGAGTTGATCATCGGGTGGCGGGCGGCCGCGACCAGGACGGCCTTGGCCACCAGGAGCAGCGGCGAGACCCTGACCTCGGCGAAGTCGGGCATCGCGCGCAGGCGGCGGACGGCGGTCATCGTCTCCGTCACGTCGACCTGGAGGAACTCGGTGACGTGCGGAGCGGTGAAGGCGCTGCCGACCATGGCCTGGGCGGTCATCTTCCGCACGCCCTTGACGGGGACGCGCTCCTCGTCCGGGGTCTCCGCGGGGGTCACCTGGGCGACGGCCGCGTGCACGTCCTCGCGGGTGATGGTCCCCTGGGGGCCGGTGCCGGTGAGGGTGGTGAGGTCCACCCCCAGGTCCTTGGCCAGCTTCCGGACGGGTGGCTTGGCCAGCACGCTCACCCGGCCCGGCGCCGCAGGCGCGGCTTCCTCGGCCTCGGCGGTTTCGCCCGCGCCCGGGGTGGCGGTCCTGGCGGGGTTGGCCACGGGAGGGGCCGGGATCGTGGCGGGGGTGGGCGTCTTGCGGGGACGGCGTCGGGTGGTGCCGGTCTTGACGCCGTAACCGACGAGGACCGCCTGGCGCTCCTCCTTGGGCGCGGGGCTGCCATGGGCGCCGGGTTCGACCGCGCCCTCCTCGGGCGGGCTGGGGACGAGATCCTCCGCCAGCCTCTCCTGGGTGCCGGCTTCCTCCAGGGTGTCGACCGCGATGACGGGGACGCCGACGTCCACCGTCTGGCCCTCCTCCGCCATCAGGGCCGCCACCACGCCGTCCCACGGGATGGGCAGCTCGACGATGGACTTGGCCGTCTCGATCTCGACGACTATCTGGTTGACCTTGACCTCGTCGCCCGGCTGGACGCGCCAGCGGACGATCTCCGCCTCCGTCAGCCCTTCGCCGACGTCGGGGAGCCTGAACTCGCGTCTCATCTGCACAACCCCCTGTCAGTACGCGAAGGCGCGGTCGACGGCGTCGAGCACCCGGTCCAGGTCGGGAAGGTAGTGCTCCTCCAGCTTGGACGGCGGGTAGGGGGTGGAGAAGCCGCCGGCCCGCAGCACCGGGGACTCCAGGTGGTAGAAGCACCGCTCGGTGATCCTGGCGGCGAGCTCGGCGCCGAACCCGTTGTTGACCGGCGCCTCGTGCACCACGACCGCCCGCCCGGTCTTCCGTACGGAATCCATCACCAGCGGCTGGTCGAGCGGGTTGAGCGAGCGCAGGTCGATCACCTCAAGGGAGCGGCCCTCCTCCTCGGCGGCCTGGGCGGCCTCCAGGCAGGTCTTGACCATCGGCCCGTGGGTCAGCAGGGTGAGGTCGGTGCCGGGGCGCACCACCAGGCCCTTGTCCATGGGGGTCCACCAGCCGGTGTCGGCGGTGTCGACGTCGGCCTTCTCCCAGTAGCGCCGCTTGGGCTCGAAGAAGATCACCGGGTCGTCGGAGCGGATCGCCTGCTGGATCATCGAGTAGGCGTCGGCGGGGTTGGAGCAGGCCACCACGCGCAGCCCGGCGGTGTGCGTGAAGTACGCCTCGGGAGACTCGCTGTGGTGCTCGACGGCGCCGATGCCGCCCCCGCACGGGATCCGTACGACCACCGGGAGCTTGATCGCGCCGAGCGAGCGCATCGGCATCTTGGCCAGCTGGGTGATGATCTGGTCGGCGGCCGGGAACACGAACCCGTCGAACTGGATCTCGCACACCGGCCGGTAGCCGCGCAGCGCCAGCCCGATCGCGGTGCCGATGATGCCGGACTCGGCCAGCGGCGTGTCGATCACGCGGTCCTCGCCGAAGTCCTTCTGCAACCCGTCGGTCACCCGGAACACGCCGCCGAGCTTGCCGACGTCCTCGCCCATGATGAGGACCTTGGGGTCGTCCTCCATGGCCTTGCGCATGCCCTCGTTGAGCGCCTTGGACAGGCTCATCACCGTCATCGCTCGAACCCCTCCAGGTAGGCGGCGAACTGGGCGCGTTCCTCGTCGATCAGGGCGTGCGGCTCGGCGTACACGTGCTCGAAGATGGCCGTCGGCTCGGGGTCGGGCAGGGCCAGGCAGCGCCGGCGCAGGTCGGCGCCGAGCTGGTCGGCCTCCGCCTCGACGGCGTCGAGGAACTCCTGGTCGGCCAGCTCGTTCTTGAACAGGTAGGCCTTGACGCGCTCGATCGGGTCCTTGAGCTTCCACGCCTCCAGCTCGCTGGCCACGCGGTAGCGGGTGGGGTCGTCGGTGGTGGTGTGGGCGCCCATCCGGTACGTGAACGCCTCGATGAGCATGGGCCCCTGGCCCTCGCGGGCGTTCTTGAGCGCCTGGCGGGTGACGGCGAGGCAGGCGAAGACGTCGTTGCCGTCGACCCGGACGCCGGGGAAGCCGAACCCGGACGCCCTGCGGTAGAGCGGGATGCGGGTCTGCTTCTCCAGCGGCTCGGAGATGGCCCACTGGTTGTTCTGGCAGAAGAACACGATCGGCGCGTTGAACACGCTGGCCCAGATGAACGACTCGTTCACGTCGCCCTGCGAGGTGGCGCCGTCGCCGAAGTAGACGATCGTCGCGGCGTCGGCGTCGTCGCGCTGGATGCCCATGGCGTAGCCGACGGCGTGCAGCGTCTGGCTGCCGATGACGATCGTGTAGAGGTGGAAGTTGTGCTCCTTCGGGTCCCACCCGCCGTGGTTGACGCCGCGGAACAGGCCCAGGAGCTTGACCGGGTCGACGTCGCGGCACCACGCCACGCCGTGCTCGCGGTAGGTGGGGAAGGCCATGTCGGCGTCGGTCAGCGCCCGGCCGGAGCCGATCTGCGCGGCCTCCTGGCCGAGCAGCGAGGCCCAGATGCCGAGCTCGCCCTGGCGCTGCAGGGCGACGGCCTCCAGGTCGACGCGCCTCACGAGGACGAGGTCGCGGTAGAGGGACCTGACCTCTTCCGGTGTCAGGTCGATGTCGTAGTCGGGGTGCTGGACCCGCTCGCCCTCGGGGGTGAGTAGCTGGACGAGCTCCGGGGGTGCTTCGGCACCACGAGAGGCGTCGATGGTCACGTGCCACTCCTGTGCAATCGGGACCGGTGTCGATGGGTTTTCCACCTCTGACCGGCCTTTGGGTGCGTCGGACCGTGTGATGGTGGTTCGTACGCGCTTGAGGCCATGGTGGCAGACGTCACAGTCCTTCGCGCAAGCCCCATGCCCTCCCCGTTCCCCACGTTCTGGCGGCGAACACACGCCGGTAGGCTGTGGTTTGCCAACCCCGCCGTACCCAGGAGGAACGCAGTGGCGCGCGTGATCGTTGACGTGATGCTGAAGCCCGAGATCCTCGACCCGCAGGGCCAGGCGGTCGCCCGAGCGCTGCCCCGGCTGGGCTTCTCCGGTGTGTCGGCCGTGCGCCAGGGCAAGCGCTTCGAGCTGGAGCTCGACGGCCCCGCCGACGAGGCGGCCATTGCGGACGTCCGAAAGATGGCCGAGACTCTTCTCGCCAACACCGTGATCGAGGACTTCACGGTCAGAGTGGAAGAGTAGGACAGCACATTTCACATAGGGCCTGACGTGGCTAAAGCCGCATTCCGGCGTACCACAATGCCACGGGCATGCCAACAGTAAATAACAACCGCGTGATTTTGCGGTTAGCCCCGATTTCACGGGGAAACCTACTCCAGGTGACATTCCGGAGCCCGGAGGAGTCCGGTGGACATTGAGTTCTCGTTGGCACTGCCACGGGATGCGATCGGCATCCCGATGGTCAGGCGAGTGCTTGGCGATGCGATGCGTTCGCTGCACGTGAGTGAGTCGTGCATCGCCGACATGCTGCTCGCTGTCTCCGAGGCATGCTCCAACGCGGTGCGCCACGGCGGCCCCGCCAACCGCTACGAGGTCTCCGCGTCGATCGGCTACGGCCGCTGCGACGTGCGCGTGGCCGACAACGGCGGCGGCCTGCCGTCGATGCCGCTCCGCTTCCCGCCCCCCGACACCGAGAACGGCCGCGGCCTGCTCATCATGCGCTCGGTGGTCGACGAGATCTCCTTCGGCATCACGCCGGGCCGGGGCACGACGGTCCACCTGCGCAAGCAGCTCGCCTGGGAGAACGAAGAGCCCGCCCGCTCCCGCGAGCTCGCCGCGGTCTGATCATCATCACCGCGTGAAAAAGCTGCTCGCCTGCGTCGCGCTGTTATCGCTGACGTCCTGCGGGCACGGCGACGACCGACACGTCGTACGATCCCTCACCGCGATGGAGCGCGTGGCCCGGACGACCGGTCCTGACGATGCGGTCCGGCCGCGGAAGGTCGGGGAGACCGAGTTCCAGGCCATCTTCCGGAAGGGTGACCGGGTCTATTTCCAGGTGGGCGAGCACGGGCCCGGAGTGGACCCGTACGGCTACGTGTGGAGTCCTGACCAGGCGCCCGTGGACGACTCCAACCCGTCGGTCGCCTCGTCCTTCGAGCACCTGCGGGGCCACTGGTACCGCTGGAGCGACAGCTACTGACAGCGCCCGGCGTCTCGCGCCGAACCGGCCGAAAGTATGATCACAAACGCCGTGAATCCTGCTTCCGGCCGGTGTCGTCCTCTCGGTGGCCCTGCAGGATGAGGCCCCATGCCAAGCGCAGAACTCCCCCCAGAACGCCTTCCCGGCCACCCACTCACGCCCGCCGCGCCCGCGTCCGGGCGGCCCCGCATCATCGCGCTCGACGTGCTCCGCGGGTTCACCCTCTGCGAGATCCTGCTCGCCAACATCCAGCTGATGGCCACCGGCGGCACCGCCGTCGTGACCCAGCCGCTGGGCGACTGGGACCCCTGGCTCGGGCTGCCGATCTTCTCCCTGCTGTTCGGCATCGGGTTCTCGTTGCTGCTGGACTCCGCCGCCGACCGCGCCGACCGCCCGTGGCTGGTCCTCCTGCGCCGGCTCGCGGCGCTGCTCGCGATCGGCCTGCTGCACATGCTGCTGTGGCCGGGCGAGATCCTGACCAAGTACGCCGTCGTCGGCCTGCTGGTGCTGCTGCCTTCTTCCTGGCTGCCCCGGTGGGCCGTGGCGGGCCTCGCCGCCGTGTTCATCCCCGCGGCGCTGGTCGCCGGGGGCGGGCCCCTGCTGATCGCCGGGCTGTTCCTGCTGGGCTCGGCGCTGGTCCGGTACGGGGTGATCGAGCACATCGAGCGGTCCACCCTGTGGCCGCTCCTCCTGGGGCTGGTCTTCGCGGCGGGGGCGGCCGCCGCACTGTGGACGAGGCCCGGGGCGGGTCCGTCCTTCGCGACCGGCCTGGCCGATCTGCTGGTCGCCGGCGTGGTCGTGTGCGCCCTCCTGGTCCTGCTCAGAACACCGCTGCGACCTGTGCTGCGGGTCCTCTTCGCGCCGCTGGGCAAGATGGCCCTGACCAACTACCTGACCGCCACGGTCCTCGTCCTGGCCGCCGCCCACCTCCTCGGCCTGCCGATCGGCGAGTCCTCGCAGGTGGCGTTCCTCACCGCGGGAGCCGTCCT
The DNA here is from genome assembly GCF_055585125.1 of Nonomuraea sp. NPDC054003. Classification (NCBI taxonomy): domain Bacteria; kingdom Bacillati; phylum Actinomycetota; class Actinomycetes; order Streptosporangiales; family Streptosporangiaceae; genus Nonomuraea; species Nonomuraea sp. NPDC054003. The sequence goes on from NZ_JBVJKR010000015.1 coordinate 21,194, forward strand.
GGCGGCCCAGTGGCTCTTCTCCGCCCTCTGGCTGCGCCGCTACCGCCAAGGGCCTCTGGAGTGGCTCTGGCGCTGGGCCACGTGGGCTGAGCGCCCGCCCGGCTCACGCTGACTGGACGGCTTCTCCGGCCTGCTGCAGCCTGGGGAAGCGGGTCTGGCTGGCCAGCAGATGGCCCACGCCGACGATGGCCACCACGGGCCATTCCACGACTCCCAGCGCCCCCATGGAGACGAGGACCACGTAGAAGGCGAGGTGCGGGCCCTCCGGCACGGTGATCGTGCCGAGCATGGGCAGGGTGAACTGCTTGGGGTGCTCGTCCTCAGCGGGCTTGACGACCATGATGCCCCTCCTTCGATGGACGCCTCCCCCTTCGGCTGCCCCCCGCCAGACCCGCTAACCCGCAGCAGCAGAAAGCTCCGTTCAACCCCCGGTTTCCTGAGCGACCGCCTCTTGCGGTCAGGGATCGACGACCGGGACTGGCCGGACGTCGGCGAATGATGTCCTTGAGATCGCGATGTACGAGCGAGTCCACGTCCACCGAGGAGCCCCGCCTGACCTGGCTCTGCACGCGTTGGGCGGGAAACGTCCGCAGAGCAATATCAGGATCGTCCCCCGCTTCATGTCAGAAACGTCCATGATCAACTGCTGTTTTCGTCCGCTCGCGCGTTCGACGCCGGGTCCCGGATCTCCTGATGCCTATGGCCGCTTGTGGGGCGTCGGGCGGTAGCCCTCTGGAAGGGCGTCCGAGCGGAGCGAGGGCCTAGGGTGGGCGTACGAAGGGCGGAGGTTGATGAGGAGCATCGGGGCGCACCAGATAGCCTGAGGTGACCGCCGCCTGCCACGGAGATGGCGGCTGCGCAACTCCTCGGAGGGGACGACAGTCATGAGCGCTGCCCGCGTGGGCGTAGTGACGTTTCCAGGCACACTCGACGACCAGGATGCCGCCAAGGCCGTGCGCCTCGTGGGCGGGGAGCCGGTGCCGCTGTGGCACGCCGACCGGGATCTCAAGGGGGTCGACGCGGTCTTCCTGCCGGGCGGGTTCTCCTATGGCGACTATCTCCGGTGCGGGGCCATCTCCCGGTTCGCGCCGCTGATGGAGGAGATCGTGTCCGCAGCGCGGGCGGGGCTGCCGGTGCTGGGCACCTGCAACGGGTTCCAGATCCTGTGCGAGGCCCATCTGCTGCCGGGCGCGCTGACGCGTAACGCCTCGCTCCACTATGTCTGCCGCGACCAGCGGGTGCGAATCGAGACGGCCGACACGGCGTGGACGAACGCGTACGCGGCCGGTCAGGAGATCACGCTGCCGGTCAAGCACGGCGAGGGCCGTTACGTGGCCGACCCGGAGACGCTGGCCGAGCTGGAGGCCACCGGGCGGGTCGTGGTCCGTTACGTGGGCGGCAACCCCAACGGCTCGCTCAACGACATCGCCGGGGTGCGCAACGAGGCGGGCAACATCGTCGGCCTGATGCCGCATCCCGAGCACGCGGTCGAGGAGCTGGTCGGCGCGCCGGGCACCGACGGCCTCGGCTTCTTCACCTCCATTCTCAAGAAGCTGGTGGACGCATGAGCACCGACTCCGTCAAGCGTGCGGAGGTCACCCCCGACGAGCCGATGCCCTTCGCCGAGCTGGGCATGAAGCAGGACGAGTACGACCGGGTCCGCGAGATCCTGGGCCGCCGCCCGACCGGCTCCGAGCTGGCCATCTACAGCGTCATGTGGTCCGAGCACTGCTCGTACAAGTCGTCGAAGGTGCATCTCAAGCAGTTCGCCACCAAGGCCCCGCATTCCGACGCCCTGCTGGTGGGCATGGGCGAGAACGCGGGCGTGGTCGACATCGGCGACGGCTGGGCCGCCACGTTCAAGATCGAGTCGCACAACCATCCCTCGTACGTCGAGCCGCACCAGGGTGCGGCCACCGGCGTCGGCGGGATCGTCCGCGACATCATGTCGATGGGCGCCCGCCCGATCGCGGTGATGGACTCCCTGCGGTTCGGCGGCGCCGACCAGGCCGACACCCGCCGGGTGCTGCCCGGCGTGGTGGAGGGCATCAGCCACTACGGCAACTGCCTCGGCCTGCCCAACATCGGCGGCGAGGTCGTCTTCGACCCGTGCTACATCGGCAACCCGCTGGTCAACGCGCTCTGCGTGGGCCTGCTGCGCAAGGACCAGATCAAGCTGGCGACCGCGCCGGGGCCGGGCAACAAGGTGGTGCTGTTCGGCGCCTCGACGGGCCCCGACGGCATCGGCGGCGCGAGCGTGCTGGCCAGCGCGACGTTCGAGGACGAGTCCGAGGCCAAGCGGCCGGCCGTCCAGGTGGGCGACCCGTTCATGGAGAAGCTGCTCATCGAGTGCTGCCTGGAGCTGTACGCGGCCGACGTGGTCGTCGGCATCCAGGACCTCGGCGCGGCCGGCGTGTCCTGCGCGACCACGGAGCTGGCCGCCAAGGGCACCGGCGGCATGGACGTCGACCTCAACCTGGTCCCGCTCCGCGATCCCTCCCTGCGCCCGGAGGAGATCCTGATGAGCGAGTCGCAGGAGCGGATGATGGCCGTCGTCCGGCCCTCCGACATCCCGGCGTTCATGGCGATCTGCGAGAAGTGGGACGTCCCCGCCACCGTGATCGGCGAGGTGACCGACACCGGCCGGCTCGTGATGACCTGGAACGGCGAGGTCATCGTCGACATCCCGCCGGGCACCGCGGCCGACGACGGCCCGGTCTACGAGCGCCCCTACCACGAGCCGTCGGGGCAGGCGGCGCTCAACGCCGACACCCCCGACCGGCTGGAGCGCCCGTCCGACCTGCGCGCGACGCTGCTGCGGCTGCTCGGCTCGCCCAACCTGGCGTCGAAGGAGTGGGTGACCGGCCAGTACGACCGGTACGTACGCTCCAACACGGTCCTCGCCCAGCCCGCGGACGCGGGGATGCTGCGTGTGGCGGAGGACATCGAGGGGGCCGAGCCGACCACCCGCGGCATCGCGCTGTCGACCGACGGCAACGGCCGCTACGCCAAGCTCGACCCGTACGCGGGGGCGCAGCTCGCGCTGGCCGAGGCGTACCGCAACGTGGCCGTCACCGGCGCCAGGCCGCTGGCCGTCACCAACTGCCTCAACTTCGGCTCGCCGGAGGACCCCGAGGTGATGTGGCAGTTCGCCGAAGCGGTGCGCGGCCTGGCCGACGCCTGCCGGATCCTGGGCGTGCCGGTGACCGGCGGCAACGTGTCCTTCTACAACCAGACCGGGTCGACGGCGATCAATCCGACCCCGGTGGTCGGCGTGCTCGGCGTGATCAACGACGTGGCCAGGCGGGTGCCGACCGGGTTCACCGGCGAGGGTCTGCGGGTGGCGCTGCTGGGTGAGACGCGGGCCGAGTTCGGCGGCTCGGAGTGGGCGCACGTCGAGCACGGCCACCTGGGCGGCCTGCCGCCCGAGGCGGACCTGGAGGCCGAGCAGGGGCTGGGCCGGGTGCTGGTGACGGCGGCCGCGCGGGGCCTGCTGGAGGGGTCACACGACCTGTCCGACGGCGGCCTGGCCATCGCGCTGGCGGAGTCCTGCATGGCGCGCGGCGTGGGCGCCCGGGTGACGCTCACCGGCGACCCGTTCACCGAGCTGTTCAGCGAGTCGGCGGCCAGGGCTCTGGTCGTGGTGCGGCCGGAGGCGTTCGACGACCTGGCCAAGCTCTGCGCCGAGCACGACGTGCCGTGCTACGGGCTGGGCGTCACCGGCGGGACGTCGCTGGTGGTCGAGGGCGTGCTGGAGGTGCCGGTCGAGGAGCTGCGGGAGACGCACGCGGCCACGCTGCCGGCGCTCTTCGGCTGAGACCGGACGCGAGAAAGGGCCGGTACGCGCCCCGTACCGGCCCTTTCGGTGTGTCAGGAGCTCTTCTTCAGGCACACCACGTAGACGGTGCCGCTCGTCTGGCCCTGGCCCTGGATCGTGACGGTCCAGGTGCCGGGGCCGGTGGGGGCGCTGGCGATGACCTGCGTGCCCGAGCTGACGGCGAAGCCGCCGCCGGTCGCCAGGTCACCCTGGTGGCAGTTGGCGCTGGCGCCGTTGCGGGAGAACTGCTGGGTCTTGGTGTAGGTCGTGAAGCTGCCGCCGCCGTCCTTACCGTCCCTGCCCGGCTCGCCCTTCTCGCCCTTCGGTCCCGGGACGCCCTGCTTGCCCTGGGGACCCGCCGGCCCGGTGTCACCCTTGGGGCCCTTGTCGCCCTTCTCACCCTTCGGCCCCGCCGGGCCGCTGTCACCCTTGGGACCGGCCAGGCCGGTGTCACCCTTCGGGCCCTGCTCCCCCTTCGGGCCCTGCGGCCCGGTGTCGCCCTTCGGGCCCTGGGCGCCCTGCTTGCCCTGGGGGCCGCGCATGCCGCGCGGCCCCTGGGCGCCGGTGTCACCCTTGGGGCCCTGCGCCCCGGTGTCGCCCTTGGGACCGGACGTGACCGCGGTCTGGGTCACCGTCTCGCCACCGCCGATCTTCATCCGGATCTCGGCCGGCTTGCACTTGCCGGACGCGTTGATGATCCGGACGTACCGCGACTTCTTGTGCACGCAGGCCGTGACCTCGCCGGCCGCGGCGGCGGTGGTGGCGGAAGAGGCGGTGGCGGCGCCCCCCACGGTGAGAAGTGAGGCGGCCAGCGCGCCCACCGCGGCCACGCGCAGAATCTTCATCGAATGGTCCCTCTCAGGTACGGATGTTGCTCATGGTTCTCACGCGTCAACCGTTCCAATGGATGACAGCTCTCACATAACGTGTCGATTACGAAACAGTGCGTGACAATATGTTCTGACGTTACTTGACCTGTCATGAAGGTTGATGCGCGTAAAAAGACGCATTGGCAGGCCCGGTCCCGCGGGGATAATCAGGGCGTGCCGACGCCCGCGCCTTACCTTCCTCCCGCCACCCAGCCGGTGCGCGGGGTCGTCTGGGTGATCCACCTCTCGCTGCCGCTGCTCGGGTTCTGGCTGCTGCTCGCGCAGCCGCACCTGAACGTCGAGTGGCAGCACAACCCCAGCCATTTCTGGATGATCGTGATCGTCGCCGGGCTGAACGTCGGGCTCGGCACACTCATCAGCGAGGCCTCGCGCAAGCGGCAGGACGCCCGCCTGTTCCTGGTCTCCATGGTGTTCATCAGCAGCGCGGGCTTCTTCTTCCTGCACGGGCTGGCCACCCCGAAGGTGATCCTGCCCACCGGGTCGCTCGGCTTCGACCTGGGGCAGACGGTCGGGCTGACGATCGCCTCCGGGTTCGCGTTCGCCTCGGCGCTGCCGCTGGGCGAGCGGGCGGCCGGCCAGGTGTTCAGGGCGCAGCACGTGATCCGCGGCGTGCTCTTCGGGTTCATGGCGCTGTGGGGGCTGGCCTCGCTGGTCCCTGACGTGACGCCGCTCAGCCGGCCGCCGCTCACGGACCCGGTGGTCTGGGTGGTGTGGCTGTCGGTGCCGGGGCTGGCGCTCTACGCGGCGGCCGCCGTGATGATGTTCGTGCTCCACCGGCGGCGGCCGTCGGCCATGCTGATCAGCCTGATCACGGCGTACGCGCTGCTGGCCGAATGCATGATCGCCGGGATGCCGCAGCTCAACTGGCACCTGACCTGGTGGGAGTGGCACGTCCTGCTGACGTTCGCCTTCGGGTTCGTCGCCTACAGCGCCTACCTGCAGTTCAGGCGGGAGGGGTCGAGCGCGGGGCTGTTCGACTCGGTGGCGCTCTCGGCGACCGTGCGGCGCATCCAGCGCGACTACGACCGCGCGCTGGAGGAGCTGGTCGAGCACGTGCGGCGGGGCGAGCCACTGGCCGCCTCCCGGCTGTCGGGCAAGTTCCGGCTGAGCGAGGGCCAGGCGGCGGTGCTCGACCGGGCGGGCCGGGCGCTGGCCGACGAGCGCGAGCTGTCCGAGCGGCTGGGCGCGCTCGTCGACGTGAGCGCCCAGACCCGCGTCGGCCTGCCGGAGCAGGCGTTGCTGGCCGCGGCGCTGGACCGGGTCAGGCAGGCGTACGGTGACGTGCGGATCGGGCTGGTGTCCGACGGTCAGGCGCAGATCGGGTCGCGCTCGTACGAGTTCCCCGGCGACGTCCCCGTCAGGGGGGACGGCCGCATCGCCTTCCCGCTGACCGTCAAGAACCGGCTGGCCGGGGTGCTGGAGGTGCCGATCGGCCGCACCGAGCAGGACGAGGCGCTGGCCGCCACCCTGGCCGGGCAGCTGTCCATCTCGCTGGAGAACGCCCGCCTCTACAGCGAGCTGCACACGCTCTTCCGGCAGTACATGTCGCCCGACGTGGCGAACGCGCTGCTCGCCGACCCGGCCCAGGCCGAGCTGGGCGGCCAGGTCAAGGAGGTCACCGCGCTCTTCGCCGACCTGAAGGGGTTCACCTCGTTCTCCGAACGGGTCGCGCCGGGCGAGATCGTGGAGATGCTCAACCGCTACCACACGGCCGCGGTGCCGTGCGTCCTCTCCAACGGCGGCACGATCGTGCAGTTCGTCGGCGACGCGATGCTGGCCCTGTTCAACGCCCCGGCCACGCAGGAAGGGCACGCCAGGGCCGCCTGCGCGGCCGCGCTGGCGATGCAGCGGGCCGCCGCCGAGGTGGCCGAGGAGATGGCGTGGCGGCGGACCGGCCAGGAGCCGTGGCCGACGTTCCGGGTGGGGGTCAACACCGGGCCGGCGCTGGTGGGCAACATCGGCAGCCCGGAGCTGCGCGGCTTCAACGCGATGGGCGACTGCGTGAACGTGGCCTCCCGGCTGGAGTCGCTGGCCGAACCCGGCACGGTGGTGATCGGCTCGGCCACGCTCAAGGGGCTCGGCGACGGCGTGACCGTGCGGCCGCTGGGCAAGCTGAGCCTGAAGGGTAAGCAGGAACTCGTCGAGGCGTACGTTCTCACGTCAATGCGATAGCTACGACGCTCGTCGTACGGACATAATCGGGCGCATGAAGGCAGAGCCGGGCGAGTTCCTCTCCATGCTCACCGACGACGAGATCGAGGCCCTGCGCGCGGCCGGCCGGCCGCGCAGGTGGGACCGCGGGGCGACGGTCATGTCGGAAGGCGACACCTCCGACTGGGTGCTCGTGCTGACCGAGGGCCGGGTCAAGGTGTCCTCCCACACCAGCGGCGGCACCGAGGTGGTGCTGGCCGTGCGCGGGGCGGGCGGGCTGCTCGGGGACATGTCGAGCATCGACGGCTCGCCCCGCTCGGCCACGGTGACGGCGCTGGAGCCCATCTCCGGCATCGTCGTCCGCGACTTCCCCGGCTTCCTCCAGGAGCACGGGCGGATCGCGGTGCTGCTCATGCGGATGGTCACCGACCGGCTGCGCGACTCCGACCGCAAGCGCATCGAGTACGGCGCGTTCGACACCACAGGCCGGGTGGCGACCCGGCTGATCGAGCTGGCCGAGCGCTACGGCGAGAAGACCAACAGCGGGGTGCGGGTGGCGCTGCCGCTGTCGCAGGACGAGCTCGCCGGGTGGACGGGCGCGTCCAGGGAGGCGGTCAGCAAGGCGCTGCGCACGTTACGCGACCGCGGGCTGATCGAGACCGGGCGGCGCCGGGTGGTCATCCACGACCTGGAGGGACTGCGCAAACGCGCTCGGTGAACCAAATTCTAGAATATCCCTCACCCAGCTGACCGCGGACGTACGTCGTACGTCATAGTGGAAGGCATGGTCGCCGTCTCCCCCGATCAGGCCCGGTTACGTTACGCGTGGCGTGTGTGCTCGGTCACCAGTCTGGGGCTGATCCTCATCGGCATGGCCGGCAGCACGCTCAACGTGGCGCTCCCCACCGTCGTGCGCCACTTCCACGCCACCCCGTTCCAGTCGGGATGGATCCTGCTGGCCTTCCTCCTGACCAACACCGCGAGCCTGATGTTCTTCGGCCGGGTCGCCGACCTGCTCGGCCGGCGGGAGGTCTATCTGGCCGGGTTCGCCCTGTTCACCCTGGCCTCGCTGCTGGCCGGGTTCTCGCCGGACGTGTGGTTCCTGGTCGCCATGCGGGTGCTGCAGGCCGTGGGCGCGGCCATGATCCTGGCCAACGGCACCGTCATCATCACCGAGGCGTTCCCGCCCGACCGGCTGAGCCAGGGCATGGGCGTCTACATGGGCACCCTGTCGGTCGCCCAGCTCGCCGGGCCCACGCTGGGCGGGCTGATCGCGTCCACCGCGGGCTGGCAGTGGATCTTCTGGGTCAACGTGCCCGCCGGGCTGGCCGCGGTCGTCTGGGGAGCGGTCACGCTGCGCAAGATGCCGCGCGGGCCCCGGCGCCCGGTGGACGCGCTGGGCAACGCGCTGGTGTTCGCGGCCCTGTCGGCGGTGCTGCTGGCCCTGTCGGAGGCCGGGTCGGGCGGGCTGACCAGCCCGGTGGTGCTGGCCGGGGCCGGCGTGTTCGCGTTGCTGGTGCCGCTGATCGTGATCGTGGAGCGGCGGGCCGCCCACCCGGTGCTCGACCTGCGCCTGTTCGGCGGGCGGATGCTGGCTTGCGCGAACCTGGCCTCCTTCTGCAACGCGGTCGCCAGGGCCTCGCTGATCCTCGTGGTGGCGCTCTACTTCCAGGCGGCCCGAGGACTCGGTCCCTTCGAGGCCGGGCTGAGCGTGCTGCCTGTGCCTGTGGGCATGGGGCTGGCCTCGCCGATCGTGGGCGCGCTCGGGCGCAGGGTGTCGCCGTACGCGCTGAGCATCGGCGGGGCCCTGATGAGCTCCGCCGGGCTCGGCGCGCTCCTGCTGGCGACCGACCCCGGCACCCCGTACTGGGTGATCGGGCTCGGGCTGTTCGTGGCCGGCTGCGGCAGCGGGACCTTCCTGACCGGCAACACCACCCAGGTGATGGGCGCGCTGCCGAGCGGGAGCCTGGGCGTGGTGAACGGGTTCCGGCTCATGGTGATGAACGTCGGCGTGGTGCTCAGCGTCGGGCTGTCGCTGAGCGTGCTCGGCAGCGCGGTCGGCCCCGAGGTCCGGGCCCAGGTGTACGCGGGGACGCTGTCACGGCTCTCACCGGTGGCGCTCGACCAGCTCATGGCCGGCTTCCAGCGGACGTACGCGGTGCTGTTCGCGGTCGCCCTGGCCGGCGCCGCCCTGGCCGCCCTGGCCCGCTCCCCCCGCCGCTGAGCCGCGGGCTCACACGGCGACGACGGGCTCGGCGAACTGGGTGCGGTACAGCTCCTCGTAACGGCCGCCGGCGGCGAGCAGCTCGGCGTGCGTGCCGCGCTCGGCCACCCGGCCGTCCTCGATGACCAGGATGACGTCGGCGGCGCGGATCGTGGACAGCCGGTGCGCGATCACCACCGCGGTGCGCCCGTCGAGCGCCTCGGCCAGGGCCTCCTGCACGGCCGCCTCGTTGGTGGAGTCGAGCGCGGCCGTGGCCTCGTCCAGGATGACCACCCGCGACCCGGCCAGCAGCAGCCGGGCGATCGTCAGCCGCTGGCGCTCGCCTCCCGACAGCCGGTAGCCGCGCTCGCCCACGACCGTGTCCAGCCGGTCGGGCAGGGACTCGATCAGGTCGCCGAGCCTGGCCCGGCGCAGCGCGTCCCACAGCTCCTCCTCGGCGGCGTCCGGCCGGACGAACAGCAGGTTGTTCCTGATCGTGTCGTGGAACAGATGACCGTCCTGGGTCACCATGCCGAGCGTCCCCCTGATGGAGTCGGCGGCCAGGTCGCGCACGTCCACGCCGCCGATCCGCACCGCGCCCGCGTCCACGTCGTACAGCCGCGGGATGAGCTGGGCGATCGTCGACTTGCCCGCGCCCGACGAGCCCACCAGGGCGACCGTCTGGCCGGGCGCGGCGGTGAAGGAGACGCCGTGCAGCACCTCGACGCCGCCGCGGGTGTCGAGCGCGGCCACCTCCTCCAGCGAGGCGAGCGACACCTTGTCCGCCGACGGGTACGCGAAGCGCACGTCGTCGAACTCGATCGACACCGGCCCCTCGGGCACGGCCCGCGCGTCCGGTTTTTCCTTGATCAGCGGCTCCAGGTCGAGCACCTCGAAGACGCGCTCGAAGCTGACCAGCGCGCTCATCACGTCCACCCGGGCGCTGGCCAGGGCGGTCAGCGGCGAGTAGAGCCGGGTGATCAGCAGTGCCAGCGCCACCACCGAGCCCGCGTCCAGTCGCCCGGCCAGCGCGTAGAAGCCGCCCAGCCCGTAGACCAGCGCCAGGGCCAGCGACGAGACCAGCGTCAGCGCGGTGATGAACGCCGACTGGGTCATGGCCGTGCGCACCCCGATGTCGCGCACCCGCCCGGCCCGCGCCGCGAACTCGGCCGACTCCCTGACAGGCCGGCCGAACAGCTTCACCAGCGTCGCCCCCGGCGCCGAGAACCGCTCGGTCATCTGGGACCCCATGGCCGCGTTGTGGTCGGCGGCCTCGCGCCGCAACCGGGCGATCCTGGTGCCCATCCGGCGGGCCGGCAGCACGAACACCGGGAGCAGCAGCAGCGCCAGCAGCGTGATCTGCCACGACAGCGAGATCATGACGGTGATCGCCAGCACCAGCGTCACCACGTTGCCCACGACGCCGGAGAGCGTGTCGGTGAACGCCCGCTGCGCCCCGATCACGTCGTTGTTCAGCCTGCTCACCAGCGCGCCCGTACGCGTCCTGGTGAAGAACGCGACGGGCATGCGCTGCACGTGGTCGAAGACCGCCGTGCGCAGGTCCAGGATCAGGCCCTCGCCGAGGCCGGCCGACAGCCAGCGGGCCACCAGCCCCAGCCCCGCCTCGGCCAGGGCCAGACCGGCGATCAGGCCCGCCAGGCCGACCACCACGCCCACCGGCTCGCCCGCGCCGATCGCGTCGAGCACCCGGCCGGCCAGCACCGGCGGGGCCACCGCCAGCGCCGCCATCACCACGCTCAGGCCCAGGAACAGCGTCAGTTTCCGGCGGTGCGGACGGGCGAACCCCCACACGCGGCGGAGCGTCGCCTTCGAGATCTGGCGACGCTCCGGTTCGTTGTTCAGTGAATACAGCTGATGCCAGGCAGTCACTTCCATGCTCATGGCATGGAGGCTAAAACCTGAACCTCTCTTTAGGTCAAGCGCCGATCTTCTTGCCGCGCTCGTGCCAGACCACGGCCACCGACGGCCGCGGCTGGCTGCCCTCGCCGTCGGGCCAGCGGCTGGCGGGCCGGTCGGGCGTCGCGCCGTCCGCCTCGCCGGGGTGCTGCACCGCGACCCACACGCTGAGCTGGTCGTCGCTGATCAGCGGGCCGCAGGTCTCCGCGGCGACCGGCACGGTGAGGAACTGGCGTACGTAACCGCGCTCCTTGCCCTTGACCGGCATCACGAACAGGCCGTCGTTGGTGCCGAGGGCGTTGCCGTCAGTGGAGATCCACAGGTTGCCGTCGGGGTCGAAGGCCAGGTTGTCCGGGCAGGAGATCGGCGACACCTTGGTCTTGTCGAACCCGGCGAAGTAGGTCGAGGGGTCGTTCGGGTCGCCGCAGACCAGCGGGACCGACCAGGAGAACTTCTTGGCCGCCGCGTCGTCGCGCTGCTCGATCAGCTCCACCACGTGGCCGTGCTTGTTGGCGGCGCGCGGGTTGGCCTCGTCCACCTGGGCCGGGGTGCGGTTGGAGTTGTTGGTCAGCGCGATGTAGACGCCGCCGGTGACGGGGTTGCGCTCCATGTCCTCGGGGCGGTCCATCTTGGTGGCCGACACCTTGTCGGCGGCGGCGCGGGTGTAGACCAGCACCTCCGCGGCGGTCATGCCCTCGACGAACGACCTGTCGCCGCTCACCAGCGGGATCCACTCGCCCGAGCCGTCGAAGGCGCCGTCCGACGGCAGCTTGCCCGAGCCGTCGAGCTCCTCCTTCGGGCTGTCGCCGGTGAACCTGGCGACGTACAGCGTGCCCTCGTCCAGCAGGGTGCGGTTGTGCCGGTCGTGGCCCTTGATGTAGCGGCCCTTGGAGACGAACTTGTAGACGTACTCGAAGCGCGAGTCGTCGCCCATGTAGGCGACCAGGCGGCCGTCACGGGAGATCGTCGTCGTCGCGGCCTCGTGCGCGAAGCGGCCCAGCGCGGTCCGCTTGATCGGGGTCGAGTCCGGGTCGAACGGGTCGATCTCCACGATCCAGCCGAACCGGTTGACCTCGTTCGGGTGCTTCTCCAGGTCGAACCGCTCCTCGACGCGGTCGAACCGGCGGCCCGCGGTGCCCGACGGGATGCTGTAGCGGGTGATGTACGGCTTCTGCGCCTCGGGGACCTTGTCACCGTTGACGAAGTACTGGTTGAAGTTCTCCTCGGCGGTCAGCACCGTGCCCCACGGGGTGGTGCCGCCGGCGCAGTTGTTGAGCATGCCGACCGGCTTGACGCCCTTGGGGTCGGCGGCCGTCTTCAGCAGGTCGCTGCCGGCGGCCGGACCGGAGAACCGCATCGGCGTCGACACCGTGATCCGCCGGTTGTAGCGGCGCCCGTTGGTGACGAGCTTCCACTCGCCCGTGTTGCGGACCCGCTCCACCTCGACCACCGAGCCGCCGTGGGCCGCCATCGCAATCTTGATCTGCTCCTCGGTGGCCGCCGTCCCGTCGGTGTAACCGCGGAACATCAGGTTCTCGTCGGTGTACTCGTGGTTCACCCACAGCAGCCCGCGGTTGCGGTTCATCTCGAAGAGCGTCACGTAGTCACAGTTGTAGCCGAACTGCATGGCCTGCGCCTCGGCCGTCTGGTTGTCGAAGTCGAACGCGGGCGCGCCCGGCAGCACCGGGTCACCCCAGCGCACCACCGCCGACGACCTGTACCCCTTGGGCACGGTCAGCGCGTCAGCCTTGTTCGGCGCCACCGGCTCGAAGCCGAGCCCGCCCTTGCCACGCGGGGGGCCGGACCTGCCCGGGTCGGCCATCGCCGGGGCCGCCCCCATCGTCACGCCGGCGCCGGCCACCAGCGCGCCCAGCGCACCGGCGCGCAGCACGCCCCGGCGGGACAGCGCCTGCTCGGCCACCTCGCCGAAGTACGGGTTGCCGCTGGTGTTGGCCACGTCGTGCGCGCACTGGTTGCCGCATCGGAACTGACAGGTCATCGCGGATCGGCCACCCTTGTGCGGGGTGGAAAGCAGCGGCAGCAGCCGGCGCGGCGACAGGTTCGCCACAGGGTCCTCCAAGGTTGCGCGGTTCTCCCGCCGGGACGTTACGGTCACCGCACCAACCCGAGATGAACGAACGCCACCGCCTCGATGAACGCTTTACCGTTGCCCGTCAGAGGACAATGGGGCGGTGCCACCACGCAGAATCGACCCCGAGAAGCTGAGATCCGCCCTCGACGACCAGCTCGTCGCGCTCGACCGGCCGCCCTACGACGGGCCCGCCGACGCCCTCACGGGGGCGCTCGTCGCCGCCGTGCTCGCCGCCTACGACCGCGGCCTCCAGCCCGACCGCTCAGCGGCCCGTCTGGTCGTGCGTCACCTGCTCGACCGGCTCGTCACCGCCGCGCCCGGCCGCACCGTCGAGGTCCGCGTCCCCCCGTACGCTGCCGTCCAGGCGATCGCCGGCCCCCGCCACACCCGCGGCACCCCGCCCAACGTCGTCGAGACCGACCCGCGCACCTGGATCGAGCTGGCCACCGGCCGCCTCACCTGGGCGGAAGCGGTGGCCGCCGGCACCGTCTCGGCCAGCGGCGCCCGCGCCGACCTGTCAGCCCACCTGCCGGTCTAGCGCGGGCCCCGCATCCACGGGATCCGCTCCTCGAAGCACCGGTCCGCGAGGCCCTGGGGCAACCGGCCGCAATCCTGCACGATGTCCCAGAACCAGAGGGACACCGCGCCGAACACCAGCAACGCCAGCACACTGAAGGCGATCCCGGTGATCGCCCTGCCCTTGCCCACCCGCCGGACCAGCGCCATGATGCCGAACACGATCGACAGGATCGCCGTGAGCAGGCCGATGAAGCACACGAACACCAGGAACGGGCTCGCCACCCCGAGCACCAGCGACGCGGTCGCCAGCCCGCTCCCGGGCTGCGCGGCCTGCCACTCGCCGTACCCGGGTCCCCCACCCGGCGGCCCCCCGTACGGACTCGACGGCGACGTCCCCGGCACCGGCCCCTGCTCCCCGTACGGCCCGCCCCCGGCTCCCCCGTACGGCGACGGCCCCCCGTACGGCGACGCCGGCCCTCCATAAGGCGACGCCCCACCCTCCGGCCTCCCGTAGGGCGACTCCGCCCCCTCCGGCCTCCCGTACGGCGACTCCGCCCCCTCCGGTCTGCCGTACGGCGGCTCCGTGCCCTCTGGCCCGCCCTGAGGCGACTCCGCCCCCTCCGGTCTGCCGTACGGCGACTCCGCGCCCTCCGGCCCCCCGTGAGGCGGCGCTCCGCGCTCCGGTCCGCCGGGCGGCTCGGGGGCCCCTTCTGCAGTTCCTTCGTGTGGTGGGGTGGCTCCGGGGGCGGTGGGTCGGCCCTCGGAGGGCGGACGGCCGCCGGTGGGTTCTCCGCTCTCGGGATGCTTTCCGCTGTCGGCGAAGGCCCCGCGGCCTTCGCCGTGCGCCCAGTACGGCGGTTGCTCGGCCCCGCGTGGGCCCGGCCCCTCGCCGGTGGCGGGGCGCTGGCCGGGAGCTGCACCGGCTTCGCCCTCGGGCCAGTCCTCGCCGTACCTGGGAGTGTCATCGGGCGGCGGGACACGGTGGGCGCCGTAGGCCTGCGGACCGCTGCCGGGCTGCTGACGGTGCGCGCCGTAGGACTCGCCTTCCGGACGATCCGGACGCGTGCCGTGAGGCTCGTCTCCTTCCGGCTGGCCGGGACGGGGGACGTCGGGACCGCTCTCGTACGGAGGTTCCGCGAACGGCAGGGGCTCACCCGTGGAGGGCTCCTCGAAGCGGGACGGGGTGCGGTCCTCGGGCTCCTCGTAGCGGGACGGGGGCCGGGCACCGGGGGTGGTGGGCTGGTCCTCGGAGGTGCCCTCCCACCCGGGGTACGGCGGAGTGCCGCCGGGGGTGGGATAGGCGCGGCCCTTGTCATCGTCCCGGGGCGGGACCTCGAACACCGCCGTCCGCTCGGCGTCACTCTCGTCGGGCACCTGGGCGGGTGGCGGCGTCTCCGGTGATTCGGGCAGGTCCGGATGCCGCGGCTCCCCAGGCCCTCCCCCGGGCGCCGGCCCCGGAGAGGGTTCCCCAGGAACGGGCCCCGGAGAGGGTTCAGGTTCCACGGGACCCGGACCGGGCGAGGGTTCCGGTTCTATGGGACCCGGTTCGGGGCGGGAGGGCCGGTCGGGTTCGGGCACGACGGGAGGCTTCGGAGCGAGAGGTTCCTCACCCTCGCCGGGCTCCTCCGTCCGGCCGCCGTCATCGCCGGCGGCCCCCTGAGGACGCTCGTCCGCGGGGTCATCCGGGGCGCCTTCGGCCCACCAGGGGCGGTCCGGTTCGGGGTGGTCGTTCGGGTCGCCAGGTGTGGTCACGTTCCGCTCTCCCGACGGGGTCTGCATGCCGGATACTTCACCTTTTCGCAGGAGCGGCACTTGAAACCTGACGACACGGGTAACCCCCCGGTCATCTTCCGTCCAAACGGGCGCGGTCCGGCGAGGACGCACCCCGGGTGCGCGAGCACGAAGCCGGCCGACCTAGACTGAACTACGTGCTGAAGGGCGACGGCCGGCTCGGCCATGACCTGGACCCCGACGACCGCGCGCCGAAAGACGCCTGCGGCGTGTTCGGCGTCTGGGCGCCAGGCGAGGAAGTGTCCAAACTCACCTACTACGGGCTGTACGCGTTGCAGCACCGCGGCCAGGAGTCCGCGGGCATCGCGGTCAGCGAGGGCAGCCGCATCCTCGTCTACAAGGACATGGGCCTGGTGGCCCAGGTCTTCGACGAGTCCGTGCTCGGCACCCTCCGCGGCCACCTGGCCATCGGCCACTGCCGCTACTCCACGACCGGTTCCAGCGTGTGGGAGAACGCGCAGCCCACGCTGAGCTCGACCGACGTGGGCGGGCTCGCGCTGGCCCACAACGGCAACCTGATCAACACCCCGGCGCTGGCCCAGCGTCTGGAGCCCGGCACGACCCGGGCGACCACCGACACCGACGTGCTCACCACGCTCCTCGCGCAGGATCGCAGCCGGTCCGTCGAGGACGCCGCCGCCGAGCTGCTGCCGCAGGTCAAGGGCGCGTACTCACTGGTGTTCATGGACGAGACGACGCTCTACGCCGCGCGCGACCCGCAGGGCATCCGCCCGCTCGTGCTGGGCAGGCTGGAGCGCGGCTGGGCGGTGGCGTCGGAGACGGCGGCGCTCGACATCGTCGGCGCCACGTTCGTCCGCGAGATCGAGCCGGGCGAGCTGCTCACGATCGACGAGCGCGGCGTCCGCTCGCGCAGGTTCGCGCTGGCGGAGCCCAAGGGCTGCCTGTTCGAGTACGTCTACCTCGCCCGCCCCGACACGACCATCGCCGGGCGCGGCGTGCAGGTCACCCGGGTCGAGGTGGGCCGGGTGCTGGCCCGCGAGCATCCGGTCGAGGCCGACCTGGTGATCCCGACGCCCGAGTCCGGCACCCCCGCCGCCGTGGGCTACGCCCAGGAGAGCGGCATCCCCTACGGCCAGGGCCTGGTGAAGAACTCCTACGTCGGCCGCACGTTCATCCAGCCGTCGCAGACGATCCGCCAGCGCGGCATCCGGCTCAAGCTCAACCCGCTGCGCGAGGTCGTGGAGGGCAAGCGCCTGGTCGTGGTCGACGACTCGATCGTGCGCGGCAACACCCAGCGGGCCATCGTGAAGATGCTGCGGGAGGCCGGCGCGAGCGAGGTGCACGTACGGATCTCGTCGCCGCCGGTCGCGTGGCCGTGCTTCTACGGCATCGACTTCGCCACCCGCGCCGAGCTGATCGCGGGCTCGCTGTCGGTGGAGGAGATCCGGGCCTCGCTCGGCGCCGACTCGCTCGGCTACATCTCGCTCGAAGGGCTCACCAAGGCCACCACGATCCCCGCCGAGCGGCTCTGCCGGGCCTGCTTCGACGGCTCCTACCCGATCCCGATCGACGAAGACAACGTCGGCAAGTTCGTCCTGGAGAGCAAGGCGTGACCACCTACGAGGCCGCGGGCGTCGACATCGAGGCGGGCGAGCGCGCGGTCGCGCTGATGAAGGACAAGGTGGCCCGCTCGCGCCGCCCGGAGGTGGTCGACGACGCCAGCGGCTTCGCCGGGCTGTTCGACGCGTCGGCGCTGCTGCGTTACCGGCGGCCGCTGCTGGCCACGTCGACCGACGGGGTCGGCACCAAGGTCATGATCGCGCAGCGCTACGGCAAGCACGACACGATCGGCGTCGACCTGGTCGGCATGGTCCTCGACGACCTGGTGGTGTGCGGGGCCGAGCCGCTGTTCATGACCGACTACATCGCCTGCGGCAAGGTCGTGCCCGAGCGGGTCGCGGAGATCGTCGGCGGGGTGGCCGAGGGCTGCCGGCTGGCGGGCGCGGCGCTGGTGGGCGGCGAGACGGCCGAGCACCCCGGCGCGATGGGGCCCGACGAGTACGACCTGGCGGGCGCCGGCACGGGCGTCGTCGAGGCCGACGCGATGCTCGGTCCCGACCGGGTCCGCGAGGGCGACGTGGTGCTGGGGCTGGCGTCGTCGGGCGTCCACTCCAACGGCTACTCGCTGGTGCGCCACGTGCTCAAGCTGGCCGACCTCTCCCTCGACGCGGAGCTGCCCGAGCTGGGCCGGCCGCTGGGCGAGGAGCTCCTGGAGCCGACGCGCATCTACTCGCTCGACTGCCTGGAGCTGGCCCGCACGGTCGAGGTGCACGCCTACGCGCACATCACCGGCGGCGGGCTGGAGGGCAACGTGTCCCGCTCGCTGCCGGGTCATCTCGACGCGGTGCTCGACCGCTCGTCGTGGACGCCTCCGGCCATCTTCCAGGTGCTGGCGGGCCACGGCCGCATCGCGCAGGCCGACCTCGACCGTACGTTCAACCTGGGTGTCGGGATGGCGGCGATCGTGCCGGCGGAGGTCGCCGACGAGGCGGTCCGCCTGCTGGAAGGGCGCGGGCTGCCCGCGTGGGTGCTGGGCGAGGTCGTGCCCGGCGAGGGCCGCGCCCGCTACCGCTGAACGCCTCACGGCGTGCCGGGCGCTACCGGTTGATCGCGCCCGGCCATCCCGTGTCGCCGGACACGTACACCTCTCACCCGGCACGACGCGAGCGTGACGAAGCCCCACGGGTGGCCCGTGGGGCTTGCGCGCTTCGGGCTGGGCGCCCGGCGGATGCCGGGCACTCGCCACGGTCAACGGGAAGAGTGAGAACGGCTAGCGGCGGCCGGACGATCGTCCGCCGTCGTCGTCTCCGTAGTCGTCGGCGTAATCGGCATAGCGATCCGCCAGCTCGTCGTTGAGGTCGTCGGCGTCGTCGTTGCTGGAGTCTCCGACCCCGAGTTCGTCGCGAAGTCGGTCGAGATCCGTGCCACCGCTGTTGTACTTCAGCTGGCGAGCAACCTTGACCTGCTTGGCCTTTGCTCGGCCGCGCCCCATTGGCTCGACCCCCTCGTGTGGGGTCGTCTCCCGACCCCTCGTCGCTAACGCACCACACGCTGACGCCGCCCTTGCATCGGGCGTCAGCCTATCGTTCGCCTATTACCGTACCTGTTTTGTGCCCAGCTCGGTACGTCGTATGAGCGCGGGGCGTCAGCGCCCTAGCCAAATGCCCCTAATCCGCCCGACTTCCGACATTCTGCGCTCTGCCAGCCTATCCGCTGCCACCGCCGGGGGTACGCCTTCCTCCGACGCGATCGCGAAGATCTTCAGGGTCGTGTCGTAGATCCCCATCGCCTTGGCGCGGGCGCGCTCCATGTCGAAGCCGCCGATCTCGTCGGACACCTGGATCACGCCGCCGGAGTTGACGACGTAGTCGGGCGCGTAGAGGATGCCGCGCTCGTCGAGCTGCTTCTCCACGCCGGAGTGGGCGAGCTGGTTGTTGGCCGCGCCGCAGACGACCTTGGCGCGCAGCGTGGACACCGTGGCGTCGTCGAGCACCCCGCCCAGCGCGCACGGCGCGAACACGTCGATGTCCGCCGCGGTCAGCTCCCGCGCGTCGGCGACCACGTCGACCTCGGGGTGGAGCCGCTTGACGCGGTCGATCGCCCGCTCGCTGACGTCGCAGATCACCACGTCGGCGCCGTCGTCGCGGAGCAGGCTGACCAGGCGGTGGCCGACCTTGCCGACGCCCTCGACGCCGACCCGCCTGCCGCGCAGCGTCGGGGCGCCGAAGACCCGCTCGGCCGAGGCGCGCATGCCCTGGAAGACGCCGAACGCCGTCAGGATGGAGGAGTCGCCGGCGCCGCCGTGGGCGACGGTGCGGCCCACGACGAAGCGTGACTCGCGGGCGATGAGGTCCATGTCCTCGCTGTAGGTGCCGACGTCGCAGGCCGTGATGTAGCGGCCGCCGAGCGACTCGACGAAGCGCCCGTACGCGCGCAGCAGCGGCTCGCTCTTGTCGCGGGCGGGATCGCCGATGATGACGGCCTTGCCGCCGCCGAGGTCGAGGCCGGCCAGCGCGTTCTTGTAGGCCATGCCCTTGGCGAGGTTGAGCACGTCGGCCAGGGCGGCCTGCTCGCTCTCGTACGGGTAGAACCTGGTGCCCCCGAGAGCGGGGCCGAGTGCGGTGTTGTGGATGGCGATGATGGCGCGAAGGCCGCTCTGCTCGTCGGCGCAGAAGACGACCTGCTCGTGAACGTCCTTGTGGGACGCACCGAAGACGTCGGTCACGGTAGTGACTCCCTGTCCGGTCCGCCGCCCCTTCGCGGCGGAGATCACTCAAGCGTAGTCGGCACGACGATGCACGGCGGGTTGGCTTCATGACACGATGCCTCCGTGCTGCCCTATGCCGCCTACCTCCGCGTCTATGAGCCGCTGACCGCGTTCTCCGAATCCGAGCGCAAGGTCTGGGCCGACTATGCCGATTCTCGCGACCGTCCGCGCCGGGCCAACGCGCTCCAAGCCGAGCACGGGGAGTCGGTCAGGCGCCTGCTTGGCATGCCTCCTCAAGTCGTACCCGCGCAGGAGAGCCCCAACGCCTACCTGCGGCGTGTCGAGGACCGTCTGTACGTCTGCCCCTGGCAGACCCGGTTGCGCTCGTGGCTGGCCTTCTCAAGGCTCCGGGGCAGTGTCCCTGTGAAGCTGATGGACCGGTTCGTCCCGAATGCCATCGCCGAGCAGACGGCCGACGACTTCGACCGCTACAAGCGCGGCGCCGGTTCCGACGCACTGCGCACCCACATCCGCACCACGGCCTGGCACGTGCCACCCTCGTGGTTCGTGCCGTTCGACGGCAACGAGCGCTGGCTGGTGCTCGGCGCCTCCGTGCCCGGACAGGACGTGACGACCGCCACCGGGCGCAACCTCATCTACGTCACGTCCATGGCCCAGGCCAGGAGGCGGGCCGCGCGGGCGCTGCAGGTGCTGCGGCGCAACCTCGGCGACACCGCGCCCAACTTCGACGTGGAGGACGTGGCGCGGTGGCTGGAGGAGTTCCACCCCCACTCGCTGGTGGAGCTCGACTACGGCGGCCTGGTGCATCTGATGAACGACGAGGCGCTGCAGGCCGACCAGTCGGTGGCGGAGCTTTCCGCGGCCCTGACGGGGCTGGACACGGGTCAAGAAGAGCTTGCCTATGCCATGTACCAGAGGGTCATCCTTCGCTGGAAGTCAATGCAACTCCTGGAATCTTCCAACTGAACCCCAATACGACCGTCTGACCTGCATGAGTAGGTCATGAGTCGCGGCTGCTCACTTCTGCGAACTGAGTAGTTTGCCGTTTTCACTGCGATACCACGAAACGTGTCGCTAGAATCACCGAGCGTGACATCGCCGCAGGGGCGGGCAGTTGGGTCAAAGAAGGGCTCGCCAATCGCTCTGCGTGGCGGTATGGTCACATCGGGTGATGCCGTATATGGCCCAGAAAAGCCGCACGCTCTGGGTCATAGAGGGACATCCGTGACACGCGCAAAGGCAGTCGCAGGATCGCGAAGCCGGTCCACACGGAGGAGAGGCCGCACAAATGTCAGCTCGTACACCCGAGGCCGAGCCGCTGCTCACGCCCGCCGAGGTCGCCACCATGTTCCGGGTCGACCCCAAGACCGTCACCCGGTGGGCCAAGGCGGGCAAGTTGACGTCGATCCGCACCCTCGGCGGTCACCGGCGCTACCGGGAGACCGAGGTTCGCGCACTGCTGGCGGGGATTCCGCAGCAGCGCTCGGAGTGAGACCAGGGTCGTCACCAACCTCAGGGGGGTTCTCACGGTGGGCCAGGTCGGCGTGGCCCGGTCCACCCCAGTGACGACTCGGACGTCATACAGGGGAGTTGGCGCCGCCCGCCCGGCGCCATCCTTCCCCGGTTTCCTTCCCACGCCACCCGCGCCGCCCGCCGAGGCGCGCGGACCCATGCGCGACTGAGCGTCGCGCGGTCGAAACGCAGTCGTCGCACGCCGTCGAGCTTCTGAACGCTCCGGCCTCATCCCTTGCCGACCTGCGGACATCCGGGCAATGACGGGCTTCCGGAACCCAGGCCGTACCCTGCGGCGAACTCGATCGTTTGGTGGTACAGGTGCCCCAACATCCGCATCGCGGGGGAGACACATGCCAGGACCGCCAGTGAAGTCATCGACCATCACCGAGCTGAGAGAGGTAGACGCGCTGCCTCGACCAAGGCCCACCATCCGCAACGTCGCCGAGCGAGCCGGCGTCTCGAAATCGCTGGTCTCACTCGTGCTGCGCGGATCCCCGCACGTGAGCGAGCACCGGCGCCAGGCCGTGCTGCAGGCGGCCCGTGAACTCGGCTACCGGCCGAACGCCGTCGCGCGCAGCCTCGTGGAAGGCCGCACGCACCTCGTCGGCGCACTCGTCGCCGACCTGCACAACCCGTTCTACGCCGAGTTCCTCGACGGCCTGCAGGAGAGCCTGCACGGCGACGGGCTGCGCATGCTGATCGGCAACAGCCAGTGGGACCCGGCGTTCGAGGACGAGGCCGTGGAGGCCTTCCTGGAACTCCGGGTCGACGGGCTGGTGCTCTTAGGCATCGCGCCCACCAGCGAAACCCTGATCGAGGCGACCTCGTACACCCCGACGGTGGTCGTCGGGGAACGTGACATCGAGCTCGACGGCGTCGACATCGTGGTCGACGACGACCAGCACGGCGCGCGCCTGGCGATCGACCACCTGGTCGCGGCCGGGCACAAGCGCATCGCGCACATCGAGGGCCCGCGCCCCTCCCGCTGCGAGGGCTACCTCGTGGCCATGCGCAGGCACTCGCTGGCGCCCTACATCATGGTCGAGGCGGCGGACGCCTCGGAGGACGGCGGCAGGACGGCGGCACTCGCCCTGCTGACCCGCGAACCGAGGCCCACCGCCATATTCGCCGCCAACGACGTGGTCGCGCTCGGCGTGCTGATCGCCGCGGCCGAACTCGGCCTGCGGGTGCCGGAAGACCTCTCGGTGATCGGCTACGACAACACCCACCTGGCGGCGTCGGACCACATCTCCCTGACCTCGGTCGACCAGCCCCGGCGCGCGATGGGGCGGACGGCCGCGGCGCTGCTGAGCGATCGCATCTCCGAGCCGGCCAAGGCCGCCCGGCTACGCGAGGTGACACCGGAGCTGATCGTGCGGCGCAGCACGGGTCCTGCCTAAGAGGATGTCAAAGGTCGGTCAACACGCTCCGTGACGCCCCGCCCGGCGGTTAACTCGCCAGGGTCATGCTAATTGTGGCCGGACTTGCGGTCCGGCCACGATCTGATCCGGGGGGACAGCCATGCGTGATCCGGAACTGGTGTCGTGCGCCCAGCGTGCCGCGGCCGAGCTCGAGCGCGCCTGGGCGCAGTGGCGCGCCGGGCGGGGCCGGGGCACCGACGTCGGCGTGGAGTCCGTCGCCAGCTACGTCGCCCACTCGCTCGACCACCCGTGGGGCCGGCCCCGCGTCGTCCTCGGCCTGGACGCCGAGGACGCGCGGGAGCTGGCCGCCCTCCTCCAGCGTCAGGAGGTCGGCGAGCACGTGTGGTGAGCGGGTTCGCGGCGTTCCGCACCCCGCGGACGAGGTTGCCGTAAGTTGGAGCGCATGCGTGCGCTTCCCGCCTCTCTTCTCGCTGCCTGCGGCCTGGTCGCCTCCGCGTGCGGCGGCGCCGTTCCCGGTGCCCCCGTGGCGGACCAGATGGCGCGCCGGGACGCCGGGCCCACGTCGAGCGCCACGGCCGCCGAGCCCGCCCGGTCGGCCGGCTCGGCCCGGCCCGCCGAGAAGGCCCCCTCCGTGCGGCCGCTCGACGGCAGGGTCGTCGTCATCGACCCGGGACACAACGGAGGCAACGCCCGCGCCCCGAAGGAAATCAACCGCAAGGTCAACGTGCTGACCCAGTGGAAGGCCTGCGACACCACCGGCACCTCCACCAACAGCGGCTACTCCGAGGCGGCCTTCAACTGGGACGTGTCCACGCGCATGGCCAAGATCCTCAGGAGCCGCGGCGCGACGGTGAAGCTCACCCGCTCCAGCAACACCGGCGTCGGCCCGTGCATCACCGAGCGGGCCGCGATCGGCAACCGCAGCGAGGCCGACGCCGCGATCTCGGTCCACGCCGACGGCTCCAGCCCAGGAAACCGCGGCTTCCACGTCATCATGCCGAAGAAGATCGGCGGCCCGGTCGACCCCGTGGTGGGCGCCTCGGCCAGGCTGGGCAAGGCCGTGCGCGACGCCTTCCGCGAGGGCACCGGGCTGCCGTACTCCACCTACATCGGCAAGAAGGGGCTCGACTACCGCGGCGACCTGGGCGGGCTCAACCTGTCGACGGTGCCGAAGGTCTTCATCGAGGCCGGCAACATGCGCAACGCGGGTGAGGCGGCGAAGTTCCGCGACCCGGCGTTCCGCCAGAAGATCGCGCTGGCGCTGGCGAACGGCTTGCAGCACTATCTGAAGTCATGATCCCTCGCCCGAAGCTCAGCCGTCCCTTGTCCGCCTCCTACGAGCTGACCGCCGGGGCCGCCGTCTCGGGGCCGGCCGACCTGATCGGCGCCGTCCGCACCGCGATGCCGGGGCTGGACTTGCTGCCGGGCGACGACGGCGCGATCGACCTGCGGCTCGACCCCTCGCTCGGCGACGAGGCCTACCGGCTGACGGTGGGCTCGCGCGGCGTCGAGATCGCCGCCGGCGGCCGGGCGGGCGCGTTCTACGCCGCCCAGTCGCTGCGCCAGCTGCTGCCCGACGAGGCCTTCCGGTACGGTGCCGCGACGTCGTGGACCGTGCCCGGGGCGCGGATCGAGGACGAACCCCGCTTCCCGTGGCGCGGGCTCCACCTGGACGTGGCGCGCCACTTCTTCCCCAAGCGGGAGGTCATGCGGCTGGTCGACCTCATGGCGCTGCACAAGCTCAACCGCCTCCACCTCCACCTGGCCGACGACCAGGGCTGGCGGGTGGAGAGCCGGGCCTACCCGCTGCTGCACGAGATGTCCTCCCACCGGCCGCGCTCGGCCGTGCACCCGTACGGTCAGCCGGAGGCGTTCGACGGCATCCCGCACGGCGGCTACTACACCCTGGACGACCTGGCCGAGATCGCCGCCTACGCCCGCGACAGGGCGGTGACCGTGGTGCCGGAGATCGACGTGCCAGGGCACGCCTCGGCGATCCTGGCGGCCTACCCGTCGCTGGGCGCCACGGGCGAGCCGCATGACGTGCTCGACCGGTGGGGCATCTCCCCCGCCATCCTGTCGCCGCTGCCGCCGACGGTCGAGTTCCTCACCACGATCTTCGACGAGCTGCTGGGGGCGCTTGGCGAGACCCCCTACGTGCACATCGGCGGCGACGAGGTGGTGCTCGACCAGTGGGCCGCCTCGCCCGAGATCGACGCCTACCGCGAGTCGCTCGGCCTGGCCACGGTCAACGACCTGCAGGCGTGGTTCCTGCGGCGGCTGGCCGACGCGCTGGCCGAGCGGGGCAGCCGCGCGGTGGTGTGGGACGAGGCGTTCGTGAGCGGCGGGCTGCGGCCGGACACGGTCGTCATGCCGTGGCGCGGGCAGGGCGTGGCCCGCCGCGCCGCCGCCGCGGGCCACGACGTGGTGGCCACCTCGGTCTTCCCGCTCTACTTCGACTACGCGGAGGCGGCCTCGCCCGACGAGCCGCTGGCCATCGGCGAGACGATCACCGTGGCCGACGTGGCCGCGTTCGACCCCGCCCCGGACGACTGGGCTCCTCAGGAGCGTGAGCGGGTCATCGGCGTGCAGGCGCAGCTCTGGACGGAGCGCGTGCCCGACCCGCGCACCCTCGACTACCGGATGTGGCCCAGGGCGTGCGCGCTGGCCGACATCGCCTGGGGCGCCCAGGACGACTTCCCCGGCCGCCTGGAGGCCCACCTGGGGCGGCTGGACGCGCTCGGCGTCGAGTATCGCCCGCCGGCCGGGCCGCACCCGTGGCAGCGCCGCAGGCCGCACCTCCCCGGCGTCATCCGGCTCGACGAGGTGATGGACCGCATCGAGGCCATGACCCACGACCCCGAGTCGACCCGGCCCAGCATCTGACCCGTCAGGCCAGCGCGAGGGCCAGCCGCTGCGGCAGCGCGGTGTTGCGTCTGCGGCCGAGGGTGTGGACCGCCATCTCCAGGGCCTCGCGCCGGCCCACCAGCACCACCCACGACTTGGCCCTGGTCACCAGCGTGTAGAGGAGGCTGCGGCGCAGCATGATGCCGCCGGACTCGGCGACGATCGGGGCGACCACGAACGGGTATTCGCTGCCCTGGGAGCGGTGCACGCTGATCGCGTACGCGTGGGTCAGCTCGTCGAGCTCGCCGAAGGCGTACTCGACCGTGCGGCCGTCGTCGGTGCGCAGCTCCACCAGCCGCTCGCGCTGGTCGACGGCGGTGACCGTGGCGGTCTCACCGTTGAAGACGCCCTTGTCGTAGTTGTTGCGGATGGGCAGGACCCGGTCGCCCGCCCGGTAGACCGAGGAGCCGTACCAGTGCTCGTCGACCCCGTCGCCCGGCGGGTTGAGCCGCTCCTGCAGGCGGCGGCCCAGCTCGACGGTGCCCGTGACGCCCTTGCGCATCGGGCAGAGCACCTGCACCTGGTCGGGGCGGATGCCCTGCTTGCGGGGGATGGCCTCGGTGGCGAGGTGGATGACCCGGTCGGCCACCGCCTGCGGGTCGTCGAGCTCCTCGAACCAGAACCCGCCGCCGCCGGGCAGCCCGGGCAGCTCGCCGGCCCGCACGTGGTGGGCGGCCCTGACGATGCCGCTGCCCTGCGCCTGGCGGAAGATGTGGGTGAGCCGGACGCGCGGGATCTCCTCGACGCTCAGCAGGTCGGCCAGCACCCGGCCGGGGCCGATGCTGGGCAGCTGGTCGCTGTCGCCGACCAGCAGCAGGTGGCTGCCGGACGGGACGGCCGACGCCAGCCGGGTGGCGAGCTGCAGGTCGAGCATGGACGCCTCGTCGACCACGATGAGGTCGGCCTCGACGGGCCGCTCCTGGAACAGCGCGCCGTCGTCCTCCGGCTGCTGGGCGAGCATGCGGTGGACGGTCATCGCGGGCAGCCCGGTCAGCTCCGACAGGCGCTTGGCCGCCTTGCCCGTGGGCGCGGTGAGCGTCACCCGGCCGCCCATCGCCCGCACGGTGGCGGCGATGGCGGCCACCGTGTGGCTCTTGCCGCAGCCCGGACCGCCGGTCAGCACCGAGACCGTGCTGGTCAGCACCAGGTTGACCGCCGCGCGCTGGTCGTCGTGGAGCCGGTCGTCCTCCTGGAAGGGCCGCAGCCGCAGCTTGGACGGGGCGCGGGCGAGCCGGGCGAGGTGAGCGGCCAGCGCGACCTCGCGGCTGTGTTCCTGCTTGCCGTAGACGACCAGGCGGCCCGGGTCGGAGGGTGACGCCTCGACGACCACCCGGCGGTCGGCGTGGAGCGCGTCGACGGCCTGCCTGATCTTCGGCTCGTCCTGCTCGACCAGCGCGGCCACCTGGGCGACGAGCGCGCGCAGCGGCACGAAGCAGTGGCCGCCGCTGGCCGCGGCCGCCTCGATCCGGTCGACCACGGCCGCCTTGACGCGCTGCGGGCTGTCCTCGGGGACGCCGGAGCGCAGCGCGATGCGGTCGGCGCTCTGGAAGGCGATGCCGCGCACCCGGCCCACGAGCTGGTAGGGATCGGTGGTGAGGACACGCAGCGACTCGTCGCCGTACACCTGGTAGATCTTGGCGGCGAGCAGCGGGCTCACCCCGAAGCCCTGCAGGGCGACCATGAGGGCGGCGACGGCCTTCTGCTCGGCCCACGCCTCGACGATCTGGGCCTGACGGATGGCGCCGATGTTGACCACCTCGCGCAGCCGGCCGGGCTCGGTGTCGATGACCTTGAGCGTCTCCTCGCCGAAGTGGCTGACGATGGCGTGGGCCAGGCGCGGCCCGACGCCGCGGATGAGACCGGAGCCGAGGTAGAGGGCGATGGCGCGGACGGTCGAGGGCGCGATCCGCTCGCACCGGCGGACCTGCAGGCGGGCGCCGAAGCGGGGGTGCTCGCCCCACTCGCCGGCGAGCAGCAGCCGCTCCCCCGGCTGCGCCCCGGCCAGCGTCCGGCCGGAGGCGATGAAGGAGGGCATGTCGTCGGCGCTCACCCGGGCGACGGTGTAGTCGTCGTCGCCGACGTGGACGAGCTGCTCGACCGTGACCTCGACCTCGTCGGGTCTCGCGCGCGCCACCACTCAACTCCCGGCCGTCGTGTCCGGCATCCGACGCTCGGACGTTAGCCGCCCGTGCCGACAGTCCTACCCGGGCGGGCCGTCATGCAGGATCTTCTCGAAGAGCAGGTGGTCTCGCCACTCGCCGTCGATGTGCAGGTACTTCTCGGCCACGCCGATCTCGGTGAAGCCGCACTTGCGCAGCACGCGCTGGGAGCCGTGGTTGCCGAGGAGGGTGCCGGCCTGGAGGCGGTGCAGCCCCAGCGACTCCGCCGCGACGCGGCAGGCCTCCCGCACCGCGCCGGTGGCCAGGCCGCGGCCGTTGCGGGCGGCGTCGACCCAGTAGCCCAGGTGGCCGTTGCGGAAGGCGCCGAGCACGATGTCGTTCACGTTGAGGATGCCGACGATCAGCGGGCCGTCGGCGAGCACCCACGGGAACATCCGGTGCTCGTCGCGGATCTTGAGCATCTCCGCCACCCGCGCGGCCTGGCCCGCCGTGGTGAAGAACTCCTCCGTGCGCCTCGGCTCCCAGCGGCGCAGGTGGTCGCGGTTGCGACGGTACGCGTCCGCGAGCGGCTCGGCGTCGTCGAGCGCCAGCGGACGCAGCACGACCCCGCCGCCGAGCTCCACCGGACCGGTCACCGCGAGTCGTCGGAGACCGTACGACCGGCCTCCGCGGAGTCGGGGGCCGTGCGGCCGATCTCTCCAGATCCAGGGTCCGTACGATCGGTCGCCGCGGATCCGGAAGTCGCGCGGCCGATCTCTCCGGATCCGGGGTCCGTACGGCGGGAATCCGCAGGGGCCGTGCGGCCGATTATGGCGGTGATGGAGGTCAGGCGGTGGCGGCGGACGCGGCGGGAGAGCTGGCGGTGGATGCGGGACGCCCACAGCGGGCCGCCGTAGATCCAGCCGGTGTAGCCCTGGACCAGGGTGGCGCCGGCCAGGAGGCGCTCCCAGACGTCGTCGACGTCCTCGACGCCGCCCACGGACACCAGGGTGAGCCGGTCGCCGACACGGGCGCGCAGCCGCCGCAGCACCTCCAGCGAGCGGGCCTTGAGGGGGCGGCCGGACAGCCCGCCGGTGGGGCCGTCGTGCGCGATCGTGGTGTTGGTCGCGATGATGCCGTCGAGCCCCAGCTCCAGCGCCAGGTCCGCGACGGCGTCGACGTCGTCGTCGGCCAGGTCGGGCGCGATCTTCACGAGCAGCGGGGTGCGCCGCGGCGTGCTGTCGCAGACCTCCTTGACCGCGCTCAGCAGGGGCCGCAGCAGCGACACCGCCTGGAGGTCGCGCAGGCCGGGCGTGTTGGGCGAGCTGACGTTGACCACCAGGTAGTCGGCCAGGGGCGCGAGCTCCTTGGCGCTGGTGACGTAGTCGGCGGCCGCCTCGGACTCGGGCACGACCTTGGTCTTGCCGATGTTGACGCCGACCACGGCGGGCACCCCACGGGTGCGGCGCAGGCGGCGGGCGGCGGCCGGGGCTCCGGCGTTGTTGAAGCCCATCCTGTTGACCACCGCCCGCTCGCGTACGAGCCTGAACAGCCGCGGGCGCGGGTTGCCCGGCTGCGCGTGCGCGGTGATCGTGCCGACCTCGACGTGCGAGAAGCCGAGCGCGGCCACGGCCTCCGCGCAGGCGGCGTCCTTGTCGAAGCCGGCGGCCAGCCCGAGCGGGCCGGGGAAGTGCACGCCGAACGCGGTGATCCGCAGCGCCGGGTCGTGCGGGGCGAGCGCCCTGTGGAGCAGGCGCTTGAGCAGGGGCAGTCTGGCGACCAACGCCAGCCCCCTGACGGTCCGGTGGTGCACGGCCTCGGCGTCGAACCGCCGCAAGACCTGCGTGAACACGAGGCGATACATCACGTGTCAGGCTACCAATCCCGCCTCGTAGGCGATGATCGCCGCCTGGACCCGGTTGCGGACGCCCAGCCGGGTGAGTATCGCGCTCACGTACGCCTTCACCGTGCCCTCGACGATGTGCAGGCGGCCGGCGATCTCCGCGTTCGACAGCCCGGCGCCGACCAGGGCCAGCACCTCGCGCTCGCGCTCGGTCAGCGACTCCAGCCGGTCGCGGGCGTGCGCGCCGCGCGCCATCCGGCCGCCGGCGAGCTGGGCGATCACCCGGTGGGCGACCTTCGGCGAGAGGTAGGCCGCGCCGCCGGCCACCGCGTGCACGCCCGCGATCAGCTCGCGTGGGTCGCCCGACTTGAGCAGGAAGCCGCTCGCGCCCACTTCCAGCGCCTTGGCGATGTAGTCGTCCTCGCCGAACGTGGTCAGCATCACCACCGCCGTGCCCGGCGCCGCCCTGCGCATCTCGGCCGCCGCGGCCAGCCCGTCGAGCACCGGCATGCGGATGTCGAGCAGCGCGACGTCCGGGTGGTGGCTGATCGCCAGGTCGACCGCCTCGCGCCCGTCGCCGGCCTCGGCCACCACGTCGAGCTTCGGGTCGGACGCCAGGATGGCCCGCACCCCGGCGCGCATCATGGCCTCGTCGTCGGCCAGCAGTATGCGGATCACGGTTCTATAGTGACCGACATGGCTCAGGTGAAGGTCTACGGGCGGCGTGAGGTGTGGGCGGGGCGGCAGCGGGAGGTCTCCGACCTGCTCCAGGGATGCCTGGTCGAGGCGTGGGGGCTGCCGGAGGACAAGCGGTTCCACCGGTTCCTGCTGCTGGACGCCGACGACCTGGTCTGTCCCCAGCGTTCCGGCTCATACCTGATCATCGAGATCGTCTGCTTCACCGGCCGCAGCGACGACGCCAAGCGCGCGCTCATCCGGACGATCTACGAGCGGCTCCCGTACGAGCCAGAAGACGTGGAAATCACAATCATCGAGATGCCGCAGGTCAACTGGGGTATTCGGGGCAAGGTCGCCGACGAGCTGACACTGCCCTACCAGGTGGACGTCCAGCCGCGGGGGTGACGGTCAGGTGAGCCCTCCGGCGAGCGGTATGGTCCGAACCATGAGCACTCACTACGACGTCGTGGTCCTGGGCGCGGGTCCGGGAGGATACACGGCCGCCGTACGCGCCTCCCAGCTCGGGCTGCGCACGGCGGTCATCGAGGAGAAGTACTGGGGTGGCGTCTGCCTGAACGTGGGCTGCATCCCGTCCAAGGCGCTGCTGCGCAACGCCGAGCTGGCCCACATCTTCACCAAGGAGGCCAAGACCTTCGGCATCCAGGGTGACGTCACGTTCGACTACGGCGCCGCCTTCACGCGCAGCCGCAAGGTCGCGGACGGCCGGGTCAAGGGCATCCACTACCTGATGAAGAAGAACTCCATCACGGAGTACGACGGCCGAGGCACGTTCCTCGACGCCAACACCATCCAGGTGAACGACGAGACGATCACCTTCGACAACTGCATCATCGCCGCCGGCGCGACCACCAGGCTGATCCCCGGCACGTCGCTGTCGGAGCGGGTGGTGACGTACGAGGAGCAGATCCTCTCGGAGGAGCTGCCCGGCAGCGTCATCATCGCGGGCGCGGGCGCCATCGGCGTGGAGTTCGCTTACGTGCTCCACAACTACGGCGTCAAGGTCACGATCGTGGAGTTCCTCGACCGGATCGTGCCGCTGGAGGACGAGGAGGTCTCGGCCGAGCTGGCCAAGCGCTACAAGCGGCTCGGCATCGAGCTGCACACCTCCACCCGGGTGGAGAACATCGAGGACACCGGCTCGTCGGTCAAGGTGACCGTGTCGCGCGACGGGCAGCAGCAGGTGCTGGAGGCCGACAAGGTGCTCCAGGCGATCGGCTTCCAGCCGCGCGTCGACGGCTACGGCCTGGAGAAGACCGGCGTCGAGCTGACCGACAGGGGCGCGATCGCGGTCGACGGCCGCCTGCGCACCAACGTGCCGCACATCTACGCGATCGGCGACGTCACCGCCAAGCTCATGCTGGCGCACGCCGCCGAGTCGATGGGCATGATCGCCGCCGAGACCATCGCGGGCGCCGAGACCATGGAGCTCGACTACGTGATGATCCCGCGCGCCACCTACTGCCAGCCGCAGGTGGCCAGCTTCGGCTACACCGAGGCGCAGGCCCGCGACCTGGGCCACGACGTCAAGGTGGTCAAGTTCCCGTTCACCGCCAACGGCAAGGCGCACGGCCTGGGCGACGCGAACGGCTTCGTGAAGATCGTCAGCGACAACGAGCACGGCGAGCTGCTCGGCGCCCACCTGATCGGCCCCGAGGTCACCGAGCTGCTGCCCGAGCTGACGCTGGCCCAGCAGTGGGACCTGACGGTGCACGAGGTGGCCCGCAACGTGCACGCCCACCCGACGCTGGGCGAGGCGGTCAAGGAGGCGATCCACGGCCTGGCCGGCCACATGATCAACATGTGACCCTGAACGGGTGATCGGTATGGGCGGGACAACTCCCGCCCTTCGCTCGATCTCCGTTATTCGGGCATAGGGGGCATATCGCACGGTAGCGTCAGCCCGCGATGGCCAATTCCACGGGGACACTGGAGACGCTCGCGCCCGCTCCGGGGCGCGAGAGCCGCCTGGGTTGCCTGGACGCGCTGCGCGCCGTCACCGGAGCCTGGTTCGACGCCGGGATCTGTGACTCCTCCGCCCCCCTTAAGGAGGCGGCTTCTCGCTTCCCTCTGCCAAGGTAGGCGACGGACAAGCCCTGCCCGTTTCAAACAAAGAAACGATAACAGGGAAGCGATTCCCCTGCCGGGTTCACCCGGCAGTCCCCTCGCTAGATCTGATGGCGTCATAGTGTTCTTCCTGGTGAGCGGTTACGTGATCCCCGCCTCGCTGGAGCGGCGGGGCAGCGTGGCCGGGTTCTGGGCCGGCCGGTTCTTCCGGCTCTACCCGCTGTGGGCGGTGGCCGTGGCGGCGGCCCTGCTGCTGGCCGTCTCCGGCGTCGACCCGATGCACGTCTGGCTCACCGACCGGCCGGCGTCGGCGGTGCTCGGGCATCTGACCATGCTGCAGGACCTGCTCAACGTGCCGAACGTGCTCAACGTGCTCTGGACGCTCTCGTACGAGATGGCCTTCTACCTCCTGGTCACCGCCCTGTACGTGGCCGGGGTGCACCGGCGCAGCGCGGAGGTCGCCTTCGGGTTCGGGGCCGCGGCCGTGCTGCTGGGCGGGGTGCTGCCGTCGGTGCTGCTGTCGCGCGGGGCCGGGGCGACGCTCGGCACCGTGCTCGCCGTGATCGCGCTGGTGGGGTGCGGGCTGGCGGGGGTGCTGAGCGGGCGTCCTGGTGCGCGGCGGGCCGGGGCGCTGGTGCTCGGGGTGGTGGTGCTCGGGCTGATCCTGGTGAACGGGCGGATCCCGGCCTGGCAGAGCCTGACGATCCTGGCCACCATGTTCGCCGGCACGGCCCTGTACCGGGTGCGGGACGGGCAGGTCGCGCCGTGGCGGGCGGCGGCGCTGGCGGGGAGCGTGCCGGTCGCGGCCGTGGCCGCGGCGCTCTGGCACGGCGACGGCGTCCCGTGGCCGTGGGTGAGCGCGGTGGTGGCGGCGTGGGCCACGTTCGCGGCCGGGATGCTGCTGGCCGGGCGGCGGGTGCCGGCGTGGTGGGCGTGGCTGGGGATGGTGAGCTACTCGGTCTACCTGCTGCACCCGATCCTGCTGGAGATCGTGGACGGGCTGCTGGCGGATCCGGCCGCCGTCGCGTGGCCGTACCGGGCCGGGCTGGGCGTGGTGGTGCTGGGGGCGCTGCTCGGCTGCGCGGCGCTGACGTACCGGCTGGTGGAGGCGCCCGCCCAGCGCGCGGGCAAGCGGATCGCGGCGAGGTTCGTCAAGTAGGCCGATATATTTCGGTAGCCGATATATGGTGTCCGACATGAAGATGACCGAGGCGACGTACTTCATCCTCGCCGCGCTCCTGGAAGAGCCGTTGCACGGCTACGGGATCATCAAACGGACCGCCGAACAGTCTGCCGGGCGGGTGAAGCCGGCGGTGGGCACCCTGTACGGGGCGCTGGACCGGCTGTCGGCGGCCGGCCTGGTGACGATCGACCGCGAGGAGATCGTCGACGGGCGGGCGCGGCGCTACTACCGGATCACCGACGAGGGCGTGGCCGCCGTCAGCGCCGAGGCCCTCCGGCTCCAGCGCGCCGCCGCGATCGTCACGAGCAGGATCGCGGTGAGCGGAGCATGACGGCCGCCCCCGGATCGGCCGCCGATCCGCTTGAGCGCACCTGGCGGCGGCTGCTGGTGGCCTATCCGCCCGCCTACCGCCGGGAGCGTGGCGAGGAGCTGGTCGCCACCCTGATGGAGGCGACCGGGGAGCGGCGGTGGCCGCCGGCCCGGGAGGTGCTGCACCTGGTCGGCGGCGGGCTCGCGGCCCGGGTCAGGGAGGCCGGCGGGCGCACGGCCTGGTGGGCGGACGGGCTGCACGTGGGCGTGCTGGCCGTGGCGGCGAGCACGTACGCGGGCAAGGTGCACGTGCTGCCCCATCTGGTGCGCCCCGTGTGGACGGCCCTCGCCGTCCTGCTCGTCCTGGCGATCATGCGGGGGTGGGTGCGGCTCGCGCTGCCGCTGGCCGCGGCGGCCGCGCTGCAGGCCCACGGGGTGGGCGACTTCGGCCCCTGGTCCGAGCACCCCGCGCCGTACTGGGTGGTGGTGGCCGGGCTGGCGGTCCTCGCCGTGCGTCCCGGGCGGATGCCGTCCCGGTCGTGGCTGTGGGCGCTGGTGCCGATCGGGTGCTGGGCTCTGCAGTACGTGAACTTCGGGTACCGGGAGGAGATCCTCTGGCTGCTGTTCTGGGCCGGGGTGGAGGTGACGGCGCTGGCGGCGGCCCTGCTGGCCACGGTCGCCGTGCGGGACGGCCGGTGGGCGCTGGCCGCGGCCGTCTACGTGGCGCCCGGTCTGGTCTATCTGGCGGCGAACCTGCCCGACCACGGCAGGAAGGGCCTGGTCTACTGGGCGCTGCTCACCCTTCTGGTGCTGGCCTCGGCGGTGACGGCCCGCCGGGCCGGGCGACTCCGGTAGCGGACAGGAGGGAAGAAGCGTTCGCAAAGCCTCGGGGGCGGCTACGGTCATGCCATGGACGAAGCCACCCCCATGCCCAGGCCGGTTCGGACCGCTCGGATCCTGCTCTGGATCTACATCGTGGTGATGGCCCTGGTCGCCGGCCTCATCCTCTTCTTCGCGGGGTTCGCCCCGGCCGGGGTGGACACCTCGCAGATCTACCTGATCACGGGGTGGAGCGCCGCCCTCCTCGCGCTCACGGCCTTCCTGACGGTCAAGCTGACCGCCCGCAGGCGCTGGGCCCGCTTCGGCCTCATCGCGATCATGGCGATGAACGTCCTGGGCTACCTTGCCAACCTGGCCGCGGGCGGCGGGCTGAGCCTTCCGGCCATCGTGGGCTCGGCCTGGCGATCGGGGTGATCGTCCACCTCTTCCGTCACGACAGCAGGGCCTACCTCGACCAGTAGCGGGCCATCTTGGCGGCCATCTTCGCGGCGTCCGCCCGGTGTCTGGCCAGGGTGCGCAGCGGCTTGGCGTCGTTGTGCATGTCCCAGTAGATCGCCACGGCGGAGCCCTCGCGCACGGCGACGAACTTCTGCGTCTGCGGGATCGGCGCCTTCTTCGTGGGCCGGATCGTCCGCGCCGCCTGCAGCGCCTCGTCGCCGATGCGCGGCTTGCCCACCTTGACCGTCTTGCCGCACTGCCTGAGCAGGGCGCGCATCCGGTCCATCATCTTCCCCGCGCCCTTGGCACTGGCGAACACGAACAGCTGCTCGCCGCGCCTGCGGTCGGTGCGCTCACCGCCGCCGATCTTCGTGTCGTACGAGACCTCCCGGCTCTCCTTCCACCCGGAGAGCATCACGGGGCTGCACTGGATGTTCCACACGTCCTCCGCCCCGTCCAGGCCGTGGATCCAGTGCTCGTCGTCCTGCCGCGCCTGCTTCTCGTACAGCAGGAAGTCCTTCGGGATGGCGGGCGCCTGCGCGGGCGCCATCAGCGCACCGGCCACCACCAACGCGATCGTCTTCAGCATGGGTGGACGCTACCGGACCTGATCAACGGAGATGGCCGCTGCGGGGGGCAAGAATGTTGAAAGCGGCGGATTCCACCCGGCAAGGGGGTTGAAAGCGGGGCGGCGCACAGTGCGGTCAGGAAAACTTGAGAAAGGACCGCACCGATGTCGCTCTCCCGCCCCGTCGCCGTTCTCGCCCTCGCCGCAGGCACCCTTCTCGCAATCGCCCCCGCCGCCCAGGCCGCGACCGCCACCACCGAAGCCGCCGCCCCGTGGGGCCCGCGTTACGCTCCCGGCCAGAAGGCCAAGGCCGTCGGCACGCTGACCGCCAAGGGCGAGGACCACGCGGACCTTCCCACCGCCGACACCGTGAAGATCACCGGCAAGGTCTACGACTACGCCGCCTCGTCCAAGGTCTGCGGCTGGGCCGTGTTCCGCATCACCTACCGGGACGGGAACCAGCTGCCGCACAAGCACCGCAGCGTCCGCGACTGCACGTACCGGACGGCCAAGAGCTTCTCGTTCACCGACAGCGACGTCTACCAGGTCGAGCTCAAGGTCTGCGCCGAGGGCAAGCGGTCCAAGCCGTCACTCAACTGCCTGTACGCCGGCACCTGGAAGACCCTCTACCTGTCCAAGTGACCCGCGCGCCACACCCGGCACGCCCCCTCGACCCGCACCGACACCGCCGAGCCGGCGGCGACAGGGACGGCGTGGCCGGGCACGCGGGCGGTGACGCGGGTGCCGTCCGCCAGCAGGAGCGCGACGGTGGCGTCGTGGCCGTGGAAGTCGTGGCCGGTCACGGTGGCCGACACGCCGGGCCCTTCCGTGAGCACGATCTGCTCGGGCCGCACCATGACCGTCAGCTCGCCCGTACCGCCGGGGACCCGGTCCGCGGCGACCGGGCCGAGCGGCGTCAGCAGGTCGGGGGCGGTCGCCGGGAGGAACACGGCCTCGCCCACGAAGGCCGCCACCCACGGGTCGGCCGGCTCGCGGTAGAGCTCGACGGGAGGACCGCTCTGCAGGACGCGGCCGTCGCGCATCACCGCCACCTGGTCGGCGACGGACAGCGCCTCGTTCTGGTCGTGGGTGACCAGGATGCCGGTCGCCTTGTCGGCCCGCAGCGCGGCCCGCACGTCCCTGCGCAGGTCGGCGCGGAGTCCGGCGTCGAGCGCGCTGAACGGCTCGTCGAGCAGGATGACCGAGGGCCGCGGCGCCAGGGCGCGGGCCACGGCGACCCGCTGCTGCTGGCCTCCGGACAGGTGGTGCGGCATCCGGTCGCCGTACCCGGCCAGGCCGACCAGGTCGAGCACCTCCTCGGCCCGGCCTGAGCGGCGCTCCTCGCGGGTCAGCCCGTACGCGACGTTGTCCCGTACGGACAGATGGGGGAAGAGCGCGCCCTCCTGCGGGACCGTGACGACGTGCCGCCGCTCGGGCGGCGTGTGCGTGCCCGGCCCGGCGACCACGCGGCCGTCGACGGAGATCTCGCCGGCGTCGAGCCGTTCGAAGCCCGCCACGCACCGCAGCAGCGTGGTCTTACCGCAGCCGGACGGGCCGAGCACGGCGGTGAGGGTGCCGCCGGGCACGGCGAGGTCCGCACCGCCGAGCGCGGTCACCGCGCCGTAGCGCTTGACGAGTCCCCGCAGGTCCAACTGGCTCATCGTGAGGTCTCCGCGGTGAGTATGCCGGTGCGCGCGGTGAGCAGCCACGCGGGCACCGATGACAGCAGCACGAGCAGCGCCGCGTAAGGGGCCGCCGCCGCGTACGCGGCCACGGTGGTGTGCGTCCACAGCTCGGTGGCCAGGGTGTCGACGCCCGTCGGCCGCAGCAGCAGCGTGGCGGGCAGCTCCTTCATGCAGGTCAGGAAGACCAGCGCGGCGCCCGCGCCGATGCCGGGCAGGACGAGGGGCAGCGTCACCGTGCGCAGCACGGCCACCGGCCCGCGCCCGAGCGAGCGGGCCACGTCCTCCAGCACCGGCGGCGCCTGCGCGGCGGCCCCGGCGACGGCGGCGAGGGCGAGCGGCAGGAACAGGGCGGCGTAGCCGAGCGCCAGCAGCCAGGTCGTCTGGTAGAGCGGGTACGCGAGCGTGACCCCGAACGACACCAGCGACAGCCCGATCACCACGCCCGGCAGCGCGTGGCTGACGTAGGCGAGCCGGTCGAGCAGGGTCGCGACAGGTCCAGGAGCCTTGGCCGTCAGCAGGCCGAGCGGCAGCGCGAGCGCCATGGTGAGCGCGGCCCCGGCCAGTGACAGCCAGAGCGAGTTGCCCATGGCGGCGGCCACCTCCGCCCAGGCGCCCGGACGGGAGACGCCCTGGAGCATCCGGAGGCCGAGGCTGAGCGCGGTGACGCCGAGCGCGAGCCCCGCCAGCACGGCCAGCGCGGCGGCGGCGGGCCAGCGGGCCCGCCCGAGCCGCTGCCTGGCCGCGGTCCTGCGGGTGCCGCCGAGGTGCGCGTACCGGGCGCCGCGACGGCGGGTGACGGTCTCCCCCGCGAGCACCAGCATGGTCAGCACCACCAGCACGGTGGACAGCACCAGCGCGCCGGTGCGGTCGAAGCCCAGGTCGAAGGCGACGAACACGGCCCGGGTGAAGGTGTCGGCGCGCACGATCGACACCGCGCCGAAGTCCGAAAGCACGTACAGCGCCACCAGCAGCGCCCCGCCGGCGTAGGCGGGCCTGATCTGCCGCAGCGTCACGCCGGTGAACGTGCGCCACGCGCTCCTGCCGAGCGAGCGCGACACCTCCTGCTGCGACGGGTCCGCGTTGACGAGCGCCGCCGCGACGGGCAGGAAGACGTACGGGTACGAGCAGAGGGTCAGCACGAGCGCGGCCGCCCAGAAGCCCTCGAACCCGTCCACCGACGACCGCCAGGCGAACGCGGCGATGTAGGTGGGCACGGCCAGCGGCAGCGCCGCCAGCACCGCGAACAGCCGCCTGCCCGGCAGGTCGGTGCGTACGACGAGGAACGCCGACGCCACGCCCAGGACGGTGCAGGCCACGGTCACGACGGCCGCCAGGCCCACGGTCAGGACGGCCAGCCGGGCCGTTCGGACGGTGAGCACCTCCTCCGCGATCCGCGCCCATCCGGCCTCGGCCGTCCTGACCGTCAGGTAGGCCACCGGGACGAGCGCGACCGCCACCGTCACCACCGAGAGGGCGAGCAGCAGCGGCCGGCGCGTGCGCGTGCGCATCACTACGGGACGAGCCCCGATTCCTTGATCAGCGCGATCGTGGCCTCCAGCTCGTCGAGGTCGTTGAGGTCCACGTCGGGCGCGGTCAGCTGGTCGAGCGGCGGCACGAACGCGGGCGGGGCCACGCCGTCCACGACCGGGTACTCGTACGTCTGCTCGGCGAAGTACTTCTGCGCGTCCGCGCCGAGCAGGTACGTGACGAACGCCCGCACGTCGGGGTCCTCGGCGGCCTTCTTGAGCACGCCCACCCCGGCCACGTTCACCAGCGCGCCGGTGTCGCCGCCGGGGAAGAAGTGCAGCTTGGCCTTGAGCGTGTCCGGCGTGGTGCCGCGCTCCTTGGCCAGCTCGCCCAGGTAGTAGTGGTTGATGAGGCCGATGGCGATCTTGCCTTCGTCGACCTCCTCCAGGATCGGGCCGTTGCCCTCGCGGATCTGCGGTTCGTTGGCCTGGAGCCCGGTCAGGAACTCCTTGGCCTTCTCCTCGCCGTGCTGGACCCGGATCGCGGTCACGAACGCCTGGAAGGAGGCGTTGGTCGGGGCCACGCCGACCTTGCCCTTCCACTCCGGTTCGGTGAGGTCGAAGACCGACGCGGGCAGGTCCGCCTCTTGTACGAGGTCGGGGTTGTAGACCAGGACCCGCGAGCGGGCGGTGACGCCGACCCACTCCTTGCTGCCGGCCCGGTACGTCTCGGGCACCTTGCCGGTCAGGTCGTCGGGCAGCGGGGCGAACATGCCCTGCTTGGCCACCGCGCCCAGCGCACCCGCGTCCTGGGCGAAGAACGCGTCGGCGGGCGAGCGGTCTCCCTCCTCCAGGAGCTGGCCGGCCATGGCGGCGGTGTTGCCGTACCTGGCCTCGACGGTGATGCCACTCTCTTGGCTGAAACGTTCCAGAAGCGGCTTGACCAGCGACTCGCTGCGCCCGCTGTAAACGGTGATCTTCTTGTCTCCACCGGAGGCGGAGTCGCTCTCGGGCGCGCCACCACAGGCGGCCGGCCCGAGCACCAACGCGCTCGCGAGCAGCACGGTCAGAGTGAGGGGACGTCTCATGAGGCGTTAGCTTAGCCTCACCTAATTTTCTTGTCGATGGGCGGGTGGCACCTGAAACCCCCGCGTGACCTGGGGTCAGACGCCGGGGATCAGCCGCGCCAAGCGCTCGGGGTCGGCGATCACGTCGATGGCCGCGATCCGGCCGTCCGTGACGGTGAACGCCATGATGGACAGCGGCCGGTCCTTCGCCACGACGACCACGCCGGCCGTACCGTTGACGAGCGCCGGGCGGGCGAACGGCGAGAGCCGCCCGAACGTGACCGCCTGCTCCGCGACCGTTTTCGCGCCGTGGAAGACGACCGTGTGACGGGCCCGCGCCACGCCGCCGTCGGAACGCAGCACGACCTCGGGGTCGAGTACGGAGACGAGCGCGTCGAAGTCGCCGTCACGGGCTGCGGCGAAGAACGCGTTCACCACGTCGCGCTGGCGGGCCGGATCCGGGTCCGGCACCGGGGCCTGCCCGCGCACCCGGCGCCGCGCGCGGCTGGCGAGCTGGCGGGCCGCCGCCGGTGACCGGTCGAGCAGCGGCGCGATCTCCTCGAACGACACCGCGAACATGTCGTGCAGCACGAACGCCAGCCGCTCGGCCGGCGACAGCGTGTCCAGCACCACCAGCAGCGCCAGCCCGACCGAGTCCGCCAGCAGCGCCTCGTGCTCGGGGTCCACGCCCGACTCCGGGCTGATGACCGGATCGGGGATGCCCGCGCCGAGCGGCTCCTCGTCTCGTCGCCGCCGCGAACGCAGCACGTTGAGACACACGCGGCCCACCACCGTGGTCAGCCACGCCGCCAGGTTCGCCACCTCGCCGGTGCCGGCGCGGCTCGCCCGCAGCCAGGTCTCCTGGACGGCGTCGTCCGCCTCGCTCAGCGAGCCCAGCATCCGGTAGGCCACCGCGCGCAGACGGCCGCGTTCCTCCTCGAAACACGCCGTCATCAGCTCGCGCTCGTTCACCGTGTCACATTCCTTCCCCGCGCGGTGTCGGCGTTGCAGACCCCACCCGATGGACTACTGGAGCAAACCATGACATCCCTGATTCTGGTCACCGGCGGCACCGGTACGCTCGGCCGCCTCGTCGTACCGCTCCTGCGGTCCGCCGGCCACCAGGTGCGCGTCCTCGGCCGGCGCGGCGGCGACGTGACCGCCGACCTGTTCACCGGCGAGGGCCTCCAGCCCGCCGTGGACGGCGCCGACACCGTCCTGCACCTGGCGGGCGGCCCCAAGAACGACGACGTGCTGACCCGCAACCTGGTCCAGGCCGCCGTGCGCGCGGAGGTGCGGCACCTGGTGCACATCTCGGTGATCGGCGCCGACCGCGTGCCGCTGGCCTGGTTCCGCTACCAGCGGGACGCCGAGCGGGCCGTGATGGACTCGGGTGTCCCCTGGACGATGCTGCGCGCCGCCCAGTTCCACGACCTCGTGCTCAAGGCGGTGACGCCGATGGCCAAGCTCCCCGTGGTCCCGGTCCCCGGCGGGCTCAGGTTCCAGCCGGTGGACGCCCGCGACGTCGCTGCCCGCCTCGCGGACCTGACCGTCGGCCCGCCGTCCGACCTGGTGCCGGATCTCGCCGGGCCGAAGGTGTACGGGATGGGCGAGCTGGTGCGCGGCTACCTGGCGGCCAGGGGCAAGCGGCGGCCGATGCTGCGGGTCCGGATGCCGGGCAAGGCGGGCCGCGCCTACCGGGCGGGCGACAACCTGTCGCTGGAGGCCGAGCTGGGCAAGCGCACGTGGGAGGAGTTCCTGGCCGAGCGGGTGCGCTAGAAATCGTTGGACAGCGCGCGGACGAGCGGGAGATCGTGGGCCGCATGCGACAGGAGGACATCTGGGACGCCGAGACCGCCCGGCGCTACGACACGCCGGGCACCGGCATGTTCGCGCCCGAGGTGCTGGAGCCGACGGTCGGACGCCTGGCCGAGCTCGCGGGCGGCGGCCGGGCGCTCGAGTTCGCCATCGGGACCGGCCGCGTCGCCGTGCCGCTGGCCGAGCGGGGGGTGAGCGTCACCGGCATCGAGCTCTCCCTTCCGATGATCGACCAACTGCGGACGAAAGCGGACGAG
Organism: Nonomuraea sp. NPDC054003; assembly: GCF_055585125.1. Taxonomy (NCBI): domain Bacteria; kingdom Bacillati; phylum Actinomycetota; class Actinomycetes; order Streptosporangiales; family Streptosporangiaceae; genus Nonomuraea; species Nonomuraea sp. NPDC054003. The sequence continues at coordinate 62,963 of NZ_JBVJKR010000015.1, forward strand.
GAGACCATCCCCGTGATCGCCGGCGACATGACGACGGCCGTCGCCCCGGGCACGTACACGCTGGTCTACCTCGTCTACAACACCATCTCCAACCTGCTCACGCAGGCCGGGCAGGTCGCGTGCTTCCGCAACGCCGCCCGTCACCTCGCGCCCGGCGGCCGGTTCGTCATCGAGCTCTGGGTGCCCGAGCTGCGCAAGCTCCCGCCGGGGCAGCGGGCCACGGTCTTCCACAGCGAGGCCGGCTACATCGGTCTCGACACCTACGACGTGCCGGCGCAGCACGTCGTCTCGCACCACTTCGAGTTCGACGACGGCAGGCAGGCCCGGCTGTTCCGCAGCCCGCACCGCTACATCTGGCCCGCCGAGCTCGACCTCATGGCGCAGCTGGCCGGGTTCGAGCTGGAGAGCAGGCATGCCGACTGGTCCGGCGCCGCCTTCACCGCCGAGTCGCGTTCGCACGTGTCGGTCTACCGCCTTCCCGGCTGACCGCGGCTCCGTTCCGGACGATCTCGCCGGAGCCGTCACGCCCGGCCCGGGACGGAATCCCCGACCGCTGACCGGTCAGCGCCGGGCGGTGGTGATGACGCGCTCGGTGAGCGTCATGAGCATGGCCGGGGAGGCGAGGTCCAGCGCCGGGTCGCGGCGGAGCACCGCCTCCTGCATCCGGCGCAGCCCCGGCCCCGGCTCGATGCCCAGGTCGCCGACCATGACAGACCGGGTGTCCCGGTAGACCGCGAGAGCCTCCGACGCCCGGGACGCCCGGTACAGCGCCAGCATGAGCTGGGCCCGGGGCCGTTCCCGCAGCGGGTGGGACAGGGTGTGGGCGGTGAGCATCGGCACCAGCGCGCGGTGGTCACCGGCGGCGAGGCGGAGGTCGGCGTGGTCCTCCAGCGCCATGAGGCGCTCCTCTTCCAGGCGTGCGGCCTCGACCTGGGCCCACGGAGCGGTGATGCCGGTCAGCGCGCCGCCCCGCCAGAGCGCCAGAGCGTGCTGGAACAGCCTGTCGGCAGTCGCCGCCTCGCCCCGGGCCCGCGCGGCGCCCGCCCGGCCGCTCAGCAGCGTGAACAGATGGGCGTCGACGTTCTCCCGCTCCACGTTCAGCCGGTATCCGCCGGCGACGGTCGTGATGACCTCGTTCTCCTGGTGCCTGGAGAGCAGGTCGCGGATCTTCGACACGACGATGTGCAGTTGCTTGGCCGCCGTCGCCGCCGTGCTCTGCCCCCAGACGTCTGCCAGCAGCTGTTCGGCGGGAACCACGTGGCCGGCGCTCAGCGCCAGCCGGGCCAGCAAGCCGACCCGCCGCTCACCGGCCACCTTGACCGGTTCGTCATCCGCCGTGACCTCCCATGGTCCGAGGATCTTGATTTTCAGTGCCATCCGGGCCCCCCTGTGTCGGCCGCAGCTTGATCGCAACTCTAGGGAGGCGGGCGGCGGGCCGGTGTCCGGCGAACGCCCTACAGCGTGGCCTCCGTGTGGTCGAGCGTCTGGTTGAGCTCGGCGAGCGTGATGACGCCGTCGTCGATGGCGCGGGTGACGAGGTCGCTCTTGGTGCGGGCGGCCCTGCCGACGTTGGCGTACTTGACGCGTACGCGCGCGATGTAGGTCTCGACGGTCTTGACGGTGATGTTGAGCTTCGCGGCGACGAGGTCCTTGGACGAGGAGACGAACCACGCCCGCAGCACCTCGGTCTCGCGCTGGGACAGGCGCGGCCGGTCCGGGGACTGGTCCGCGGCGAGCGCCCCGGACAGCGACGGCGCGGTGTAGGGCTCTCCCCGCGCCGCGGCCCTGATGGCCGTCACCAGGTGCTCGGGACCCTCCCGCTTGGTCAGGTAGGCGAGCGCGCCGAGGTCGACGCACTTGATCGCGGTGGCGTCGTCGGTGTGCTGGGAGTAGACGACCACGCGCCTGCCGCTGTGGACCAGCCTGCGCAGCTCGCCGAAGTCCGGCCTGCCGGGGACCAGCTCCAGATCGAAGATCACCACGTCGGCGGCGGCGCCCGGCCCGGTCCACACGTCGGCGAGTCGCTCCCCCGCGTCGATGAGGTCGATCGGCGGCGCGGCCTCGGCGCACCAGGCGCTGACGCCCGCGGAGATGGCCGCGTGATCATCGACGATCACCGCGGTGATCACCTCGTCGCCGGCGCGGTGGGCTGCCATCGGACCTCCATCCATACCGTTTCGTCATTGCGCAGCGTCTCGACCAGCACTCCCGGCGTCGCCGGATCCGGCACGTCCACCTCGCCGCTGTCGGCGACGACGCTCACCGACACCAGGTCCGCGCTGCCCACGACGGTGACCCTGGCCCGGGAGGCGGCGGTGGCGAGCACGGTCAGCACCGGCTCGGTGAGATCGCGCCGGACGGCCACGGGGGGCGTCGGCCACTGCCCGCGCGTGTCCAGCTCCACCTCGACGCCCTTGCGGTCGGCGACGTCGGCGCAGTGGCGCAGCTCGTGTACCAGGGGGTCGGCGACGGTGTCGGTCTCGGCGAACAGCCGCCGCATCCGGGCCGCCTCGATGGCGCACAGCCGCTGGACGGCAGGATCGTCCGGCCGGAGCGAGTTGTCGGCGAACCCCTCCAGCAGCGGGATCGTGCTCGCCGATAGCTCGGTGAACCGCTGCTGCCTGCGGCGGTGCGACGCCGCCGCGACGGCTTCCACCACGCGCACCCGTTCGAGCTCCCGCTGGGCGGTGGTCGCCGCCGCGCTGAGGCCGCGGAGCACGGCCGCGCCCACGGCCACGCAGAGCGGAAAGCCGATCACGGTCACCGAGCCGGTGGCGAACCGGGCCAGGGCCTGCCGGTCGGGCTCGTCGAACAGGAACAGGTGGAGCAGGGCGACGAGCTCGTGAGCGGCCAGGAACCCCGCCGAGGTCCGCAACGGGCGGTCGAGCAGCACGGTGAAGCCCGCCCAGTTCGCCGCGCCGAAGATCCAGTCGGTGGTGGTGGACGTCCGCCCGTCCGGCAGCGTCGCGTACGAGAGAGCGGACGCGGCGAGCACCACGGCGACGGCGGCCCAGCGCAGCCGGTTCCACGGGCGCCGCCGGACCAGCAGCACGGCCTCGCAGGCGAGCACGGCCGCCAGCATCGCGAGAGCCACGACCTGGGCGACCGGCCACTCGTACACGTCCCAGTGGCGCATCAGGTTGGCGCCGCCGAGCCCGCCGGCTATCGCCACGGCGACGAGCAGCGTCGCTATCCGGAGGCCGCGTTTGAGCTGGGCCCCGGTCCGCTCCCCGGCGGCGTCAGTCATGGCCGGCCGGCCATTCGAGCCGCACTCGGGTGCCCTCGCCCTCGGCGGAGACGACGGTGGCCGTGCCTCCGATGCGGGTCATCCTGCCGCGCACGGACTCGCGGATGCCGCGGCGGTGGCCCGGGACGTCTTCCAGGGAGAATCCCTTTCCCTCGTCGATGATGTCGAGCCGCAGCGACCGGGAGTCCCCGCGCAGGCGGACGGTCGCCCGTGTCGTGCCCGAGTGGCGTCGCACGTTGGTGAGCGCCTCGCGCGCCGCGTCGGCGATGGGCGCCGCGACCCCCGCCGGGAGTGGTAAGCGTGCCGGCAGGTCGAACTCCACGGAGAGCTGGGCGGCGTCGAGGTCGGCCCTGAGCAGGTCGACGAGGTCGGCCGGGCGGGGCGTCCGCCTGCTGTCGGAACGCAGCCTGTCGAGGTCGCGGCGGGCCTGCGGGCCGAGCCAGGCGGAGTCGGAGCGCACCTGCCCGGTGCCGACCATCAGGAGGGTCGTCGCGGCCGTGTCGTGCAGGGCGTTGGCGAGCTCGCGTTCCTCGGCGCGGACGGCCGCCGCCGCCTGCGCGGCGGCACGCGCCCGGGCGGCCTCGGCCGCCATCCGGTCGGCCCTGTCTGCGGCCTGCCGCAGGAGGGTCCAGGCGGCTCTGGACAGCGCGGCCGCCGGCACCGCCCAGAGGTTGCCTCTGATCACACTCGGGTCCGGCACCGCCATGGCGACGATGACGGCCGCCCCGCCTCCGGCCACCAGAGCCACGGCGGCTCCCACGGGCAGCGAGGTGTGCCACTGCCACGTCACGCACGCGAAGGTGACCAGGAGCCGTGACCATCCGAAATTGGTGTCCTCAAGGGCGCCGGTCCAGGTGACGCTCGCAGTCAGGGTCAGCAGGACGATCACGTCGGGGGCGAGCAGCGCATCCCCCCGGCCCCGGCGCAGCCACCATACGTAGCCGCACGTCCACACCGCCGCGACGGCGACCATCGAGGCGGTGGCCGCGAAGTGCTCCGGGGACGCCCTGAACAGGGCGACAGCGCAGATCGGCACCAGCGTCGCCAGGCGCACGGCGGCCGCGTAACGGCGGCCGAACCGCACCAGCAGCCGTGCCGCTTCCTCCGCCACACCGGTCACCTCGCCCCCACCGCACGGGACCCTCGTCGTGAGGCAGCCTAATGACTCGGCCTGCCCGGCCGGAACACGTCGATCGACAAGGGCGCCGGTTCACGAGCCCGGCATGATCTCGGGGGACGTCCGGAAGATCTCGTCGTGATCGCTACGGCTCCGACATGGCCTTCGTCGCTCGCATGGCGCAGCTGGCCGGGTTCGAGCTGGAGAGCAGGCATGCCGACTGGTCCGGCGCCGCCTTCACCGCCGAGTCGCGTTCGCACGTGTCGGTCTACCGCCTTCCCGGCTGACCGCACAATTTCCCCGGAGTTGGCACGGACTGCGGGCTTGCCTTGTCCCAGGGGCGGGAACCCTGGTTCACCGGGGGACAAGGAAGGCGTTGTCATGAAGATCGTGGTAATCGGCGGGACGGGCCTGATCGGGTCGAAGCTCGTGACCAGGCTCGGCGAGTACGGGCACGAAGCGGTGGCGGCGGCGCGGAACACCGGGGTCGACACCCTCACGGGCGAAGGGCTCGCCGAGGTCCTGTCCGGCGCGGCCGTGGTGATCGACGTGTCGAACTCCCCGTCGTTCGAGGAGAGCGCCGTCATGCAGTTCTTCGAGACCTCCACGCGCAACCTGCTCGCCGCGGAGTCCGAAGCCGGCGTCGGGCATCACGTCGCGCTGTCGGTGGTGGGCACCGAGCGGCTGCCGGACAGCGGCTACTTCCAGGCCAAGCTCGCCCAGGAGCGGCTGATCGAGAAGGCGGGGATCCCGTTCTCGCTCGTGCACGCGACCCAGTTCTTCGAGTTCACCCGGACGATCGCCGACGCCGCCTCCACCGACGGCCGCACCGTACGGATCGCGCCGGTGCTCTACCAGCCCATCGCGGGCGACGAGGTCGCCAAGGAGGTCGGCAGGACCGCGGTGGGGTCGCCGCTGAACGGCAGGGTCGAGGTCGCCGGGCCGGAGCAGTTCAGGATGGACGAGTTCTTCCGCGACGCGCTCGCCGCCTGGGGTGACCCCCGCCAGGTGGTCACCGACCCGGACGCGCGCTATTTCGGGGCCGAGCTGCACGAGCGTTCGCTGGTGCCGGGCGAGGGCGCGGTGCTCGGCGAGATCCGCTACGCCGACTGGCCGGGCCGCGTGTAGCCCGTCGGCCCTCGTTTCGAGGATTCTCTTAATGATTGCGGGCGGATGACCGCGTCCCCCAGGCTCTGTGCACAATAGCCATCGGCCGGGCTCGACCGGCGGCTGGGGGACGATGAACGGGTACTCGGAACTGCAACTCGGACCGCTGGACGAGGTCAGGGCGACGGTGGCGCTGCACCCCGGCGTCAGCCTGCTGTCGCTGGCGGCGGGCAGCGTGGGCGGCCGGCCGCACGGTGTGCCCGGTCACTGGCGGCGCGGGGTGGCCGGCGTGATCGGCGAGGACGCGGCCGCGCTGAAGCCGCTGTTCGACCCGTACTGCTCGATCATCCCCGACTGCCTGACGGCGACGGCCACGATGGTCGAGGGCGACGTCGAGACCTACCTGGAGATGCTTGAGGACCTGGACCCGGCGACCCTGATCAGGGAGCTGGAGGCGGAGTTCGGGGCCGGGGCGCCGGTCCACTGGCAGCCCGTCGTGGACCGCCCGCGGGCGTGGCTCCGCGTCTACGCGCGGCTGATGCGCAGGCTGTGGGAGGACTTCGCGCCGACGTGGCACCGCGCCGGCGGGCTGCTCGGCAAGGAGCGCGAGCGGGTGGGCGTCGCGGCGGTCACCCGCGCTCTGGAGGCCGTGCTCACCGGCCTGAACAGCAGGTTCAGGTTCGGCGGCACCTCCATCAGGCTGCCGGACCAGCAGGGCCGGCGGTTCGACCTGGGCGGCAGGAAGCTGACGTTCGTGCCGGTCGTCTCCGGTCACGGCGCGTGCCTGTTCTCCTTCGACCGGCCGGGGCTGGCGTGGATCGGCTACCCCGTGCCCGCCGTGGGCCTGCTCTGGTCCGGCCACGAGGCGGAGAGCGACGAGAAGGACAGCCTGGCCCTGACGGTCGGCCGGGTGCGCGCCACGATACTGAGGGCGGGCCGGGTGCCGCTCACCATGGGCGAGCTGGCCGGCCTCCTGAGCTGCACCCCGGCCACGGCCAGCTACCACTGCGACCAGTTGCAGGCGGCGGGCCTCCTGGAGCGCGAGCGGCACGGCCGCCACGTGCGCATCGGACTGACCTCACGGGGCGAGGCCCTGGTCGATTTGATGAGCTGACTGTTAGGCGGGTATCGAAAGGATCGAATACCCCGTGCCTCTTCCCTAGGTTGTGCCATCGACCGGTGCGTACCGGTCGTGACACCACTCTCCCCAAGGGGCACACCCATGCGTACATCCATGAAGACGGTGGCCGTCGTGGCGCTCGGCGGCGCGCTGACGCTCACCCCGGCGACTGTCGCCGTCGCCGCCACGGCGTCCACCTCCGCCACGACCGTCTCCGCCGCCGGCGAGCTGCTGCGGGCCGGCGAGACCCTCAAAGCCGGCCAGTCCCGGCGCTCCCCCGACGGCCGCTACCTGCTGGTCATGCAGGAGGACGGCAACCTCGTCCTTTACCGGCGCGGAACCGGCAAGGGCCTGTGGAGCACCAGGACGACCGGCTCCCGCAAGGGCGCGTTCGCGACCATGCAGACCGACGGCAACTTCGTCGTCTACGACGCCGCCGGCAAGGCCGTGTGGCACAGCGGCACCACCAGGCCGGGCTCGTTCCTGGCCGTGCAGAACGACGACAACCTGGTCGTCTACAGCAAGGCGGGCGACGCCGTGTGGGACCGCATGTCCGGCCTGGACAACCTGCTGCGCCCCGGCGACACGCTCCGGCCCGGTCAGCTGCGGCGGTCCACCGACCGCCGCTACCGGCTGGAGATGCAGCGCGACGGGAACCTCGTCCTCTACACCAGCGCGGACAAGGCGCTATGGAGCACCAGGACCACCGGCTCCCGCAAGGGCGCGTTCGCGACCATGCAGACCGACGGCAACTTCGTCGTCTACGACGCCGCCGGGAAGGCCGTGTGGCACAGCCGCACGACCACGCCCGGTGCCTTCCTGGCCGTGCAGAACGACGGCAACGTGGTGATCTACGTCAGGTCGGGCGGCAAGGCGCTCTGGTCCACGCGCACCGGCCGCTGACGCGGGGGCGGCTACGGCTCTGACATGGCTCCCGTCGGCCGGACGGGCTCGGCGGGGCCGGGACGGGGCGGGTTTCTGGGCGGCAGTGCGGCGATCAGGAAGGGGATGACCACGAGCGAGGACAGGGCCCACACGCTGTGGAACTGCCACCAGCCCATCCCGGTGAACATCTGGACGCGCAGGTAGCCGGCCGCCGCCCAGGCGCTGGTCACCGTGATCACCGGCCAGGTGGCGCGGCCGGCGCGGGCCAGGAGGTAGGGCACCGGCCACATCAGGTACTGGGCGCCGAGCCGGTAGGTCAGGATGAGGAAGACGAGCAGCAGGACCAGGGTCAGGTCGACCGGGTCGGCCCCGCGCCACCACCACCCGGCCGCGAGCAGCCCCGCGACCAGCACGAGCGTGCCGATCCTGCCGAGGACGGACGAGACGTCCTGGTCGCCGCCCGTGACCAGGGCGGTCCAGCCCCAGTCGCCCACCACCGGGCGCGTCGACATGATGGCCTTGCCCAGGTCGACGAGCCCGGTGACCGGCGTGTCCAGGAACACCGCGCTGCTGAGCAGCCACAGCCCGGGAACGGCCGCGGTCCAGCCGAGCACCACCAGGCGGCGCGACCCCGCGACGGCGAGCACCACTCCCGGCACGAGCAGCACCGACCAGTTGGTGCAGGCCACCGACAGGCCGATGAGCACGCCGGCCCAGTGGGCGCGCCCGGCGCGGGCGGCGACCAGCGCGGCCACCCCGAAGACCAGGGTGAGCGGCGGGAACTGGCCGTGGATGCCGCTCACCATGATGCCGAGCGGCACGCACGCGTACTGGAAGCCCCGCAGCGCCCCGCGCTCGCCGGCGAGCTTGGCCACCAGCGGGATCAGCGCGAGGTCGGCCAGCACGGGGACGATCCGGCCCGACCAGTTCCAGGAGAGCCCGATGAGGTCGCCCAGCTCCTTCTGGCCCGCCAGCACGTAGGCGAGGAACGGCAGGAAGTGCCAGCCGCCGTCGCGCATGTGGGTGGTCGGGTTGCGGCCTTCGAGCACCTCGGCGGCCGCCATCGAGAAGTCGTTGGCGAAGTCGTACGGCTGGGCGGGGTCCTGCGCGGCCCAGGCCATCGCGATGATCCGGAGCACGGCCCCGACCGCCAGCGCCGCCCACAGCGGCGGCGCCCAGCCGCGCCGTTGCGCGGCCAGTGCCAGGACCAGGCCGGCCACAAGGGGAGGGCCCACCACCAGAGCTGGGCTCACGTACACTCCTCCAACTGCCTCGCGGTCGGTCGACAGGACGACAAAGACCGTAGCCTACGCAGGGAGTCCAAGCGTTTGCTGGGAATGCCCTGCACATCGCCAGAACCGATGCGGGTCCACCCTCCGGATGCCGGTATCGTCGCTGGGACCTGAGGGAAAGGAATGCCAGGAGATGCCGGAGGTGGCCGGGGCCCGCGTGCTCGTCACGGGCGGAGCGGGGTTCATCGGAAAGCGGTTGGTGGCGGCGCTGCTCGCCGAGAAGGCCGAGGTGACGGTCGTCGACCTCGACCCGCACCCGGATCCCGGCGTGCTGTCCGTCGTGGGCGACCTGCGCGATCCCGGGGTGCGCGAGCGGGCGGTGACGGCCGGGCTCGACGCGGTGGTCCACCTCGCCGCCGTCACGTCGGTGCTCCGCTCGGTGGAAGACCCGGCCGGGACATACCAGACCAACGTCGAGGCCACGGCGGGGCTGCTGGAGCTCGCCAGGGAGCGCGGGGTGCCGCGGTTCCTGCTGGCGTCCACCAACGCCGTCACCGGCGACGTGGGCGGCGTCCGGATCAGCGAGAGCCTGGCGCTGCGCCCGCTCACGCCGTACGGCGCGACCAAGGCCGCGGGCGAGATGCTGCTCAGCGCCTATTCCGGCGTCTACGGCATGCGCACGAGCGCGCTGCGCTTCGCCAACGTGTACGGCCCGGGGATGCTCCACAAGGACAGCTTCGTCCCGAGGCTGATGCGGGCCGCCGCCGAGGGTAGGGGGGTCCAGGTGTACGGCGACGGCGCCCAGCTCCGCGACTACGTCCACGTCGACGACGTCGTGCAGGCGATCCTGCTCGCCTGGCGCGAGGACCACGACGGTCCCCTGATCGTCGGGTCCGGCACGTCGGTGAGCGTGCACGACCTGATCGACGCGGCGCGGACGGTCACCGGTGCGCCCATCCCGGTCGAGCACGTCCCCGCGAAGCAGGGGGAGATGCCGGCGGTCGTGCTCGACATCTCGGCGGCGAAGGCTCTCGGATATCAGCCTCGCCACGATTTGACCTCGGGAATGGCCACAGTATGGCCGGACTTCACGCCATCTGCAGCAGAATGATCTGCGGCTAAAAGCGACAAACCGGAGGAAGACGCATGACGAGCCCGGAGACACCGGTGGACATCGACGCCGCCGCGATGGCGGAGTTCACCTCGGAATACGGCTCGGATCTGCCTCCCATCGCGATCGTCATCGCCGCGTACAACGAAGAGCGCAGCATCGGCGCCACGGTGAACGGCATCCCGGCGGTCATCGACGGGATGGAGACCGCGACCATCGTGGTCGTCGACGGCTCCACCGACCGCACGGCGGCCGAGGCGCGCAAGGCCGGGGCCATGGTCTGCGACGTCCCCGCGAACCGCGGGCAGGGCGCCGCGCTGCGGCTCGGCTACCGTCTGGCCCGCGAGAGCGGCGCCCGCTACATCGTGACCACCGACGCCGACGGGCAGTACGACCCGGCCGACATCAAGCGGGTGCTCGCCCCGGTGCTGCGCGGGGAGGCCGACTTCGCGACCGGTTCCCGCGTGCTGGGGCGGCAGGAGACCCACGACAGGGTCCGCCGCCTCGGCGTGCACGTGTTCGCGTTCCTGATCAGCCGGTTCACCGGCCAGCGGATCACCGACACCTCGTTCGGCCTGCGGGCGATGCGGGCGGAGGTGACCGGGGCGGTCACGCTCACCCAGCCGCAGTACCAGTCGTCCGAGCTGCTGATCGGCGTGATCTCGCGGGGGTTCCGGGTCGTGGAGGTGCCGGCCACCATGCGACTGCGCGCGGCCGGCACCACCAAGAAGGGCGGCAACCTCGTCTACGGCTACCGCTACTCGCGGGTCGTGCTCGGGACCTGGCTCCGTGAGCGCCGCCGGCCGGCTTCGTCGCCCTCCTCTGCGGGCTCGGCGCCCTCCTCACCCGAGCGGGTGTCGGCGAAGACGAAGTAGTGGAACAGGAAGAACTTCGCCACGAACAGCAGCCCGTAGATCCCCAGGAAAACGGCCCCCACGAAGATCACCCGGGGGCCGTCGGTGTCGAAGATCTGGTGTCCCACCCGGTCGGCGACCCCGGTGCCCCATGACGCGATGACCAGCCCCACCACCGCGGTCAGCCAGTACGGGAGCAGCTCGCGCAGCGGCTTGGGCCGGCCGCGCAGCTTCCAGGCCCACCACCGGTTGAGCACGTAGTTGACGACGGCGCCGAGCCCCCACGCGACCACGGAGGCGGCCGACGGGCCGAGAAGCTCCAGCCCGTAGACCGTCAGCAGCGTGATCTCGCTGACCACGCCCGCCACCACCGAACCGATCGCGTAGCGCCCGAAGATGCGCGGGAGAGCTCCCCGCAGAAGACGACGAACCTGGATCACGACGCCGCGTGCCCCCGGTCGCCGGGCACCCGGAAGACGCCGAGGATCGACTGGCCGAACGGGATCGGCAGAACCCGGTCGAGCACCCGGGTGACCGGGACCAGGACCTTGTCGTACAGGCCGACGGCGCCCGCCTTGGGCGAGCCCGCCTTGCCCAGCCGCACCGCGGCCCACCAGGCGATCCCGCCCAGCAGGTTGACCGGGCGGGACAGCTCCACCTCCAGCCCGGCGCGCACCGCGGCGTCCCTGAGCGTGGCCGGGGTGTAGCGGCGGAAGTGACCGACCTTGCGGTCGAAGTCGCCGTACAGGCTCTGGTAGGCGGGCACCCAGAGCACGAGCGTGCCGCCCGGGGTGACCGAGCGGCCGAGGAGGGTGAGGAGGGCGGCGTCGTCCTCGAAGTGCTCCAGCACGTTGATGGCGATCGCGGTCTCGACCGGGCGGTCCAGGCTGGCTCCGCAGGCGAGGTCGAACTGGGCCGCCTCCACCTCGCCGCGGCCGGCGAAGCGGGCCTTCATCACCTTGACCGCGTCGGGGTCGACGTCGGTGACCACGAGCCGGTCCAGGCCGGTGAACTGGCTGGCGAACTCGCCCAGCCCGGCCCCCACCTCCAGCACGCTGCGCCCGCAGTGGGGGGCGATCAGGTCGAACTGGTAGCGGCGGTAGCGCGGCTTGTCGTGGCCGCCTTCCTCCCGCTCCGCGGTGCGGCCCGTGGCCCGGGCGAACGCGCCTTCCTCAGCGCTCACCGCCTCTCTCCGCCCAGGGCGCCGCGCCAGTCGACCCGCGGCTGCATGGCGTCGAGGTCGACCCGCTCGGCGTAGCGCTTGGTCACGTCGAACAGCGAGGTGATCAGCGTGTCGGAGAGCAGGTGGGGTTCGAGGCCGAGCTCCACCAGGCCGCTGTGGACGACCTTGTAGTAGTGCTCCTCCTTCTCGACCCTGGGGTTGTCGAGGTTGTTGATCGTCACCTCGTCGGGGAAGCTCCGCGCGACGGTCTCGGCGATGTCGGCGACCGACATGGACTCGGTCATCTGGTTGAACACGCGGAACTCGCCGCGGTCGGCCGGGTTCTCGCAGGCGAGCTGGATGCAGCGGACGGTGTCGCGGATGTCGATGATGCCCCGCGTCTGGCCGCCCTTGCCGTAGACGGTGAGGGGGTGGCCGAGCACCGCCTGGACGACGAACCTGTTGAGGACCGTGCCGAACACCGCGTCGTAGTCGAACCGGGTGGCGAGCCGGTCGTCGAGCGCGGTCTCCGGGGTCTGCTGGCCGTACACGACGCCCTGGTTGAGGTCGGTCGCGCGCAGGCCCCAGATCCGGCAGGCGAACTCCATGTTGTGGCTGTCGTGCACCTTGGACAGGTGGTAGAACGACCCCGGCCGCTTGGGGTAGAGCACCCGGTCCTTGCGCCCCTTGTGCTCGACCTCCAGCCAGCCTTCCTCGATGTCGATGTTGGGGGTGCCGTACTCGCCCATGGTGCCGAGCTTGACCAGGTGGATCTCGGGGTCGATCTCGGCGATGGCGTAGAGCACGTTCAGCGTGCCCGCCACGTTGTTGACCTGCGTGTAGACGGCATGCTTGCGGTCGATCATCGAGTAGGGGGCGGCCCGCTGCTCGGCGAAGTGGACCACGGCGTCCGGACGGAAGCCGCGGATCATGTCGTAGGTGAAGTCCGCCTCCATCAGGTCGCCGATGTACGCCTGGATGGTCTTGCCGGTCAGCCGGTGCCAGGTGGAAATCCTGGTTTGCAGGGATTCGATCGGCACCAGGCTTTCCACGCCGAGCTCGAAGTCGTACTGCCGCCGGGCGAAGTTATCGGCGACGGCGACCTCGTGCCCGGTCTGAGAGAGGTGGAGGGCGGTGGGCCAGCCAAGATAGCCGTCACCACCGAGGACCAGAATCCGCATTGACCTGACTTTCTCACTGTGCGACAAGTTCGGGGACATTAATACGCCTATGGGGGTGTATCACACCTAGATGTCAGAGTGTTCCCCCTGCTGTATCCATCACACTCGTACCACATCACCGGTCCTAACCTTCCCGTCTTGCGCCACTTCACAGCAGGTTGACAGGCGCTGGATCAACGGGACAAGTCGCTTGACCGCGGCGCGCGCCTGCTGCCAACATCAGCGAAACAGCGTTCCAGAAGATGGAACCGAGGCAACCCCCCGAGGACGACGCCATGCGTATCAAGTCCTGTATCGCCATCGGCACGCTCCTGACTCTCTCCCTGACGGCCTGCGGCGGCTCGGCTCCCGGCGGGGCCGCCCCGGCCTCGCCGGACGCGTCGGGCACCATCAAGATCGGCTCCATCCACCCCCTCACCGGCGCCCTGGCCTTCGACGGCCAGCAGATGTCCAAGGCGATCAAACTCGCCGCCAAGGCGATCAACGACTCCGGCGGCATCAAGTCGCTCGGCGGCGCGAAGCTGGAGATCCTGGACGCCGACAGCCAGGGCAAGCCCGAGATCGGCCAGAGCGAGGCGCAGCGCCTCACCCAGGCGGGCGCCGTGGCGCTCGTCGGGCCCTACCAGAGCGCGGTCGCCGCGCAGGTCGCCACGGTGGCCGAGCGGAACAAGGTGCCGTTCGTCATCGACGTCGCCTCCGCCGACGACATACTCAAGCAGGGTTACACCTATACCTTCCGGCTCCAGCCCTCCTCCGACACCCTCGGCAGGTACGGCGCGCGCTACCTCAAGGACCTGGCCGACCGCACCGGGCAGCAGATCACCAAGGTCGCCTACTTACACGAGCAGACCGACTACGGATCCTCGACGTACGAGTCGTTCACCGACGAGGCGGCCAAGCTCGGCCTCCAGGTCGGCCCGCGGATCACCTACGACGCGCTCAAGGCCGCCGACCTGACCACCGAGCTCACCAAGGTCAAGGCCGCCGGGGTGGACGCGCTCGCGGTCACCGGCTACTACCGCGACGGCCTGCTCACCGCCAAGGCCATCGCGTCGGTCCAGCCCGGCGTGAAGATCGTGCTCGGCGTCTCGCACGGCGCCTTCAGCTCGCCGGTCTTCCCGCGCGACGGGGGCGCAGCCGCGGAGGGCGTCTACGACTCCAACTTCAACTACGACGCCACCAAGCCGGAGTCGAAGGCGATCCTCGACGCCTTCCAGGCCGAGTACGGCGAGGAACTGCGTTTCATCCCCTTCACCTCGTACGAGTGCGTCAGGCTCGTGGCCGCGGCCCTGGAGAAGGCGGCCAGCCGGGACCCGGCGAAGATCCGTGAGGCGCTCGCCGGGATCTCCTTCGACACGCTGATGGCGTTCGACGGCCCTGTCCAGTTCGACGAGTCCGGGCAGAACGAGAACGCCACCCCGATCGTCCTGCAAGTCCAGGACGGCAAGGTCGTCCCGGTGCATCCCGCGGCCAAGGCCGTGGCCGAGCCGAGGCCCGCCGCGGAGTGAACCACCTGATCTCGCGCGCCGGCCTGGGCATCCTCGTGGCGGTGGCCGTGGTCGCGGGCGCGTGGGCCCGCTCGGGCAGCGGATCGGTCACCGCCCAGGCGGTGCTGACCGGTCTGCTGCTCGGCGGGGTCTACGCGCTGGTCGCGATGGGCCTGACGCTGATCTTCGGGGTGCTCGACATCGTCAACTTCGCGCACGGCGCCTTCATGACGCTGGGGATGTACGCCACCGCGTTGCTCGCGACCGGCGCCGGGCTGAACCCCTACCTGTCGCTGCTGGTGAGCGTGCCGCTGCTGTTCGGTCTCGGCTACGCCGTGCAGCGCCACCTGGTGAGCCGGACGATGGGCGGCTCGCTCGCCGCGCAGCTCCTGCTGACCCTGGGCATCGCGATGCTGCTGGAGAACGCCCTGCTGCTGGCCTTCTCCGGCGACACCAGGACGGTCGCGGTCTCCTTCGACACCCCGCTGCGCGTCCTCGGCGCGGTGGCCGACCTCAGCAGGGTGCTGGCGTTCGCCGGCGCGATGGGGCTGGCCGGGGCGGTGTGGCTGCTGCTGACGAGGACCAGGCTGGGCACCGCGATCCGGGCGGTGGCCGCCAACCCGGAGGGCGCCTCGCTGGTGGGGCTCGACGTGCGGCGGCTGCACGCGCTGACGTTCGCCGCCGGCACGGCCTGCGCCGGGGCCGCGGGGACGCTCGTGACGCCGCTCGTCACCGTCGAGCCGACCGCCGGTGAGCTGTTCAACATCATCGGGTTCGTCGTCGTGGTGCTCGGCGGTCTGGGCAGCGTTCCCGGTGCGGTGGCGGGCGGGCTGATCGTCGGCCTGACCGAGCAGCTCGGCGGCATCTACCTGCCGGGGCAGAGCCCGCTGCTGGCGGTGTTCGCGGTGTTCGTGCTCGTCCTGCTCTGGCGCCCGCAGGGCCTGTTCGGGAGGCCCGCGTGATCAGAAGGCTCGTCGTGCTCGCGGCGATCGGCGTGGCCCTCGCCCCGCTGCCCCTGCTGCTGCCGCCCGCGCAGGAGGCGGTCGCCGTCCGCGCGCTGATGTTCGCGATGATGGCCGTGGCCTGGAACCTGATGAGCGGGTTCGGCGGCCTGTTCAGCTTCGGGCACGCCGCCTACTTCGGGCTGGGCGCCTACACCACGGCGCTGCTGACCGTCGAGCTGGGGCTCTCGCCGTGGCTCGGGCTGCTCGCCGGGATGGCGGTGGCCGGCCTGTTCGGCGTCGTCACCGGCTATCTGGCGGTCCGCTACCGGCTGAAGGGCGCCTACTTCGCGCTGGCCACCTTCGCCTTCGCGGAGATGCTCAGGCTGGCGGCGCTGAACTCCGAGCTCGTGGGCGGCGCGGTCGGACTCACCCTGCCCGTCACCGGCGAGCAGGGGTGGTGGACGCTCCGGTTCGACGTCGGCGACCCCGCGTACTTCTGGGTCGCGCTGCTGCTCACGCTCGCGTGCGTGGCGACGGTGATCGTGCTGCTCGGCAGCAGGGCGGGGCTGAACCTGGTGGCCGTGCGCGAGGACGAGACGGCCGCCGCGGCCGCCGGGGTCGCGGTGGTCCGCCACAAGATCCTGGCGATCGGCGTCTCCGCCGCGCTCACCTCGGTCGCCGGCGGCTTCTACGCCGTCTACTACCTGTTCGTCAGCCCGGACCTCGCCTTCGGGCCGTCGGTGTCGATCCAGGCCATCCTGCCCGCGGTGATCGGCGGCGTCGGCACGGTGTGGGGGCCGCTGATCGGCGCGGCGGTGCTGGCCCCGCTGTCGGACGTGGCCGCGACGGTGGTCCGCACGCCGCCCGAGTTCCTCTCCTTCCTCCAGGGCCGCAGCGGGCTCGACGTGATCATGTACGCCGTGCTCCTGATCGTCGTGGTCCTGGCCATGCCACGCGGTCTGTACGGCGGCTTCGCCAGGAGGTCGCGATGATCCTGCGCATGGAGGGGGTGAGCAAGGCGTTCGGCGGCCTGCGCGCGCTGGACGCGGTGACGTTCGAGGTCGAGCGGGGCACCATCCACGCGGTCATCGGGCCCAACGGCGCGGGCAAGACCACGCTGTTCTCGGTGATCTCCGGCGAGCAGCGGCCGGAGAGCGGCCGGATCCTGTTCGACGGCCAGGACGTCACCGCCCGGCCCGCCCATCTGCGCGCCAGAGCCGGCCTGGTCCGCACGTTCCAGCTCACCCGGCCCTTCCCCGCCCTGTCCGTCCTCGACAACGTGACCGTGGCCGCCGGCGCGCACCTCCGCACCAGGAAGGAGGCCGTCGCCGCCGCGACCGGGACGATCGAGAGGATCGGGCTCGGCGCCTACCTGTCGCGGCCCGCCGGGGAGCTGCCGGCCGCCGCGCGCAAGCAGCTGGAGCTGGCCAGGGCGCTGGCGCTCCGGCCGAAGGTGCTGCTGCTGGACGAGGTGCTGGCCGGGCTCACCCCGGCGGAGCGGGAGCCGATGATCACCCTGCTGGGCGAGCTGCGCGCGGAGGGCATGACGCTGGTCCTGGTCGAGCATGTGATGCCGGCGGTGATGCGGCTGGCCGACCGGGTGCTGGTGCTGGATCGCGGGAGCGTGCTCGCCGAGGGGGAGCCCGCGGCGATCGCCCGCGATCCCCGCGTCGTGACCGCCTATCTGGGAGAGGACTCCGATGATGCTCTCGCTTGACGGCGTCGACGCCGGATACGGCGGCCTGCGGGTCCTGCACGGCCTGTCGCTGGAGGTGGCGGCCGGGGAGATCGTCGCGCTGGTCGGGGCCAACGGCGCGGGCAAGTCCACGACGCTGCGGGTCGCCTCGGGGCTGCTCAGGCCGACCGCCGGCCGGGTGGTGTTCGACGGGGAGGAGCTGTCCGGGCTGCCGGTCCACGCGGTGGTGCGGCGCGGGCTCGTCCAGGTCCCGGAGGGCCGCGCGCTGTTCGGCCCGCTCACCGTCGCGGAGAACCTGGCGATGGGCGCCTACCACACGGGCGAGCCCGCCGACCGGGTGCTGGAGCTGTTCCCGAGGCTCGCCGAACGGCTGGACCAGCGGGCCGACACGATGAGCGGCGGCGAGCAGCAGATGCTGGCCATCGGGCGCGCGCTGATGACCCGGCCCAGACTGCTCATGCTGGACGAGCCGTCGGTCGGGCTGGCCCCCCTCATGGTCCGCGCCGTCTTCGCCGCGCTCGGGCGCATCCGCGAGAGCGGCGTCGCGATCCTGCTGGTGGAGCAGAACGCGGCCCAGGCGCTGGCGCTCGCGGACCGCGCCTACGTCATCGAGAGCGGGGTCATCACCCTGTCGGGCGACGACCTGGCGGGCGACGAACGGGTGCGCCGCGCCTACCTGGGCCTCTGAACTCGTTTCAGCCAGAGGCATATCGCCAGCTCATGGATGGATTGCGTGATCGTATCGACCGAAAATTTCGGCTCTTGATTGACATGTTTCGGGAGGATTCTCAGACTGATCACCGACCCCTCACCGCAAGGGAGAGCTCCGGTGATCATCGGGATCCGTACGAGAGCCGTCGCGCTGGCGGCGGCCGTGACGCTCGCGGCCGCCGGGGCCGTGGCGCTGACCTCCGCCGAGGCCGTCGCGGCCGCCGGGGTCGAGGACGAGGGCGCCGACTGCGCGGTGTCCGGCCTGCCCGGCGAGGGGTCCCTGCCCACCGTCTCCCGGCTTCCCGACCCGTTCATGAAGCTGAACGGCACCCGCGTCTCCGCCAGGTCCGAGTGGCGGTGCCGCCGGGCGGAGATCAAGGCGCTGGCGGAGAGGTTCGTCTACGGCGAGAAGCCCGCGAAGCCGTCCGGGGTGACGGGGACGGTGTCACGCACCGGCATCACCGTGAACGTGTCGCACAACGGCAGGAGCGCGAGCTTCTCGGCGGGCGTCGACCTGCCGAGCGGTTCCGGCCCGTTCCCCGCCGTCATCGTCCTGGGCGGGCTCGGCGCGGACACGGCCACGATCAAGGCGGCCGGCGCGGCCGTCGTGACCTACGACCCCCTCGCGGTGGGGCGCGAGGGCACGCCGCGCTCCAGCAAGCAGGGCGCGTTCTACAACGTCTACGGCTCCTCCAGCGGTACGGGACTGCTGGCCGCCTGGGCGTGGGGCGTGAGCCGGATCATCGACGTCATCGAGCAGTCGGGCGGCAGCGTGCTCACCGCCGACGCGACCGGCGTCACGGGCTGCTCGCGGTACGGCAAGGGCGCCTTCGTGGCCGGCGCCTTCGACCAGCGCATCGCCCTGACCATGCCGATCGAGCCGGGCAGCGGCGGTCTCGCGGCCTTCCGCGCGATCCCCGGCGAGAGCGGCGCCCAGCCGCTGAGCAGCGCCTACGGGGAGCAGCCGTGGCTGGGCGACGCGTTCGGGTCCTTCACCGGCAACCCGGCCAGGCTGCCGGTCGACACGCACTCGGTCGTGGCGATGATCGCGCCGCGCGGCCTGTTCGTCATGGACAACCCGCACATCGACTGGCTGGCCGCCAGGTCGGCGAGCGTCGGCGCCCTCGGCGGGGCGGAGGTCTACAAGGCCCTCGGCGCGGAGGCGAACATCACCTACTGGTCCGACGTCCAGGACGGCAACCACTGCGCCACCCGGTCCGAATGGCGCACCCCGCTGCAGCAGACCATCCAGAAGTTCCTGCGGAACACGGGCGGCCACACGGGCTCGATGCGGATCTCCCCCAGCAAGCGGGGAAACCTCGCCGAGTGGCGTGACTGGCAGACCCCGGCGCTCGGCGGCTCCGGCGACACCACCCCGCCGACCGCCCCCACCGGCCTCGCCGCCTCGGGCACCACGGCCACGGGCACGAGCCTGAGCTGGACGGCCTCGACCGACGACACCGGCCTGGCCGGCTACGACGTCCTGCGCGCGCCCGGGCCGAGCGGCGGCACGTTCACCCAGGTCGGCACCTCGGCCACGACCTCGTACGCCGACACGGGCCTGACGCCGGACACCACCTACCGCTACCAGGTCAGGGCACGCGACGCCGCCGGCAACACCTCGCCGGTATCGAACACCGCCCAGGTCACCACGCAGCCCGGCCCGTCCGGCGGGACCTGCACGGCCGTCCCGACCGTGCAGACCCAGTGGAGCACCGGCTACGTCGTGCAGCCGCTGACCATCACCAACACGAGCAGCTCGACGATCACCGGATGGACGGTGACCTTCACGCTCCCGGCCGGCCACACGCTGACCGGCTCGTGGAACGGCACCGTCACCACCAGCGGGCAGACCGTGACCATCAGGAACGTCGCCCACAACGGCACCCTCGCCGCCGGAGCCCGCACCACCAGCGTCGGCTTCCAGGTGAGCCGCCCGAGCGGCGACGCCCTGCCGTCCGGCTACACCTGCGACTGAAGGGCTCGGATCAGGACTGCGTCACCATGCGCGACGCCATGCGGCGCTCGAACCACAGCGAGGTGAACGGCGGCACGGCGCACGCCAGGCCCAGCACCACCGTGCCGCGGCTCCAGCCGGCCTCACGCGCCGCGAGCACCACCCCGGCCGCGTACAGCACGAACAGCGCTCCGTGGACCGGCCCGAAGATCTTCACCCCGAGCTCGGTGGTCTCCGTCACCCACTTGAAGAACATGCCGATCAGCAGCCCTGCCCACGAGCACGCCTCGGCCACCGCAACGATCCTGAACCAGCGCAGCATGCCGCACCCTTTCACCTGGAGGAAGCGCTCACTCTACAGGCTGTAGAGCTGGCCGTGGTCAGGCGCCCTCGGGCTTGTAGACCAGGGACAGCACCCCGGTCGTGAACGTCTGCGACTTGACCAGCTCCAGCGGGATGGCGTCGCCGCCCTCGTCGAACAGCCGCTCACCCTTGCGCACGGCGATCGGGTGCACCAGCAGGTGCAGCTCGTCCAGCAGCCCGGCGGCCAGCAGCTGGCGGACCACCGAGACCGAGCCGCTCATGGCGATCCGGCCGCCCGGCTCGTTCTTCAGCGCGGTCACGCCCTCGATCAGGTCGCCCCGCAGCTGCTCGGAGTTGCGCCAGGTGAACTCCAGCGACTGGCGCGACACCACGATCTTCCGCGCGTCGCCGAGGGTCTTGGCGAAGTCGGCGTCCTCGCCGCCCGCCGCCTCCCGCTCCGGCCACGCGCCCACGAAGCTGTCGTAGGTCTTGCGGCCCACGAGCACGGTGTCGGCCATGCCCTCCGTCACGGCGGCGCCCATCTCCTCGTTGAAGTACGGGAAGTGCCACTCCGCCGGCTCGTCGATGACGCCGTCGAGGGAGATGAACAGGCTTGCGGTGATCGTCCTCATGACGGTCCTCCGGGGAAGGGGCGGGGCTGTCCGGCCGCGCCGTTCTGTCGTACCGACAGCTTCGCCGGACCTGCTTACGGATCCCTTAAGGCGTCCTGCGGCCCGGCCGTCAGGAGATCGGAAGGGGGGTTGCTTTAGGGTGTCGTGAGGACGACCAGTTGCCGGGTCGCCCTGGTCATCGCGACATAGCGGTCGACCGCTCCTTCGACGCCCTCGCCGAACGCCTCCGGGTCGACCAGGACGACCAGGTCGAACTCGAGCCCCTTCGCCAGCTCCGGGGTCAGCGACCGGACCCGGGACGTCGCCCGGAACGCGGGATCGCCGATGACGCAGGCGGTCCCGTCGGCGTTCGCGGCGAGCCAGCCGTCCAGGATCGAGTCCAGCTCACCCGCGGACCCGTGCGCGACGGGGACGCCGCCGCTCCGGATGGAGGTCGGCACGTTGGCGTCCGGGAGCGCGGCCCTGATGACCGGCTCGGCCTCCGCCATGATCTCCTCCGGCGTCCGGTAGTTGATGGTCAGCGAGGCCAGGCTGACCCGGTCGAGCCCGACCCGCTCCAGCCGCTCCTGCCACGACTCGGTGAACCCGTGCCTGGCCTGGGCGCGGTCCCCGACGATGGTGAAGCTCCTGGACGGGCAGCGGAGCAGCAGCATCTGCCACTCCGCGTCGGTCAGCTCCTGGGCCTCGTCCACGACGACGTGCGCGAACGGGCCGGCGAGCCGGTCCGGTTCGACGCCGGGCAGCATGCTCTCGTCGACCAGGGCGTCCTTGATGTCCTGTCCGTGCAGCATCATCACCGAGCCCTCACCGTCGTCGTCGGCCTCGATCATGTGGTCGACGACCGCGGACATCCGCTCGCGCTCGGCGGCGAGGGTGGCTTCCTGGCGGCGCCTGTGGCGTGACGCCTCCGGGTCGCCGAGCCGCTGCCGGGCCGCGTCCAGCAGCGGCAGGTCGGACACCGTCCAGGCCTGGGCGTCCGCGCGCCGCAGCTTCCGCACCTCGTCGGGGCTGAGCCAGGGGGCGCACATCCGCAGGTAGGCGGGCACGGTCCACAGGTCTCCGACGAGGTCGGCGGCTTCGATGATCGGCCACGCGCGGTTGAAGGTCGTGAGCAGCCTCCGGTTGCGCAGCAGCGACCTTCGGATCAGGTCGGCCGGGGCCTCGACCTCGTGCCTGTCCACCAGGATCGTGAGGAGTTCCTCCCAGATCCGGTCGCGTGCCTCGTTGTGCGGGGTGCCGGGCTCCGGCGCCTCGAACGCCTCGGCCCAGTCGTCGGCGCTCAACCGGACCTCGTCCCAGTCGGTGGTGACCGTCATCTCCTCGGTGGGCGGGTTCTCGTAGAACCTGACGGCCGGCTCGATCGCCTTCACCAGGTCCGCGGACGCCTTCAGTCGGGCCACCTCCGGGTCGGTCTCGACCCCGGCGGCGGCACCCTCGGCGACGAGGTCGCGCAGGGTGCAGGTCTGCACGCCCTCCTCGCCGAGACTGGGCAGGACGTCGGACACGTAGGCCAGGTAGGGCTGGTGCGGGCCGACGAACAGCACGCCGCCCCTGCGGTGGCCGAGCCGGGGGTCGGAGTAGAGGAGGTAGGCGGAACGGTGCAGCGCGACGACGGTCTTCCCCGTGCCGGGACCGCCGTCGACGACGAGGGCGCCACGGGATCCGGCGCGGATGACGGCGTCCTGGTCGGCCTGGATGGTGCCGAGCACGTCGCGCATCCGGCTCGACCGGTTGCCGCCGAGGCTGGCGATGAAGGCCGACTGGTCGTCGAGCGCGGCGTGCCCGTCGAACCCGTCGGAGGTGAAGACCTCGTCCCAGTAGTCGCTGATCCGGCCACGCGTCCAGCGGTACCTGCGGCGGCTCGCCAGGCCCATCGGGTTGGCGTGGGTGGCTCCGAAGAACGGCTCGGCCGCCGGTGAGCGCCAGTCGAGCAGCAGCCGGCGACCCTCGCCGTCCGTCAGGCCGAGCCGTCCGACGTACACGGGCTCGGGGTCGTCCGCGCCGACCATCCGCCCGAGGCACAGGTCGAGACCGAACCGGCGCAGCGCGCGCAGGCGGGCGGACAGCCGGTGGACCTCCAGGTCCCGGTCCAGCGCCGCCCGGCCCTTGCCGCCGGGCGCCTTCCGCGTGGCGTCGAGCCGGTCGGACAGTTCGGCGATCGTCTGCCGGAGGCTCTCCGCGATGGCCGCGAAGTGCCGCTCGTCGCCGGCGATCAAGGCCGGGTCCGCCTTGGGCGCGAGGTTGCCGGGTAGGTCGAACGCGCTGGTGGTCAGCGGGTTCGTGTCAACAGCTCCGAAACGCACGTGCGCCCCCCAAGTTTCCGCAGGTTCTGGCCCCGGCCGACGATTCTGCGGCACGACCCGGGTCTTGCCGCAAGCCCTGGGGTGCGCTATAGGTTGGAAGTGGAAAGGCGCGGATCTTCCCCTTTCCCCTCGTCCGCCGCCTGAGGCGGCTGTCTCGGGCCCTCGCAGGGCCATACCTATCACTGCTCACGGCTGATCGACGTCCTTCTGCCGACCTTGTTGACAAAGGATATTTTTACGTACAAGCTCATTTTTGCAATCAGCCACCGACCGATGGAGATCGACCATGTCCTCCGACACCGCCGTTGACCGGCCACCCCTGCGCACGACCCGCGCCCTGCTCGCCTGCGGAGTGGCCGCGGGGCCGCTGTTCGTCCTGCTGATCGTGGCGCAGGCCATGACCCGCGACGGGTTCGACGCCCGGCGCCACCCGCTCAGCATGCTCAGCCTGGGTGATTACGGCTGGATCCAGACGTTCACCTTCGTGCTCTGCGGGCTGCTGGTGCTGGCGTCCGTCGCCGGTCTGCGCCGTACGCTCCGGCCCGGGACGCCGGGCCGCGCCTGGGGCACCTGGCTCATCGGGGTCTACGGCGCGAGCCTGATCTGGGCCGGCGTCTTCCCCACCGACCCGGCCGAGGGATATCCCGTCGGAACCCCTGACGGCCCCGGCGAGGTCAGCTGGCACGGCATGCTGCACAATCTCGCCCCGGTCGGGATGGGCCTCGCGCTGAGCGTGGCGTGCCTGGTGTTCGCCCGCCGGTTCGCCCGCGCCGGTCAACGTGGCTGGGCTCTCTACAGCGTCCTGGCACCGGTGGCCTACCTCGTCCTGGGGTTCGCCGCGTTCCCCGCGCAGGACTTCCGCCTGATGGTCGTCGGCGGCGCGGCCATCTGGACCTGGGCGGCCGCGCTGTGCCTGAGGTCGATGCCGACCGGAAGATGAGGCGCACGCGGCGCGAGACCGCGCCGCGTGCGCCGTGGGCGTCTGTCCTGCCCTACTGGGGCATCAGGACCTTGTCGATGACCTGGACGGTGGCGTTACGCGTGGGCACGTCGGCGCAGACCACCTTCGCGTCGTTGACCGTGATCTCCTCACCGGAGGCCTTCGCCGTCAGGTCCCCGCCCTGAAGGGTGGTGAGCGGCGCGCCCTCCAGGTCGGCGGCCATGTGCTTCCCTTGGACGACGTGGTACTGGAGAACCTTGGTGAGCTCTTCCTTGTTCGCCATGAGCTGGTCCAGCTGCTCCTTCGGGACAGCCTGGAACGCCTCGTTGGTGGGCGCGAACACGGTGATCTCCTCGGCGGAGTTCAGCTTCTCTGTCAGGCCGGCCTCCTCGACCGCCTTGGCCAGCGTGGAGAGCTCCGGCACCTGGGTGAGTGCGGTCCCGACCGGCTTGTCGGCGATGTCCTTGAGGCTGCCCTCGATGGCCGCGCACCCCGGGCCTGACGGGCTGCCTCCGTTCGTGGGCTGGGGCGCGGGCGAGGTGACGGACGCGCCGGCGGTACCCGTCACGGTGGCGGCCAGTGTCATGGCCGCGGCGATGAGCAAGTGCTTCACGATGGTCCCCCTGAGATCCTTGGGACCCGCCCGACGGCGGAGCCCGTATGGCGTGCCCGAGATTCCGGACCACGGATTCCCTGATCTCCAGTGTTGAGGAGCTCCGGCCACGGCCAAGTCACATAGCGCTCAAACGGGGACAAAAGGGGCGTTACTCCCTTTTGGCAGTCAGTTCCAGTTGTCGATCTTCACGTCGTCGGGGGCGGGGGCGCCCTTCCCGGTTTCGACCAGCGACTTCAGGCTCATGAGGAAGACCGCCCACTTGGTGCTGCAGTGGTGCATGAACTCCACCGGCTCCTTCCAGCCCGCGTGCTTGAAGAGGATGACGGTGTAGTCGCCGGCCCGATCGAGGTCCCAGCCGACGTGCGTGCCGATCCACTCCTCGGGCCCGCCGACCACCTCCCACAGCACGCGCTCGCCGGGGCGGGCGTCGAGGACCTTCATGTCGAACCCGTCGGTCCCGAACCTGAACCGGAGCACGTCGCCCTCGCCCCGGGTGTCGGCCGTCCACCAGCCGGCGAGCCCTTCGACGGTGGTCAGGGCCTCATAGACGTCGGCCGCCGGCGCCTTGATCCCCACTCTGTGCAAGATGTCTGCCATTGCCGGTCCTTCCATCGATTCACTGGTGATCTTTTTCGCGCTGGATCGTCTCGGCGATCCGCTTGATGCGCCGGAGCCTGGCGTCCCACGCCGCCCCCACCGAGGACAGCTGGGCCACGGCGCGGGCGAGCTGCGCCTCGTCCACCCGGTATCTCTTCTCCCGCCCGGCGGGCGCCGCGTGGACGAGGCCGGCGCGGTCGAGGACGACGAGGTGTTTCGCGATGGCCTGCCGCGTAACGGGCAGCCGCTCGCTGAGACTGGTGGCGGTGCCGCTGCCGTCGGCCAGGAGCAGGTCGAGCATCCGCCGACGGGTCGGGTCACCGACCGCGGACCACAGGTCGTCGTCGACGGCGGCGGTCATGGAGCCGACACCAGGCGCGCCGCGTACGCGCCGAGCCGGGGAACGAAGGTGTCCCAGCCCTCGACGTGCTCGCGGTACATCTGAGCCAGCTTGGCAGCCTCCCAGCCCATCTCCCGGAACCCGGTCTCGGTGAGCCGGATCCTCGTGCCCGTGCCCGACGGGGTGAGCTCGAAGGTGACCAGCAGGGATTCGGCAGCCTTGCCGTCGGGATAGCACCAGCGGAACGAGAACAGCCGGGGCGGCTCCACCTGGACCACGGTCATCGGGGAGACGACCGCCCTGTCACCCCAGACGAACTCCCCGACGGCACCGGGAGCCGCCTCGAAGTCGGCGTCGTCCGTCCACCACTGCGCGATGTGCTCGGGACGGCTGACGACCTCGAAGACCACCTCGGGCGAGGCGTCGACGTGGATCTCCCGTTCGATGCTGCCGTACTCCATACGCCCGCTCCCCCTAGACGCGCAACCTTTGGTTGCACATCAAGCTAGCAGCCGAACCCCCCGACACGCAACCATCGGTTGCGTCAGCCCTCGGCATCCCGGTATCGGTACCACGGGCCCGTCACGTGATCGGCGTCGTCCGGCCGCCCTCGGGGGCTCCTGACATAGCCGTGGGCGCGGTCCCCCAGCCACCCCCGGCCCAGCTCGAAGTAGACCAGGCCGTTCTCGCGGAAGACCCTCTCGAACGTGAGACCGCCGACGGTCCGCTCACCGAGCTCCTCACCCTCGGCCAGCGAGCGGGCGACCGCCTCCATGCCGGCGACCGAGCCGGTGAAGCGGTCGTCCTCCGTGGGAGCCAGGGCCACGAGCGCGACCAGCAGGAGGGCGGCGGACACCAGCACCGCTCCCAGATAGGCGGCGCCGCGTAACGCGGGGCCCGGCGTTCGGCTCATGGGGGCAGGCTAGTGGCGTCCGATCGTGCCGAACCAGCTCTCCGTGAGGACGTCCAGCATCTCGTCGCGCTCGACGCCCCAGGTGCCCGGCTTCCAGTGGCGCGCGACATGATCGAGCTCGGTGATGGCGACGACGCCGCGGAAGTGGCGGGTGCCGGCGGAGAACCGGCCGGCGCGGTCGAGCCCCTCCTTGATGTCGCCGGTGGCCTCGTTCAGCCACTCGTCGAGGAGCGCGCGGATGTCGGGGTCGACGGCGGCGGCCTCGAAGGCGGCCGTGGTGTAGGGGCGGATCACGTCCCACCGTTCTGAGGTGGACGCCAGCCACGCGCGGATCCGCTCGCGCGAGCCGTCCTCGACCACGTCGACCAGCTCGCGCTCGGTGGACCCGCGCTCGGTGGACGGGGTCCGGTCGAGCGCGGCGTTGAGCCGCTCCGAGATGAGGGCCTTCATCAGCTCGACCTTGGACGGGAAGTACGCGTAGAAGGTCACCCGCGTCGTCCCCGCCGCCGACGCGATGTCGTCGACCGTCGTCGTCGCGTAGCCCTTGGACCCGAACAGGTCGAGACCCGCGTCGAGCAGGAGCTTGCGCGTCATCTCCTTCTGTGCCGCACGGAGCGTCGCCATGCGGCCAGCATAGAGCACCCCGGCCGCCTTCCACTCTCACTGATCGTTCTCAATACGTACCGCTCAAACACTTGATGGAGTGTCAAGTCATATGACACATTGCACGCCAATGAGGTGATCGGGCTCACACGGGTGGCCGATCCCGAGCGCGGCCGGAACCGGTCCGGCCTGTGGACAAGAAAGAACCGCGATGACGCAGACCGCTGCGCGCAAGCAGGGCCACACCGCCACGGTGATCGCCGGCTGCTTCGCCGTCCTCCTCGCGCAGGTGGCGTACTCACTGCCCGGCGCCCTCAACGGCACCTTCCACCAGGAGTTCCAGACCACCGGCGCCCAACTGACCTGGGTCACGGCCGCCTTCGCCATCCCCATGGTCGTCTTCGAGCTGACCACCGGCGTGCTCGGCGACCTGTTCGGCCGCAAGCGGCTGCTGCAGACGGGCGCTCTGCTGACCGTGGCCGGCTCGCTCGTCAGCTACGTCGCCGAGACCGTCCAGGCCCTGTGGATCGGGCAGGCCGTGGCGGGCTTCGGGGCCGCGATCCTCTACCCGATCTCGCTGGCCATGCTGGCCGCGGCCAGCCCGTCGCAGGAGGCCCGGTCCAAGGCCATCGCCGTGTGGGCCGGCTTCCTCTCGATCGGTGCGGCGATCTCCCCGCTGATGGGCGGATGGCTGGCCGAGCAGGGCGACTGGCGGGCGTCGTACCTCGTCGTGGTCGCCGCCGCGGTCATCTCGATCGTGATCACCCGGTTCGCCGCCGACTCCTCGGCGCCTGAGGGCCGCAAGCTGGACGTCCCCGGCCAGGTCACGCTGGCCCTCGGCCTGATCGCCATCCTCTTCGCCGCCACGCAGGGCTCCGAAGCCGGGTTCGCCCGCCCCGAGATCATCGGCGCCTTCGTCCTGGGCGTCGCGCTCCTCGGCGCCTTCGTCGTCATCGAGTTGCGCACCGAGGTGCCGCTGCTGCACCTCGGCATCTTCGCCAACCGTTCCTACGCGGTCGTCGCGATCGCCACGGTGGTCGGCATGTTCGCGTTCCTCGCGACCTGCTACTCGATGAGCATCTGGCTCGGCGCGATCCAGCACCAGAGCGCCCTGAAGATCGGCGTGCTGTTCCTGTTCATCCAGGGCCCGGCCTTCGTGCTGGTGCCGATCGTCTCCCACCTGATCAGGAACTTCTCGCCCCGCTGGGTGCTCACCGCCGGCTTCTCCCTCATCGCCGTCAGCGGCGTCTGGTGCTCGACCTTCGACGTCCACGACATGGACTGGACGCGGTTCATCGCCCCGATGCTGGCGCTCGGCGTCGGCTTCGCGCTCACCGTCGGCTCGATCACGGCGGTCGCGATCAACACCGTTCCGCTGCGGCTCGCAGGCATGGCCAGCGCCACCACCAACCTGCTCCGCGACTTCGGCTTCGCCCTCGGCCCGGTGCTCATCGCCGCGTTCGCGGTCAGCCGGGCGAACAGCGACATGAGCGCCGGTTTCGGCGGGGCACTCGGCGCGTCCGGCCTCCAGCCGCCGTACACCGACGTCGCCGGAGGGATCGCGAACGGGAGCGGCGCCATGGCGATCAACTCGATGCCGGTCGTACCCGGCGCCGGCCCGGACACGCCGCCGGTGCCGATGCCCGAGAGCCTGCGCACGCTCGCGCTCGAGTCGCTCGGCAGCGCCTACAGCCTCGCGTTCCTGGTCGCCGCCCTCTGCGCCGCCGCCGCCGCGGCCCTGACGCTGTTCGGGCTCTTCGGCGCGAAGCACGACGCCGACC
Organism: Nonomuraea sp. NPDC054003; assembly: GCF_055585125.1. Taxonomy (NCBI): domain Bacteria; kingdom Bacillati; phylum Actinomycetota; class Actinomycetes; order Streptosporangiales; family Streptosporangiaceae; genus Nonomuraea; species Nonomuraea sp. NPDC054003. The sequence continues at coordinate 91,802 of NZ_JBVJKR010000015.1, forward strand.
TGTCCAGTACGAATGGATAGGTAAATTTACGTGGCGGACATTTGCTTGACACAATGTAAAACCAGATGCCACGATTCACAGTGCGGGGTGACGCGGTCACTCGCTGAGACCCGAGCTGAAACCCGAAAGGAGTGGCAGTGATGGGCGACCAGACCGACACCGTCAACACCGTCCTCGGCCCGGTTCCCGCGCGGGAGCTGGGTGTCGTCGCGGTGCACGAGGCCCTGCTGTCGGTGTTCCCGGGAGCGGAGCACGCGTTCGACGTCACCCTCGACCGCGCCGAGATCTTCGAGACCCTGGCCGCGAAGCTGACGGATTTCCGCCGCCATGGAGGCGGCACGATCGTCGACAGCACCGGCATGTTCCACGGGCGCGACGTGCGGCTCTACGAGACCCTCTCGCGCGCCACCGGCGTGCACATCGTCGCGTCGACGGGCCAGGGCCCCGAGGAGCTGCTCGGCGGTTACTTCCTGACGCCGCAGACCAACCCGCCGACGCCCTGGCCGGCCGAGAAGTTCGCCGACCTCTTCGCCAAGGAGGTCACCGAGGGCATGGTGGTGCCCCGGGTCGAACGGCGCGGCGCCGCCGGTCTCATGGCCACCGCCGCGACCTCCTCGGGCATGACCGCGACCGACGAGAGCCTGTTCCGCGGCGCGGCCAGGGCCGCCCTCGCCACCGGCGTCCCGGTGTCCATCCGTTATGGCGGCGACGCCGTACACGATCTCGAGGTCGTCCTGGACGAGAAGCTGCCCGCCGGGCGCGTCGTCGTCGGCGGGCTCGACCGCAGGAACGCCGTCGCGGCCGGCGCGCCGCTCGCGGTGGCGGCCCGCGGCGCCTACGTCGCCCTCGACCACGTGGGCACCGAGGACGACGCCCACGTCACCGACGCCGGACGCGCCGCCCTGGTCGCCGAGCTGATCGAGGCCGGCCACCGCGACCGGATCCTGCTCTCCAGCAACGCGACCGGCGTCGCCAAGGGACACCCCGCCAACGACGTGCGCTACAGCCACGTCCTCACCACGTTCGTCCCCCTCCTCAGGACACGGGGCCTCGGCGACGAGGACGTCCGGCGGATCCTCGTGGACAACCCCCGCGACCTGCTGTCGGTGCGCTGAGCGCGACAGCCCGCAAGAGCTTCGAAGGTGAGTGTTGTGTCGAGAGTGAACACCGTCCTGGGGCCGATCCCGGCCGAGGAACTCGGTCTCGTGGCCGTCCACGAGCACATCGGGTACGGCATGCCGGGCTCCGAGCTGGACACGAAGTGGTGGAAGACCCCCGAGCAGCGGTACGAGGAGACCGTCCCGAAGCTGCGCCGGTTCCACGAGTACGGCGGCGGCACCTTCGTCGACGCGACCGGCATCTGCAACGGCCGCGACGTCGACTACTACAGGTCGCTGTCGGCCAAGACCGGCGTGCACATCGTGGCGAGCACCGGCTTCGTCGGCGGCGACACCGCGCTGCCGTTCTTCGCCCGGGCGAGCGTCGGCTACCTGACCGAGCACTTCGTCCACGAGATCACCGTGGGCATCGGCGACACCGGCGGCCGCGCCGGCATCATCAAGGTCGGCGTGAGCCGCGGCGGCCGCATGACGGACCTGGACAAGCGCATCTACCGCGCCGCCGCCCGCGCGGCCCTGGCCACCGGCGTGCCCATCCTGACCCACCTGGCGATCGACGCCGAGAACGCCATCGCCATCTTCACAGAGGAGGGCCTCCCGCTCGACCGCGTCCTGTTCGGGCACGTCGACGACGGGGTGAACGCCGACAAGACCCGTGACACCTGGATCGCGGAGCAGGGCGGCCGGATCGGGTTCGACACCTTCGGCTACGAGACCGAGCTGGAGGACCCGCCCTTCTGGGCCCGTCCGCGCAAGGAGCGGCTGGACCACTTCCTGCGCTTCATCAGTCAGGGGCACCTGGGCAAGGTGCTCGCCTCGGCCGACGCCAACTGCAGCCCGCTGGGCTGGCCGGGCGTGAAGGGCCACACGGTCAACTACATCTTCGAGGACCTCATCCCGGACCTGCGTGCCGCCGGCCTCGACGAGGCCACGATCACCACCATCTTCGTCGACAACCCCGCCGACTTCCTGACGATCCAGAACTGACAAGGACCACAAGCATGCAGCCCTCAGACCTGAAGAACCTGAAGATCGCCGTCGTCGGCGCGGGGTACGCCGGCGCCGCCGCGGCCAAGGCTCTGAGCCTCCTCGGCGCCACCGTCGACGTCTACGAGCAGGCGAGCCGGATCCACGAGGTCGGCGCCGGCATCGGCCTGCGGCCGTCCACCATGGACCGGTTCCGCCAGTGGGGCATCTTCGACGCGATCGCGAAGGTGAGCTCGCCGAGCGACTACTTCGAGATCCTCACCGCCACCGCCGAGCCGATCATCAAGGAGGCCTGGCCGGAGATCGACACCTTCGGCGAGAAGACCCGGCTGATCCACCGCTGCGACTTCATCGAGGCCCTCCTGAGCGTGCTCCCCGAGGGCATGGTCCACCTCTGCCACAAGCTGGAGGGCATCCAGGACGAGGGCGACAGGGCGACGCTGACCTTCGCCAACGGCGCGTCGGCCACCGCCGACCTGGTGGTGGGCGCCGACGGCATCAAGTCGGTCGTGCGCGCGCGGCTGTTCGGCGACAACCGGCCGGTGTTCTCCGGCGAGCACGCCTACCGCGTCGTGATCCCCGTCGGCGACGCCCACGGGATGGCCGTCGACGACAACTTCCGGATGTACATCGGCCGGGGCACGAAGGTCTACTTCCTGCCGCTGCGCCACCGCGACCAGGTCTCGTTCGACATCACCGCCCTGTGCCCCGACAGCACCTGGGCGCCCAAGGTCACCAAGGACGACCTGCTGAAGTGTGTCGAGGGCTTCGACGAGCGGATCGTGGACATCACCCGCGGCCTCGACATGGACGCCGTCAACTGCCGCGCGGTCTACGACATCGACCCGGTCGGCACGTGGCACTCCGGCTCCGTCGTGCTCGTGGGCGACGCGGCCCACTCGATGCTGCACCACCAGGGCCAGGGCGCCAACTCGGCGATCCTGGACGCCGGCGCCCTCGCCGACGCGCTCAAGGACGCCGGCTCCGTCAAGGAGGCGCTGGCGAGCTACCAGGCCGTCCGCAAGCCGGTGACCGACGAGCTTCAGCGGATCTCGCGCCAGGGCTGGACCGAGGACGAGATCAGCGACGTCTTCCCCGGCCAGAAGCCCGCGTCCCAGACGCCCGCGTCGTAGTACATCCCGAAGGTCTGACATGCCACTGCACCCTGACATCGCCCGCGTCCTCGCCGGCCTGCCGGCGCCTCCTCCCGGCCCGCTGGACCCTGCGGCGATGCGCGCCGCCGAGGAGGCCCAGGTCCCGCCCGTGGCCGACCGGCTGCCGCTCCACTCCGTCGAGGACCTCACCGCTGGACAGGTCCCGGTGCGGGTCTACACACCGCACGAGGCGGACGCGTACGGCCTGCTCGTCTATTTCCACGGCGGCGCGTTCTTCCTCGGCAGCCTGGACACCCACGACCACGTCGCAAGGTCGCTGGCGAAGGAGACCGGGCTCAAGGTCGTCTCCGTCGGCTACCGGCGAGCGCCCGAGCACGCCTTCCCCGCCGGGCTCGACGACTGCTACGCCGCGGTCCGCTGGGCCGCCGGGAACCTCGGCCGGGAGGGCGCGACGCTGGCCGTCGCCGGTGACAGCTCAGGCGGCACGTTCGCCGCCGCGGTCGCCGGTCTGGCGCGCGACGACGGCTTCGACCGGATCACCCACCAGGTGATGTTCTACCCATCGCTCGATCTCGACTTCGACGTGGACCGCTACGCCTCGCTGCGCGAGAACGCCGTCGGCTACGGCCTGGAGACGGCGGGGCTGAAGCCGTTCAACGCCTTCTACCTCGACAGCGGCGCCGACCCCGCCGATCCGCGGGTCTCGCCGATCAAACGCGCCGACCTCACCGGGCTGCCGCCGGCGCTGATCGTGACCGCGGAGTACGACCCGATGCGCGACGAGGGTGAGCTCTACGGCCGGCGGCTCAAGGAGGCAGGCGTGGCGGCGACGGTGAGCCGCTATCCGGGCGCCGGCCACGGATTCGTCCAGCATTTCTCCTGGATCCCGGAGTACCACCGGGTCTTCGAGGAGACGGCCGCCTTCCTGAGAGGCACGTCATGAACGTCCATCCCCTGGTCTCGCCGTGGGGCCGGTTCGGGCTGTACAGCTTCTTCCTCGACGCGCCCGAGCCGGCCGTCGTCGACACCGGGATCGCCTCCTCGCCCGCCGAGGGCATGGCCCCCGCGCTGGCCGCCATCGGGCGGCGCATCGAGGACGTGCGCTGGATCCTGCTGACCCACGGGCACATCGACCACGTCGGCGGCGCCCACGCCCTGTGGGAGCTGACCGGCCGCCGCGCGCGGGTGGTCATCCACGAGGCCGACGCCCCGATGCTGCGCGCGCGCCGGGCGCACGTGGACGAGTACCTCCGGGGCCGGGGCCGCTACCTGAACGACCCGGAGGGCGAGGCCAAGGTGACGGCCGCCGCCGACGCGGTCATCTCCGGCGAACTGGAGCCGCACGTGCTGGTCCAGGGTGGTGAAACCCTCTCGCTCGGCGGCGACGTCACCGTCTCCGTCCACGCGATCCCCGGCCACACGCCCGGATCGGTGGCCTACGAGGCCGGCGGCCGGGTGTTCGTCGGCGACGCCGTCCAGGTCCACGGGGCCGCCAACGGCTTCCCCGGCTTCACGGACCCGGCCGCGTACCGCGAGAGCCTGCGCTTCCTGCGCGACGAGATCCGGCCGCGCCACCTCTACCTCGGTCACCCGTACCGGCGCGCGGACGGCACCCCGTACGGCGTCGAGCTCGACGAAGGGCAGGCCCGAGAGGCGCTCCAGCAGAGCCTGGACATCGAGGCGCGGGTGGGTGAGGCGGCCCGCCGCTGCCTCCTGGACGGCCCGCGGGAGACGGACTCGCCGTACTCGCCGTTCGCGCCCGTCGCCGAGAGCCTCGGCTACACCGGCGACCCGGCGCTGGAGCCGTCGCCGTTCTTCACGTCGATGCACGGCTACCGCACGCACCTCGACCAGGACTAGGACATCTCATGGCTGACTTCCAGACGATCCACGCAGGCGGGCAGGCGATCGCCGTACGCAAGGACCTGCGGGTGCCGATGCGCGACGGGGTCACCCTCGCCGCCGACGCCTACCACGGCACGGAGGACCGGCCGCGCCCTGCCCTGATCGCGATGAGCGCCTACGGCAAGGAGCTGCAGGCCCTCGCGCTCACCACGCCGCCGCAGCGCCGCCCCAGCCCGATGTGGGACGGCTGCATCGAGGCCGGCGACATCGCGCGCGTCGTCAAGGAGGACTACGTCCACGTCATCGGCGACATGCGCGGCACCGGCGACTCCGGCGGCGTGATGATCGGCAACTACAACGCCGGCGGCGTCCCCCAGGGCCAGGACCTGTACGACGTCGTCGAATGGGTCGCCGCGCAGCCGTGGTGCGACGGGAACGTCGGCATGATCGGCATCTCGTACTTCGGGTCGATGCAGGTGTACGCCGCGGCCGAGCGACCGCCGCACCTGAAGGCGATCTTCGTCAGCGGCGGCCACTTCGACTTCTACGAGACCACCTACCACGGCGGCATCATGTGGTTCATGCCCAGGGCCGCCCGCGAGGGACGCGGCGGCGACTCCGGCATCGCCCACACCGACGTACGGTCCCGCATGCAGGAGGTCCACTCCCCCGAGGAGCTCAGGGCACTCGTGGACGAGCGCCTGCGGGACCCGGACGTCGCCGCGTGGCCGAACCTCGTGCACGTGCTGAGATACCCGAAGAACCGCGAGTTCTGGTTCGACATCGTGATGAACGACCTCGACGGCGAGTGGTACGAGGAGCGCAACCCCGTCAAGCTGGCCGAGAACATCGACATCCCGGTCTACCTGCAGATCGACCAGGGACGCGGCTGGACCGTCGACGGCCACATCGAGCTGTTCGACGTGCTGAAGGGCCCCAAGAAGCTCGACATCGGCTCCTACCCGCCGATGCAGTCGCGCCCCTGGATCGAGGAGCACGACAAGATGTTCCGGTGGTACGACTACTGGCTCAAGGGCATCGACAACGGCATCATGGACGAACCCGCCGTCAGCGTCTTCGTGGAGGGCTCGCGCGAGGTGGTCACCGCGGCGCAGTGGCCGCCGAAGGAGATCGACTACAGGCCGCTCTACCTGCGCCCGCGCCACAAGCTCTCCCCCGAGCCCGAGCTGATGGGCGCCGAGCACGCCGCCCCGGACGGCTTCTACCAGGCGCCCCTCACGGTGACCGACAAGGTGGAGATCGTCAGCTGGAGCACCGAGCCGTTCGAGGAGCCCGTGGAGCTCATCGGCACCGGCGCGGCGCACCTGTTCGCCAAGATCGACCAGGATGACACGAACTTCATCATGCGGCTGTGGGACGTCGCCCCGGACGGCGGCCGGCAACTGATCACCACGGGCTTCCTCAAGGCGTCGCACCGTGAGCTGGACGACCGGACCACCGAGGGCAACCCGTACCACCCGCACACCCGCGCCGTGCCCGTGAAGCCCGGCGAGATCGAGGAGTACGTCCTGCGGCTCTACCCGTTCGCGGCGACGTTCCGCCCCGGCCACCGGCTGCTGGTGGAGCTGTCCAACGACGAACCACTGGCCGACGCGCACAACGCGCTGCTGCCGCCGGACGCCTTCCACCTGCCGGTGGGCCGTCCCGTCACGCACAAGATCTACCGCGACGCGGCCCACCCGTCCCGGCTCGTCCTGCCTTTCACCAAGCGGCACGGGTAGGTCAGTCCATCGCCCTCAAGGTGTCACGCACCTTGCGCAGGTCCCGCATGCGGGCCTCGTACGTCGCCCCGACCACCACGAGCAGCAGCCCGCCCACGGCGATCGGCGCCCAGCGCGGCACCACGAGGAGCATCTCCGACACGTACGGTGCCAGCTCCCGCACCGCGACACCGGCGAGCACGACGGCTCCGATCACCGTGGGCGCCCGCAACCGGAACCTGGCCCCGGCGACCAGCACCACCAGCGCCACCACGCCGAGGGCCAGCGAGCGCCGCCATTCGGCGTCCGCGTAGACCGCGACCAGGCTGGGCAGCATCGTGAAGGAGAGGCCCGCGCCGTACGCCGCCCAGGACCCGACCGGTGCGCCACGCCGCCGCCACCAGCCGGACCCCAGCAGGACCAGCGAGCACGGCACCGTGTACGCCTCGACGACGGTGACCTCGTCCGCCCCCAGCCGCAGCCACGAGGCCAGCAACAGCAGGACGGCGCCGGTGTACCTGAGACCGCGCGCGCCGCCCTGGCCCGCCCGCAGCGACCAGAGCAGCGCCAGCACACCGGCCACGGCGAATCCCATGCTCGCCGCGACCAGGACGCGCACGCCCAGCGAAAGCCCCGCCGCCACCGCCTCCAGCCCGAGGAACAGCGCGGCGAAGGCCGGCGCCCAGACCCGGAGCTCCTTCGTCCTGCCCGCCAGCGCCATGACGGCGGCCGCCGACGCCAGGACCGGCAGCACGATCAGCGTCGCCGGCTCGCTGCCGAACGCGTACGCCGCCGCCCGCGTCGAGGCCGCCCCGGCGACGAGCGCGCACGCCCCGGCCCACCACGGCGCCCGGCCCAGCGTGGCGGCGACCGCCAGCGCGACGGCCAGCGCCACCTGGACCGCCACCGCAGCCGGGTAGGGCATCGCGAAGGCCTGGGGCGCGACGGCGACCATGAGCGCCCCGACCACCAGCGCCCCACACGCCGCCACCCGCACCGGCCACTCGCCCCCGCCCCTACCCTCGCCTTCGCCCTTGCCCTGGCCCTTGCCCTTGCCCTCGCCCTCGCCTTCGCCTTCGCCCTTGCCTTCGCCCTCGCCCTTGCCCTTGCCCTCGCTTTCGCTTTCGCTTTCGCTTTCGCCACGAGGCACCGCCCGCCCAGCAGTGCCGGGAAGCACCTCCATCACCGGCTGGCCGCCCGTGCCCCACACGGCCGTGACCAGGAGGGCGGCGGCCACCGTGCCCAGCACCACCACGTCCGCGGGCGACGCCGTCGCGAACGGCTGCCACTGCGGTCCGCCCCACGTGCCCGTCCAGAACACGTCCAGCCACGGGAGCGGCGACCCCAGGGTGGCCACGAGCCGGGGCAGCAGCGTCAGCGTGACCAGCAACGCCACCAGCCAACCGGTGGTCATGCCCGCGACCCGTACCCTCCGCCAGGGCAGCCACGTGGCGGCGAGCACCACCGCGAGCGCCGGCACGAGATAGGCCAGGGAGCGCCAGCCCGCGCCCGGACCGGCCAGCGCCGCCTGCGCGGGCGCGGCCACCACGGCGATCAGCGTGAGCGCGGTCCCGGCGGTGACCACGGCGGCCCAGGTCTCCCCCTCGACGTCGCCCTGCCTGGCCAGCAGCCAGATCACGAACCCGCCCAGCAGAGCCAGCGCCACCAGCGGCCCCACCCCCACCAGAGCCTGACCGACGGACGGAGCCCCCAGCGCGTACGTCGTACCACCCAGCAGGGCGACCGCGGCGACCCCGCTGCCGGCCAGGGCGGCCGTCACCCGCACCGCTCCCCGGACGTGACCGACCAGGGCCGCGTCCAGCGCCGCGGTGGCCACCAGCGCGGCGACCAGCCAGGTCCCCGGCAGGCTCCCGGCCAGCAGCGTCAGCACCGGCTGCGCCAGCACCACGGCAACCGGACCGGGCCCGCGGAGCCGGGTGACCCGCGCGTAGGCCACCCCGCTCCGCGGGCCCGACCCAGTCAGCCGGGTGACCCGGGCGTAGGCCACCAGGATGAGCGCGGTGCCCCCGAGCACCCCCGCCGTGTAATGCGACGCGTCGAGGGCGTCGGCCCCGAGGAATCCCGCCTGTCTGGCCGCGTACCCGTCGAGCAGCAGCAACGCGACCGCGAACCCGGCCACGGTCTCGGCCGTCGCGGTGAGCCCGCGCCGCATCAGCACGACCGGCGCGACCATGACCAACGCGGTGAACCCGGCCAGCACGGCCGCGCGCCCGCCGATCCCCAGCCACCCCCAGCTCACCACGGTGAACACCACCGCCGCCACCGTCAGCAGCAGGCCCCCGAGAATGAGCAGGACGTTCTTCGCAGCAGCCTGCGAGACCTCCCGCGGCGCAGCACCAGGCCCCCCGCCCGCGTAACCCACCGCCGGATACGGCGACACCACACCAGCGCGCGGCGCACCGCCGTACGGCGGGACCACACCAGCATGCGGCACACCACCGTACGGCGGGACCACGCCAGCGTGCGGCGCGCCAGCGTGCGGCGGGAGCACTCCGACGTACGGCGTGCCGCCGTGCGGCGGGAGCACGCCAGCATGCGGCGCGCCGCCGTACGCCGGCGGCGCCGCGTCCCCGACGGCCTGACCCGCCACGCCAGCATCAGCGCCTGCACCTGCACCTGTGCCGGTGCCGGTGCCTGTGCCTGTGCCGGTGCCGGTGCCTGTGCCTGTGCCGGTGCCGGTGCCTGTGCCGGTGCCGGTGCCTGTGCCGGTGCCGGTGCCTTTGCCTGCGCCGGTGCGGAGGATGCCGAGCAGGTCCGTGCGGCGGGCCCGCAGCTGCGCCTGCTGGTCCTGCAGCCCGGCGAGAGCCTGGTCCACCTGCCAGAGCTCGTACGCGGCGGGTCCCTGAAGGGTCAGGCCGCACCTCGGGCACCTGGACACCGGCTCCCGGGACCTGGACCTGGACACCGGCTTCTGGGGCCCGGAGCCGGACGCGGACCAGGACCCGGAACCGGAACCGGAGCCGGACCCGGAACCGGAGCCGGAACCGGAACCGGAGCCGGAACCGGAACCGGAGCCGGAGCCGGAGCCGGAACCGGAACCGGAGCCGGAGCCGGAGCCGGAACCGGAACCGGAGCCGGAGCCGGAGCCGGGCAGCGGTGCCCCACAGTCCGGACATGTCATGCTTTGATGCACCGATACTCCGCTTCAGGGGTGTCGAGATGACCCATATCTCACACTGGCCTCCTTGCGAACCACTGTCACGCGTCCAAGGTGCCCAGGGCCGGATCTGACGGGATCGCCGGTCGGCTTGTAATTTCTGATGGTCTCGGACCACTTCCTCCTGTGAACAGTTCCGGGACACGTGAGGGGTTGGGGCGGTGACGAGCGATCGAGAGCGCTTCACCACCATCTACGACGAATGCCGACAACGCGTATGGGCCTACGTGGTCAGCCGCGCCGGCCGGCAGGTGGCCGACGAGGTGGTGAGCGAGACGTTCGCATCGCCTGGCGCAAGTTCGACCAGATGCCGCGGAACGCCCTGCCATGGCTGCTGGGTGTGGCGCGCAACGTGCTCCGCGACACCATCAGGGCCGAGGCCAGGCGTGAGGGGATCCAGCGCGAGATGCGCGCGTGGATCACCGCCGACGTGGCCGACCACGTGGCCGAACGCCTGGGCGTGCTCAAGGCCATGGCCAGACTCAGCCAGGACGAACGCGAGATCCTCATTCTCGTCGCCTGGCAGGGCCTGAGTCCGAAAGACGCCGCCAAGGTGCTCGGCTGCTCGGTGCCCGCCTTCCGGGTCCGGCTGCACCGGGCGAGAAAACGCCTGCGCACCGAGCTCGAATCCCCCCTGCTGTCCCAGCCCCGGCTCGTCGAGGAGTTGTCGTGAACCCGATGGAAGAGCTGCGTGCCGCCCGCCCGGCCCACCTGACCGGCGGGCCGGTGGACCCGCGCACCCGGCAGGCCGAGCTGGCCCACGCCTTCGCCCAGCCCACGCGGGTGCCGCGCCGCGGCAGGAAGTCGCTGACCTGGGGCCTGGGCCTGGCGGGCGCGGCGGCGGCCGCCGTGACCGCGGTCGCGCTGGCCGTCGGTTCGGCCCCGGTCGTGTCTCCGGGAGCGCCGGACGTCGCGGCGCAGCCGGTTACGCTGTCGGCGAGGGAGGTGCTGCTCGTGGCCGCGACCAGCGCGGAGCGCCGGCCCGCCGCCGCCGGAGACTACTGGCACGTCTCCAGCCGCTCCCGCAGTCTCCATCCGGTCAACGAAGGCTTCGTGATCTCCATAGAGCAGGAGACCGAGAGCTGGGTGGGCGCGGACGAACAGTGGGGCTCCACCCGCGCCCTGGGCGTCAAGCCCGCGACCGACGCCGACCGGGCCGCCTGGGAGAAGGCGGGATCACCGCGAGAGCTGACCTTCGCGGGCCGCAAGCGGATCCCGATCCAGGAGAGCGCGGAGCGGCCGCGCACCGGTCACACGCGGGGCCAGGAGATCTTCTGGCTCGGCCGCAACGTCACCATGGCCGACCTGCGGAGCCTGCCGACCGATCCGGCTGCGCTCAAGGCTGACCTGCTCCGTTTCTACGAGGGCAAGGACACCGAGTCCGGCGCTCCGATGGCGGAGGACGCCTGGCTGTTCCGGGTGACCGAAGGGTTGATCACCGACATGCCGGTGAGCCCGGAGGTGCTCGCGGCGGCCTTCCGGATGCTTGCTGACCTGCCGTCGGTCACCTCACTCGGCGGGGTCACCGACGCCGCCGGGCGCCCGGGCACCGCGATCGCCATCGCGGACATCTCCCAGCGCAAGCCCGGTGACACCGCCAAGGGCGTGGTGCAGGTCCGGCTGATCATCGACGAGAAGTCCGGCCGCGCGCTGGCGCGCGAAAGCGTGGTCGTCAAACCGGGCGGCCTCCAGGCCGGACTGGAGCCGGGAACGGTCTGGAGCACCCACACCATCCTGGAGACGGGCTGGACGAACGAACACCCGTAGTACGCCACGCCGCGAGCGGCCTGAACGGCGGTCCTGGGTGGCGGTCACCCGCCGCTCGCCGCGCGTGCGGCCTGGGAGGGGACGCGCTCGATCGCCCGTACAGCGATATCAGGCCGGTCGGCATAGATGTGGTGTCCGCTCTTCTCGGCCGTGGTCAGCTTGCTGTCGCCGGACAGCGTGAGCCACTCGCGTTGTCCGGCGACCCACGCCTTCTCCAGGCGCGGCCCGTACTCGGGGACGGCCGCGAAGTACGGCTGACCGTGCTCGATCACCTCCACCCCTGCTGGACGGACCTTCCCGTCGGGGATGACGAGCTTCTCCGGGTTCTGGCCCTGGAACACCGCTAGGTTCTGGGCGCGCAGCTCGCGGGTCCCCCGAACAGGACACCGACCGGCCCGCGACCTCGATCTTCTGGGTTCCGGAGAGCGGGCCGGTCTGGGTGGCGGGGGCGAACGGGTCCCGGTTCTCCACCGTGTCGCTGTCGCGGCCGGCGAGCCCCGCACGGACCACGGTGGCGCAGAGTGCGGTCAGCACGGATGCCCCTGCGATGCAAGTGGAGCGGGAAGCGGCCGGACACCGCAACGCCGGCCCCGGAATCGTCACCGCTCGGTGGACATCCGCCGGTAGCTCGCACGGGGGACACGCGGCTTGCGCCGGCGCCAGGTGTCGCGCTACGGTAAGTGCATGCACATGCAGATAGATGGTCTCGGGTCGCAGTGGTCCCAGGTCGCGGCGTTCACGTCCGCGATCGACACGGCTCTGGGCAAGTGGCTCGTGGATGTGCATCGGATCGGGCTGACGGAGTATCGGGCGCTGGCCCATCTCACGCAGGCGCCGGACAAGGAGCTGCGGGTCAACGATCTCGCGCAGAAGATCGGCCTGAACCAGAGCTCGGCCACCCGGCTGGTCAGCCGGCTGGAGAGCAAGGGCGTCGCACGGCGCGACGTCTGCGCCGACGACGGCCGCGGGGTCTATGCGGTCCTCACCCCGGAAGGTGAGGCGCTCGCGCGTGAGGTGCGGGCGTCCTACGACGAGCGCATCGGCGAACTCCTGGCCAGCGCGTCGGCGGAGGCGCCCCACGTGGACGTCCGCCTGCTCGGCACCGCACTACGACAGATCGCGGACGTCGTCACCCCGTGAGCGACGGCGCCCGGCGCGGCGAGATGCGCACGCGTACAAATATGTATGTACATGCAGAGAGATAAGGAACATCATGAGCTGGCTCTATCTGGCGATCGCCATCGTCTTCGAGATCGCGGTCGCGATCAGCGCGAGCAACGCGAAGGGATTCACCGACCTGTGGTGGACCGTCGCCACGCTCGTCACCGGCGGGATCGCCACGTTCTTCCTCAGCCTCGCGCTGCTGACCTTCGACGTCGGCGTCGGCTACGCCCTGTGGACGTCGATCGCCGGGGTCGGGATCGTCATCGTCGGCGCCCTGCTGCTCGGCCAGCAGCTGACCTGGAAGAAGCTCCTGGGCATCGTCGTCGTCATCGCCGGTGTCATCGGCCTGCAGCTCAGCGGTGGCGCATGACCTCCGCGCGTCCCATCAACACCACACCCGGAAGGATTTCTCGCATGACCCCCAGCAAGACCGTCTCCTGGCTCGTCCTGCTCCTGGCAGGAGTGTTCGAGGTCGGCTACGCCCTCACCGTGAACGGCAGCGAAGGCTTCACCCGTCCGGGCTGGTCGGTCGTCGCCGTCGTGTTCTTCCTTCTCACCCTGTTCTGCCTCAGCGTCGCCCTGAAGGGCATCGACGTCGGCATCGGCTACGCCGTGTGGGCCGGCATCGGGGCCGTCGGCGCGGCGCTCCTGGGCCCGGTGTTCTTCGACGAGGTGCTGACCCCGGCGCGCGCCTTCTGGCTGGCCGTGATCATCGCCGGGGTGGTGTGGCTCAAGCTCGCCGACAGTCCCGCCCTGGAGGACAGGCCCGAGAAGACGGCGGCCGGAGTCAGCTGACCCGCTGCGTCAGCCCTTCGATCCGGGCGCGGGCCGCACGGACGAGGAGCCGGTCGGCCTCGACGTCCGTGACGGTCATGGACGGCAGCGGCAGCGCGGGCGGCGGCAGCTCGGGAGTGAACGTGAGGGCGACGCCGCCGACCCGGGCACGCAGCCGGGTCACGTACATGACGACACCGCCCGACAGCCGCAGCCGGGAGAACCGCTGGTGGACGGCCGCATCGGAACCACGCGTCCGGTGCAGGCCGTCCTCGATCTCGACGGCGGACATGGACAGCTTGAGACGGGGACCGGCGGGCCGGCTCACCACTCCTTCGAACCGGCCGCCCCACAGGGTGAGCCGCGCGGCTTCGAGCCCGGAATCGGCGGGCCCGGAGGGGCGGGGGGCCGGCAGGGCGAGAACGAGAGCCACCGGGACGGCCGCGATCGCGCGCAGCGGTTCCTCCCGCCGGCGGGCGGGGCGGCCGTCGGGGCTCCAGGCGCACAGGAGCGCGCCACCCGTGAGCCCGGCGAGCATGCCGAGGCCGAGACCGCCGAGGTTGGACGTGACGAAGGAGCCGAGTGACAGCGCGATGGCGGCGACCCCGAGGAACACCCGCTGCCCGTGCTGCCACCAGCTCAGCAGGCCGGCCGCGACGAGAAGCAGCCCCGCCAGATAGCCGGAGATCCCGGCGACCCCCTGCCGGACCAGGAGCGGGAGCGGCGCGAGCGGCGCCAGCAGGATGACGGCCCCACCGGCGGCCACCCACAGCCCGCCCCAGAAGGGACGGGTACGCCGCCACCGGCGGAATCGGGTGTCAGGCATGGTCAGAAGCACTCGTGGTCGCCGGGCTCGAAGCTGAGCCGCAGCCCGTTGAGCCGGAAGGTGCCGGCGTTGACGGCGTAGGCGGTCTGCCGCAGGCCGGTGATGCGCACGGTGGCCGCCTGCTGGCCGATGTCGCCCGGACGGCCGCCCAGACCGGCGGGGGCGTCGAGGGTGGCGGCGTCGCGGCCGATCTCGATGTCGCCGAACGTGACGTCGCCGGAGAGCTGGTGGAGGTCGATCACGAGGTTCGCGGCCTCCACGGGCCGCTCCCCGTCGCCCGCCCTGACCAGGAACGTGACCGGGCCGACCGGGGTGCGCACGAGCGCCGACTGGCACAGGCCTGTGATCCGCGCCCGGCCGATCACCGAGACGAGGACCGGGCGCCGCCCCTCGGCGGTCGACGCCACGTCTCCGTACTGGGCGAATCCCTTGCCCACGAGCCGGTCGGCCGAGATCTTGAACCGCTCGCCGGACAGCGCGAACGACGCCGCGACGCCCCCTTCGCCGGTCACGCCGACGAGTATCGCGGCCGCCGCCAGCGCGGGGACGAGCACCGCGGCGAAGCGCCGCCACCGCGTGCGGCCGAGCCGCGTCTCGGCTGACATGGCGCTCACCTTCGCTCGGGCGCGGGACGGGGAAGCCGGAACGAGTGAACCGGCGGGCCCAGTATAGGGACTCTTTGCATAATGTTGACTACTCTCGGCAACATTCCTTACGTTTCCGCGGCGCACCACACCATCCCTTAACAGGAGGCATGACGCTTACCAGCAAGGAACACGAACAGTCGCTGTTCGACCACGTACGGCTGTGATGCCATGGGTGTCGCCGACGAACAGGAAAGGTGGCATATGAGCGCAGGCGGGAACGAGCGGACGTGGCCGGGGCGAGCGGTGGCGATCGTGGGCGTGGGCTGCCGGCTTCCCGGCGGCATCCGCGACCTCGACGGACTGTGGCAGGCCCTGCTGCGCGGTGACGACCTGGTCGGCACCGTGCCGCCGGACCGGTTCGAGGCCGAGCGGTACGTCGACGAGTCCCTCCCGCGCCCCGACCGCAGCTACACGCGGGCGGGCGGCTTCCTCGACGACCTCACCGGATTCGACGCCGCCTACTTCGGGATCTCGCCCAAGGAGGCGGCCTCGATGGACCCGCAGCAGCGGCTGCTCCTGGAGATGGCCGCCGAGGCGCTCGACGACGCAGGCATCGACCCGGCACGCCTGGCGGGGACCGACACGGGGGTGTTCGTCGGCGTCTCCGATCCTTCGTACGGGGTGCTGCAGGCGCTGGAGCCCGGCGGGATCGGCCCCTACTCGATGTCGGGCATGGCGTTGTCGATCGCGGCCAACCGGCTCTCGTACGCCTTCGACCTGCGCGGGCCGAGCATGAGCATCGACACCGCCTGCTCGTCGGCGCTGCAGGCGGTGGAGCGCGCCTGCCGGGCGCTGGCCGACGGCTCCACGCGGACGGCGCTGGCCGGGGGCGTGAACGTGCTGCTGAGCCCGACCGGGTTCGTCGGGTTCAGCCAGGCGTCGATGCTGTCGCCGACCGGGCGGTGCCGGGCCTTCTCGGCCGACGCCGACGGGTTCGTCCGGTCGGAGGGCGGCGGCGTGGTCGTGCTCAAACGGCTGGAGGAGGCGCTCGCCGACAGCGACCGGATCCACGGTGTCATCTTGGGCGCCGCCGCCAACAACGACGGCCGCACGATGGGGCTGGCGCTGCCCCGTACCGAGGCGCAGGAGGCGCTGCTGCGGCAGGTGTACCGGGAGGCCGGGATCAGCCCGGACGAGGTCGCGTACGTGGAGGCGCACGGCACCGGCACCCAGGCCGGCGACCCGGCCGAGTGCGGGGCGCTAGGGCGGGCGCTGGGCACGGCGCGGTCGGGCGGCCCGCTGCCGATCGGCTCGGTGAAGACGAACCTGGGGCACCTGGAGCCGGCCTCGGGCATGCCGGGGCTGTTCAAGGCGCTGCTGGTGCTGCGGCACGGGACGATCCCGGCGTCGCTGCACGCCTCGACGCTCAACCCGGCCATCGACTTCGACGGGCTCGGGCTGAGCGTCGTCACCCGGCCGCGCCCGCTGCCCGAGACGGGCGGCCGGGCGGTGGTGGGGGTGAACTCGTTCGGGTTCGGGGGCGCGAACGTGCACGTGGCGGTGGCCGCACCGCCCCTCCGAGCGGCACCGGCGCGGCCGGCGGGGGCCGCGCCGGTGCCTGTCGTCGTGTCGGCCCGGGCCGCGGGCGCGCTGCCGGAGGCCGTCGCGCGGGCGGCCGCGCACCTGGCGTCGGTGGACGAGGGTGACTTCTACGACGTGGCCTACACCGCCACCCGGCGGCGCGGCCTGCACCGGCACCGCGCCGTGGTGCTCGCCGCGTCCGCGGCGGAGGCGGCGGGCAGCCTGTCCGGTCTGTACGGTTCGTCGCCGGTGATCGGGGAGGCGGTGGAGCGGGGCCGGGTGGCGCTGGTGTTCTGCGGCAACGGCTCGCAGTGGGCCGGGATGGGCGCCGGCCTGTTGAGTGATCCTGCCTTCCGTAAGGCCGTCGAGGCCGTGGACGACGAGCTGGCGACCCGGCTGGGCTGGTCGGTGCTGGAGGAGCTGACGCTGCCCGCGGACCGGTGGCGGCTGTCGGCGACCGAGCGGGCCCAGCCGCTGCTCTTCGCCGTCCAGGCCGGGCTCGCCGGGATGCTGGAGGCGGCGGGCGTGCGGGCGGGGGCGGTGCTCGGTCACAGTGTCGGCGAGGTGGCCGCCGCATACGTCGCCGGGGCACTGTCGCCCGCCCAGGCCGCGCAGGTGATCGCCGAGCGCGGCCTGGCGCAGGCCGCGACGCGTGGGCAGGGCCGGATGGCGGCGGTCGGGCTGCCCGAGGCCGAGGCCCGGCAACTCCTGGCCGGTTACCCCGGGGTGGAGGTGGCCGCGGTCAACTCCGACCGCGACGTCACGGTCGCGGGGCCAGGGGCGGCGCTCGGAAGGCTGGGCGAGGATCTGGCGGCGCGCGAGGTGTTCTTCCGCGAGCTGGACGTGGACTATCCGTTCCACGGCGCGGCCATGGACGGGGTGCGCGAGCCGCTCCGCGCGGCGCTGGCCGACCTGAGGCCGTCGCGGACGCGGATCCCCATGGTGTCGACCGTGACCGGCGAGCCGCTGACCGGCGAGGAGCTCGACGCGACGTACTGGTGGCGCAACGTGCGGCGGCCCGTGCGCTTCTCGGCGGCGGTCGAGCGGGTGCTCGCCGACGGGTTCGACGTGCTGGTGGAGGTGGGCCCGCACCCGGTGCTGCAGTCGTACCTGCGCCGCGTCGCGGCCGCCGCCCGCGTCCGCGCCGCCGTGGTGCCGACGCTGCGGCGTGGCGCTGTGGAGGAGACCGCCGCGAGCGCCGCCGTCGGCTCGGCGGTGGCGGCGGTCGTCGCGGCCGGGGGTGACGTCGACTGGGACCGCTACTTCCCGCGGCCGGGCCTCGTACGGTCGCTGCCCGCGTATCCGTGGCAGCGGCAGCGGCACTGGCTGGGCGGCCCGCTGACCTGGGTGCGCACGATCGGCGACCCCGAGATCACGCACCCGTTGCTGGGCCAGCGGCTGCCCGCGCTCGACCCTTCCTGGTACGGGGAGATCGACCAGGTCCGGGTGCCCTGGGTGACCGACCACCGGGCGGGCGGGGCCGCCGTGATGCCCGCGACCGGCTACGTGGAGATGGCGCTGGCGGCGGGCCGGCAGGCGATCCCGGACGCCGGCGAGGCGATCGAGGTGGACCGGGTGAGCATCACCCGCGCACTGGTGGTGCCGTGGCCGGGCGCGGAGCCGGTCTGCGCGCAGACGTCGCTGTCCGCCGAGACGGGCACGATCACGGTGGCGAGCACGACGCGGCGCGGGCAGCATCCGCGCGAGCACTTCCGGGCGCGGGTCCGGCCGCTGCTGCGCCCGGCCCCGGCGCCGCTCGACCTGGCGGAGCTGCGCGCCCGCGTCGCCGAGCCCGTGGACGTGCCCGCCTACTACGCGCGGGCCGCCGAGGGGCGCATGGTGTGGGGTCCGGCGTTCCGGGTGCTGACGGGGTTGTGGCGGGCCCCGGGCGAGGTGCTGGGCGCGTACACGTGCCCTGACCAGCGGGACGAGCGCTACCAGGCGCATCCCGTGCTGTTCGACAGCGCCCTTCAGGCGGGCGTGCTGTGGCTGGTGGACGCGCTGGTCGGTGGCACGGGTTATATGCCTGCCGCGATCGGGTCGGTCCGGCTCTGGGGCAGGCCGGCTCCGGAAGGTTTCCTGCATGTACGGGAACGTTCCAGTTCTGTCGAGGAGGTGTGCTGGGACATCACGGTCACCGGGGACGACGGCCGGGTGGCGGCCGAGATGGAGGGGGTCCGGCTGCGCCGGACGCCCGGCCTGCACGCCACGCGGACCGAGCGCTACCACGTCGAACTCCTGGCGACGCCCCGGCCCGGGGAGCCGGCGGACGCCTGGCCGGGGCCTGATCCGGCGGGCATACTCGCGGGGGCTTCCGCGCGGCTGGGCGAGGTGCGCTCGGCCTGGCGTGAGCTGCGCTACCCGGAGTACGCGGCCAAGCTGGAAGAGACGTTCGCCCGTACGCTCGGCGCGGCGCTGGCGGCCTTGACCGGCGGGGGCGAGCTGACCGTCGACGATCTGGCCGCCGCCTGCCGGGAGCCGCACCACCGTGCGCTGGTCCGGGCGGCGCTGCCGCTGCTGGAACGGCACGGCGTGCTGGAACGCCGCGGCGAGCGGGGGGTGCGCCTGGCCCCGCCCGCACCGGTCACGACAGAGCTGCGGGGGCTGGCCGTGGCGGGGGCGGCGTTCCCCGCGCAGACGGCGCTGGCGGTGCGGGCCGGGCTGCGGCTGCGCGAGGTGCTGGCCGGGGAGGTCGCGGCCGGCGACGTGCTCGGCGCGGACGGGGCCGGGGAGCTGCTGGACCAGTATCACGACGTGGGGCCGGCGAGCCTGTTCGCGAACCGGCTCGCGCGGGCGCTGGTGGAGCAGGTCGTCAAGGGGTGGCCGGCCGACCGGCCGCTGCGGGTCCTGGAGGTGGGCGCGGGGACGGGCGGCACCACGGTGACGTTGCTGCCGATCCTGCCGGTCGACCGGGTCCGCTACACGGTGACCGACGTGGCCGAGCCGGTGCTGGCCCGCTTGCGGCAGCGGCTGTCCGGGGTGGACGTCGCCGAGTTCGGCCTGCTCGACCTGGACGCCGACCCGGCCGGGCAGGGGTGGCCGGCCGGCGGGTTCGACCTCGTGGTGGCGGCCGGGTGCCTGCATCTCGCGCGTGACCTGCCTGGCGCCCTCCGCGGGCTGGGACGGCTCCTCGCCCCGGGCGGCAAACTGGTCGTCGCGGGACCGCACCGGGCCGGACCGCTGCTGCCGTTCCTGGGGCTGACACCGGAGCTGTGGGGCCCCGGCGCGCTGCCGTCCGCCCAGCGGTGGCCGGAGCTGCTGGCGGAAGCCGGATACGCCGACATCGTCCAGACCGGCCCTGAACAGGACCCTGAAGCGGGCGACTTCTCCGTACTCCTCGCCACCTCTCCCTCCGACCACGTGGCGGAGAGGATCGCCGACGGCGGTGCGGACGGCGTGTGGGTTGTCGCTGCGGAGGACGACGGGGATCCGCTGGCCGTCGAGCTCGCTTCGTCGCTGCGGGAGCGGGGTGGGCGGGCGAACGTGGCGCCCCTCCCCGATGATCCCGCCGCGTGGGCGGCCGCGGCCTTGTCGGCGAACATGGTCACGTTCGCGGTCGTCCTCGGTGGCACAGGCCCGGAGGACGCCGTCGAACGGATCACCCGCCGGGCCGCGGCGCTCCGCGCGATCGCCCTGGCCTGCGAGCAACTGCCGCACCACGTCCAGGTGAGGCTGTGGCTGGTGACCCGCCCATGCGGCGCGCTCCCGCAGCCGGGACCAGCCGACGACGTCTACGCCGGAAACACCAACCCGGTCAAGACCGCCGACGCCGCATGCCCCGAGAACGCCACCGATCCCGTACAGACCCTCCACCCCGACAACGCCACCGACCCCGTACAAACCATTCACCCCGAGGATGCAGCCACCTGGGGGACGGTGCGGTCGCTCGGGAACGAGCAGCCTCAGTTGGACGCCCGGCGGGTGTGCCTGCACCGTAGTGGCGACGTCCGGCGCGACGCGGCGCGGCTGGTGGCGGAGCTGGTGTCGGCCGGGGAGGACGACGAGATCCTCCTCACTCGCCGGGGACGGTTCACGCCGCGTCTGGTGAGGTCGGCGCCGCCGTCCGTCCCCGCCGGCCGCCGGGGCGCGTACCGGCTGGCGGTGCGTGACCCGGGGCTGTCGTACGAGCTCTGCTGGGAACGGGCCGAGATCCCGGAGCCCGGGCCGGGCCAGGTGCTGATCGAGGTACGGGCGATCGGGCTGAACTACCGCGACGTCATGTTCACGGTCGGCCTGCTCCCGTCGGAAGCGGTCGAGGCGGTCTTCGGCGGCCACGAGCTGGGCCTGGAGTGCGCCGGCACCGTCACCGCCGTGGGGCCGGGCGTCGTCCGGCTGAGGCCCGGCGACCGGGTGATGGCCGCGGGCCCGGTGGGGTTCGGCAGCCACGCGGTGGCGGAGGAGTGGACGGCCGTCCGGATCCCCGACGGTCTCACCTTCGCCGCGGCGGCCACGCTGCCGATGGCGTTCTCGACCGCCTACCACTCGCTGCACGGGTGCGCGCGGCTCCGGCCCGGCGAGACGCTGCTGGTGCACGGCGGCGCGGGCGGGGTCGGCCTGGCCGCGCTGGAGTACGCCAGGCACGCCGGCGCGCGGGTGATCGCCACGGCGGGCAGCGAGGCCAAGCGCGACCTGCTGCGGGCGCTGGGCGCCGCGCACGTGCTGGACTCGCGCAGCCTGCGCTTCGGCGAGCAGGTCAGGGAGCTGACCGGGGGCCGCGGCGTGGACGTCGTGCTCAACTCCCTGGCCGGGGAGGCCATCAGCCGCGGCCTGGAGTGCCTGCGGCACGGCGGCAGGTTCGTCGAGCTGGGCAAGCGCGACATCTACGAGAGCAGGCACGTGGCGCTGCGGCCGTTCGGCGACAACCTCGCGTTCTTCGGCGTGGACGTGGGCACCCTCATGTGGAAGGACCCGGCGCTGATGGCCGAGCGGATGACGGCCGCGTTCCAGCACGTGCACGACCAGCGCCCGCTGCCGCACACGGTGTTCCCGGCCGAGCGGGTGGCCGACGCGTTCGCCCTGATGCGGCACTCCCGGCACATCGGCAAGGTCGTCGTATCCCTCGGCGACCCTGTCGCGGTGCGGTCCCGGCCCACCCGGCGTCCGGCTGCGGGCACGTACCTGATCACGGGCGGGCTGAGCGGGTTCGGCGCGGAGACGGCGCGGCACCTGGCGCGGGGCGGGGTGCGGCGGCTGGCGCTCGTCAGCCGGCGCGGCGCGGACACGCCGGGCGCGGACACGCTGCTGGAGGAGCTGCGCGGCCTCGGCGCGGAGGCCACCGCGCACGCGGCCGACGTGGCCGACCGCGACGCCATGCGGGACATCCTGCGCGAACTTGACGCTTCCGGTCATCCCGTATGCGGCGTCGTGCACGCCGCCATGCATCTCGACGACGCGGCGCTGGCCGATCTCTCCGACGACCGGATCCGGGCGGTCCTGCGCCCCAAGGTCGCGGGCGCGCTGGTGCTGGACGAGCTCACCGCGGACCTGCCGCTGGAGGCGTTCGTGCTGTACTCGTCGCTGACGACGATCGGCAACATCGGGCAGTCGCCGTACGTGTCGGCGAACCTGTTCCTGGAGGCGCTGGCGCGACGGCGGCGGGCCCGGGGCCTGCCCGCGCTCGCGGTCTGCCTGGGCGCGCTCTCCGGCACCGGCGTGCTGGCGCACGGCACGCAGGCCGAGGCGCTGAAGCGGTTCGGCATCGACCCGGTGGACCCCGCCGTGGCGCTCGCCGCCGTGGACGCCATGCTGGCCGACGGGGCCGACGTGGCCGTGGTGGGCCGCTGCGACTGGGCCAGGCTGCGGCAGACGCTCCCCGGCCTGCGACGGCCGTGGCTGTCGGCGGTGCTGCCGCCCGGCGCCGATCAGGCCCCCGACACCGGCGACCTGCTGTCGGAGCTGGCCGCGATGACCGGCGACGAGGCGCACGAGCACGTCGTCGAGCAGATCACCGCCCTGCTGTCCGCGGTACTGCTCGTCCCGGCCGCCGACATCGCCCCCGACCGGCGGCTGGACGAGTACGGCCTGGACTCGCTCATGGCCACGCAGTTGCTGCTGTCCATGCGGCACGCGTTCGGGGTGGACATCCCGCCGATGGAGCTGATCCGCGGCGCCGGGACCGTCACCGACATCGCCCGTACGGTGCTCCTCCACCTGGGGCTGCACTCCACGCGTCCGGCTTCCTGAGGAGACCGCCATGGCTTCCGTGCACGCCCGGGTGGCCGGTGTGGCCGCCCACCTGCCCGAGACCACGATGACCACCGCGGAGGTGGAGGACCGGCTCGCCGCCCGCAACCCGGGGCTGGTCCTGCCCCGGGGAGTGATCCACAACGGCAGCGGCGTCCGCCGCAGGCACGTCGCCCCGCCAGGGGAGAAACCGTCGGACCTGGCCGCGCACGCCGCCCGCGCGCTGCTGGACGAGCAGGACCTGCACGCCCGCGACCTCGACCTGCTCGTCTACGCGGGGGTGACCATCGACCTCGTCGAGCCCGCGACCGCGCACGTCGTGGCGGCGAAGCTGGGCGCCGGCTGCCCGGTGTTCGACGTGCGCAACGCCTGCAACAGCGTGCTGAACGCGATCCAGGTGGCGGAGGCGCTGATCGTCACCGGCCGGCACCGGCGGGTGCTGATCTGCTGCGGCGAGCTGCCGACCGCGTTCATGCCGTGGACGCTCTCCGGCGCCGACGAGTTCATGACGGTCGCCGCCGCCTACACGGTGTCGGACGCCGGGGCCGCGCTGCTGCTGGAGGCCGCGGCGGAGCCGGGGGTGCTCGGTCACCGGTTCGCCGCCCAGTCCCACGGGTGGGACGCCGCCACCGTGGCGCTGCGGAACCTGACGTCCGACCCGGCGACCGACTGGCCGGTCATCCGCCCGCTCACCGTCGACGCCATCGGACTGATACGCGGCATCGAGGCGACCGACCACGCCGTCTTCTCCGATCCGCTCGCCGCCCTCGGCCTCACCTGGGACGACTTCGCCGTCGTGTGCGTGCACCAGGCGTCGCTGCCCGCGCTGTGGAAGTTCTGCGCCCATGTCGGGATCCCGCCGGAGAAGGTCGTGGTCACCATCGCCCAGCACGGCAACCTGGTGGCGGCGACGATACCGGTCCAGCTCGCCCAGGCGGTCGCCGCCGGACGGGTGCGGCGCGGCGACCTGGTGGCGTTCGTCGGCCTGGCGAGCGGGTTCAGCGCCGGCACCGTCGTGGTGCGGTGGTGACCCCGGTGCCGGTGAGCGAGCTGGTCACCCGGGCCGAACGCTGGGCCGCCGACCGGCCGGACACCCTCGCCTGCCAGGTCGGCGGGCGGGCGCCGCGCTCGGCCAGCTACGGGGAGATGGCGCGATCGGTGGAGGAGACGGCGGCCGCGCTGGCGCTCGGCGGGGTGCGGCCCGGCATGCGGACGGTGCTGCTGGTGCGTCCGGGCGTGGAGCTCGGCGTGCTGGTGCTCTCGCTGCTGCGGCTGGGGGCGGTGCCGGTCATGGTCGATCCGGGACTGCCGTACGCGGCCGTCCGGCGGTGCCTGGAGCGGGCCGCGCCGGAGGCGTTCATCGGGGTGCCGCTCGCCCAGGCGGCCCGGCTGGCCCTGGGCTGGGCCCGGCGCACCAGCCGCGTCGTCATCACGGTCGGACACCGCCGCTCCTGGCCGGGCCCGACCCTCGCCACCCTACGAACCGCCGCCCGCGACCTGACACGGGACTCGCGAGCCGCCGCGCCCGGACCGACCCCGGACCCGCATACACCGGACCTGCGAGCTGCCGACCCCGGACCGACCCCGGACCCGCATACACCAGATCTGCGAGTCACCGACGCCGGACCGACCCCGGACCCGCGAGCCGCCGCCCGTGGCTCGATGCCGGGGCTGCCTGCGCCGGGGGCCGGTGATCTGGCGCTGATCGCGTACACCTCCGGTTCGACGGGGCCGCCGAAGGGGGTGCCGTTGCGGCACCGGCACCTGACGGCGCAGCTCGACCTGCTGGCCGGGCTGGAGCTCATCCGGGCCGGCGCGCCCGTGCTGTCGACGTTCATCCCTTTCGCGCTGGGGGCGGCGGCGCTGGGCGCGACCGCCGTGCTGCCGGATCTGGACCCGCGGCGCCCGCTGCGGTTCGATCCCGCGGCGCTGGCCGCGGACATCCGCCGGTACCGGGTGTCCACCCTGTTCGCCGCGCCCGCCCTGCTGGACCGGCTGGCCCGGCACTGCGTGGCCCGCGGCCTGGTGCTGGACTCGCTGGAGACGGTGGCGGTCGCCGGGGCGCCGCTGCCGCTGCCGACGCTGGACCGCGTCCGCGCCTGCGTCCCCGGCGCGGCCCGGGTGCTGTCGGTGTACGGGGCGACCGAGTGCCTGCCGGTGGCCGCGATCGAGGGCGCCGAACTGGTCGCGGGGCACGCCGCGCACCGGGGGGCCGGGACATGCCTGGGCCCGCCGCTGCCCGGGGTCGAGGTCCGGGTCATCGGCGTCACCGACGGGCCGATCGCCCGGTGGGACGAGAACCTGACGGTGCCGCCCGGCACCGTCGGGGAGTTCGTCGTCTCCTCCCCCGCCGTCAGCGATCCCTACCTGGACGACCCGAGGGCCACCGCCCTGGCCAGGATCCCGGACGGCGACCGGGTCTGGCACCGCATGGGCGACCTGGGGCGGCTGGACGAAAACGGCCGGCTGTGGTTCGCGGGCCGCAAGTCCGAACGCGTCCGCGCCCCGGACGGCGACCTCTACACCGACCACGTCGAGACACTCCTGGCCGGAGTGCCGGGAGCGCGCCGCGTCGCCCTGGTGGGCGCCGGCCCACGCCCCGTCCTCGTGGTGGAGCCCGAGCCCGGCTTCCGGCGCGACCTCGTACGGACCGGGATCCTCGCGGAGGCCGCGCGGCACCCGCGCACGGCGGGCCTGCGCGAAGTGCTGTTCCACCGCCGCTTCCCGGTGGACGCCCGGCACAACAGCAAGATCCGCCGGGACGTGCTCGCCGCCTGGGCGGCCCGGCGGTCGCGCGGAGGCCGCCGGTGAACGTCCTGGTCACCGGGGGCGGCGGATTCCTCGGCCGCGCCGTGTGCCGCCGCCTGGTCGCGCGCGGCGACACCGTGCGCGCGCTGCACCGCCGCCCGCGTCTCGAACTGGACGCGCTGGGCGTCACCCAGTACCTGGCCGACATCCGCGACCCGGCGGCCGTCCGCGCCGCCGTCGACGGGTGCGAGGCCGTGGTCCACTGCGCCGCCAAGGCCGGGGCGCACGGCGCGTCCCGGGACTTCGCCGAGGTCAACGTGCACGGTACGCGCAACGTGGTGGACGCCTGCGCGGGAGCCGGGGCCCGGCTGGTCCACGTGTCGTCACCGAGCGTCGTGCACAACGGGCGCGACCTGGACGGCGTGGACGAGTCCGTCCCGTACGCCACCCGGTTCACCGCGCCCTACCCGCGCACCAAGGCGGCGGCCGAACGGCTCGTGCTGGCCGGGCCGGCGCCGTCCGTCGCGCTGCGCCCGCACCTCATCTGGGGGCCGGGCGACCCGCACTTCCTGCCCCGGTTCGTGGCGAACCGGCACCGGCTGTGGCTGCTGGGCAGGGCGGACAAGACCATCGACACCGTCTACGTCGACAACGCGGCCGACGCCTGCGTGCTGGCCCTCGACCGGCTGCGCCCCGGGTCGCCGCTGTGCGGGCGGGCGTACTTCATCACCCAGGGCGAGCCGTGCGGTTTCGGCGTCTGGGTGAACGCGCTGCTCGCGGCGGCCGGGCAGCCTCCGGTGCGGCGGCGGCTGCCCGCCGGACCGGCGATGGCCGCGGCCGGGATGCTGGAACGGCTGGCCGCTCAGGGCGGCTGGGAGCCGCCCCTGACCCGGTTCCTGGTGGAGCAGGCGTCCACGGCGCACTGGTTCGACATCTCCGCGGCCCGCCGCGACCTCGGCTACCGGCCACGCGTGAGCATGGCCGAAGGGCTCGCCCGCCTGACCGCCCACCTCTCGGAGTCCCCGTGACGCGTTTCCCCGGCTACCCGTTCGCCTCCCGCTGGCACGCCCACCCCGGCGGGCTGCGCCAGCACTACGTGGACGAAGGGGCGGGTGCCCCGGTGCTGTTCGTGCACGGCAACCCGTCCTGGAGCTACCTGTGGCGGCGGCCGATCCTGGCCCTGCGTGACCGGTTCCGCTGCGTCGCTCCGGACCACATCGGCATGGGGCTGTCCGACAAACCGGCCGCCCGGGAGTACGACCACACCTTCGCCTCGCGCGTCGACGACCTCGACGCGCTGGTCGGGCACCTGATCGCCCGGGGCGCCCCCGAGCGGGGCTGGACGCTCGTCATGCACGACTGGGGCGGGCCGATCGGCATGGCGTGGGCCTGCCGCCACCCCGGGCGCGTCGCCCGGCTCGTCGTCCTCAACACGGCGGCCTTCCCCAGCCCGCACGGCGAGCGGGTCCGCCTCCCGCTGCGGGCGCCGCTGTGGGTGCTGCGCCGCACCCGGCTCGGCGCGCGGCTGTTCCTGCGGCACAACCTGTTCGCCCGCGGCGCGACCTGGCGTCCGCTCGGCGTGCGCCGCCGCATGCCCGCCGACGTGCGCGCCGCCTTTCTCGCCCCGTACGACCGGCCCGAGCACCGGGTGGCCGTCCAGCGGTTCGTGCACGACATCCCGCTGCGGCCGGGCGACCGGGCGTGGCCGCTCCTCGAAGGCACCGGCCGGCGGCTCGACCGGTTCGCCGGGCTGCCGGCCTTCGTCGGCTGGGGGCTGCGCGACCCGGTCTTCGACCCCGCCATGCTGGCCGAGTGGCGGCGCCGCCTGCCCCACGCCAGGGTCGAGGTCTGCAGGCGAGCCGGCCACTACCTCCTGGAGGACGCCCACGAGCGATTCGTCCCCGCCATCCGCGCCTTCCTGACCGAGACATAGCGCGACGGGAGGCCGAGTCTGTCCGAGTGCGTCCGAACCCCTGTCGGACACCTCGGCCGGAGGACTTCACTGGGGACCTGAACTGATTACGGATGATCGGAGGTCCTCATGCGGCTCCTCGGCCGGCTCTTCCTGGCGTTCACCGCGGCCACAGCCTGTCTCCCCACGGCCGCTGCGGCGGCGGACACCGTGGCCCCGGCGCCCGTGATCCGCGCCGACTTCCCCGATCCGGACGTCATCCAGGTCGGCTCCACCTTCTACGCCTACTCCACCAGCAGCCGACCCGGCCGCATCCCGGTCGCCAGCGCCCCGTCCGCCACCGGCCCGTGGACCGTGCGCGGGGACGCGCTGCCGGCCAAGCCGTCCTGGGCGGGCGACGGCGGGTTCTGGGCGCCCGACGTCTCCCGTCTCTCCGACGGCCGCTACCTGATGTACTTCACCGGCCCGAGCACCGCCACCGGGCGCATGTGCGTCGGCGCCGCGACCTCGGCGAACCCGCTCGGCCCCTTCCAGCCGGCCGGCGGCTCGCCGCTCGTCTGCGACGCGGACGAGGGCGGCGACATCGACCCGTCCAGCTTCGTCGACACCGACGGCAAGCGGTATCTGCTCTACAAGAACGACGGCAACGCCGTCGGCCGGCCCACCATCCTGTGGCTGCAGCAGGTCGCGGCCGACGGCGTCACCTTCGTCGGCGGCCGCACCGAGCTCATCCGCGACGACAGGCCCGAGGAGGCCGGCGTCATCGAGGCGCCCGTGCTCGTCAAGCGGCCCTCCCAGTACGTGCTCTTCTACTCGGGCGGCTCCTACACCGGCAACAGCTACTTCACCGGCTACGCCGTGTCCCCGTCGCTCACCGGGCGCTACACCAAGGCGTACCGGCCGCTGATGACGACCGCCACCTTCGACGGAGCCGTACAGGGACCCGGCGGGACCGACGTGCTCGGCGACCGCGCCTTCTTCCACGGCTGGGTGGGCGACGCCCGCCACCTGTACACGGCGGCGCTGGGCTGGGCCGGCGACTATCCGGTCGTGCGCGGCAGCCGCGTACGGTACGAGGCCGAGCGCGGCACGCTCAACCGCGCCACCGTCCGCACCGGCGCGGCCGGGGCGTCCCAGGGGGCCGTCGTGGCCAAGATCGACCATGCGGACAGCTGGGTCGACGTCCGGGTGTTCGCGCCGGTCGCCGGGGCCTACACCGCGCACGTCGCCTACGCGGCCGGCTACGGCGACGCGCAGCACCTGGTGACGGTCAACGGGACCACGCGGTTCACCCTGGACTACCCCGACCGCGGCTGGGACAACTGGACGCAGGTCCGGGCCCCGCTCACGCTGAACGCCGGCTGGAACACCCTGCGCCTGCAGCACCGGACGCGCTGGGCGGAGCTGGACCATATCGAGATCGCCTGATCCACGGGCCGGCCGCACCGTCACGTGAAATTTTCACGGGACGGTGCGGTCACGTGATCTCTTTTCGGACGGAACCGCAGGCCGGGAAGCGTCCAGGCGACGACGCCCACACGGCGGGGATCGCCTCCGTTGACGGCCGCCGGACCATCGGATGTACTCCGCGACGACGCACCCCACGATTTGATGTTAGCGCTAACACTCCGCGAAGCCGCCCCGAAAGGACCCCATGAGACCCGCGCGATCACGCCGCCTGGCCTGGATCATGAGCGTGCTCTGCATCATGTCCCTGCTGCCCGCGACACCGGCCATGGCCGACAACCCCATCGTCCAGACGATCTACACCGCCGACCCCGCGCCGCTCGTCCACAACGGCCGCGTCTACCTCTACACCGGCCACGACGAGGACGGCTCCACGTACTTCACGATGCGCGACTGGCGCGTCTACTCCTCGACCGACATGGCCAACTGGACCGACCACGGCTCGCCCATGAGCCTGGCCACCTTCGCCTGGGCCGACGCCAACGCCTGGGCCGGCCACGTCGCCTACCGCAACGGCAAGTTCTACTGGTACGTCCCCGTACGGAACCGGAGGACCGGCGGCATGGCCATCGGCGTCGCGGTCGGCGACAGCCCGACCGGGCCGTTCCGTGACGCGCTGGGCCGTCCGCTGGTCGAGAACAACGAGATCGACCCCAACGTCCTCATCGACGACGACGGCCAGGCCTACCTGTACTGGGGCAACCCCCGGCTCGCGTACGTACGCCTGAACAGCAACATGATCTCCTACTCCGGCGGCATCACCTACATCCCGCTGACCGGCGCGGGGTTCGGCACGCGCAACGGCAACCCCAGCCGTCCCACGCTCTACGAAGAGGGGCCCTGGGTCTACAAGCGCAACGGCCTCTACTACAACGTGTTCGCCGCGGAATGCTGCTCGGAGTTCATCGCCTACTCGACGGCCCCCAGCGCCACCGGGCCGTGGACCTACCGGGGGACGATCATGCCCCGGCAGGGCAGCAGCTTCACCAACCACGCCGGGATCGTCGACTACGCCGGAGGATCGTACTTCTTCTACCACAACGGCGCCCTGCCGGGCGGCGGCGGTTTCACCAGGTCAGTGGCCGTGGAGAAGTTCACCTACAACGCCGACGGCAGCATCCCGACGATCAACATGACCACCGCCGGTCCGCCTCAGGTCGGCACCCTCAACCCGTTCGTCCGGCAGGAGGCCGAGACCGTCGCCTGGGCGTCCGGGGTGGAGACCGAACCCTCCGGCGAGGGCGGCATGAACGTCGGCTACATCGAGAACGGCGACTACCTGAAGGTCAAGGGCGTCGCCTTCGGCAACGGGGCCACCGCTTTCACCGCCCGCGTCGCCTCGGCCACCAGCGGCGGCCGGATCGAGCTGCGGCTCGGCAGCGCCACCGGCACCCTCGTGGGCACCTGCGCCGTCAACGGCACCGGCGGCTGGCAGAACTGGACCACGGTCACCTGCCCGGTGTCCGGCGCGACCGGCACCCGTGACCTCTACCTGCGTTTCGCGGGCGGCGGCGGCTACCTGTTCAACGTCAACTGGTGGCAGTTCACCGGCAGTGCCCTCCCTTCGACCCCCTGAGGAGCGATCTCCATGAACGGGAAACGAACCCGCGCGCTGCTGACCGCAGTGGCCCTGGTCGTGGCGCTCACCCCCGCCACCCAGGCGCAGGCGCTGGAGAACGGCGTGGGCCGCACCCCGCCGATGGGGTGGAACACCTGGAACACCTTCGGCTGCAACATCAACGAGACGCTGATCCGCCAGACCGCCGACGCGATGGTCTCCTCCGGCATGCGCGACCTCGGATATCAGTACGTCGTCGTCGACGACTGCTGGTTCGACCCGGCCCGCGACTCCGCCGGAAACCTGCGGGCCAACCCGTCGAGATTCCCGAGCGGCATGAAGGCGCTCGGCGACTACCTGCACGCCCGGGGCCTGAAGTTCGGCCTCTACCAGGCACCCCTGGACCGCACCTGCGCCCAGTACTTCGGCGCCTACCCGGGCGCCACCGGCAGCCTGAACCACGAGGTCCAGGACGCCCAGCAGTTCGCCGCCTGGGGCGTCGACTATCTCAAGTACGACTGGTGCTCCCCCACCGGCACCATCGACGACCAGGTCCGCACCTTCGCGAAGATGCGCGATGCCCTGGCGGCCACCGGCCGGCCGATCCTCTACAGCATCAACCCCAACAGCATCCACGAGAAGACCGGCCCGCAGCGGAACTGGGGTGACGTCGCCAACATCTGGCGTACGACCGAGGACATCACCAACGTGTGGAACTCCGGTCAGACCAACGGCTACCCGATGGGCATCCAGAACATCGTCAACGTCAACGCGCCCCTGTCGGGCTACGCCAGGCCGGGACAGTTCAACGACCCCGACATGATGGTGGTCGGCCGGGGCGGCATGACGGACACCGAGATGCGCAGCCACTTCGCCCTCTGGGCGATCATGGCCGCACCGCTGATCGCGGGCAACGACATGCGGAACATGGACTCCGCGACCGCCACGATCATGAAGAACCAGAACCTGATCGCCCTAAACCAGGACCCGCTCGGCCTCCAGGCGACCCAGATCAGCAACGACGGCACCCGCCGCGTCCTGGCCAAACGGCTGAGCAACGGCGACGTCGCGGTCGCGCTGTTCAACCAGGGCGGCGGCACGACGACGATCAGCACCACCACCTCGGCGATCGGCCTGTCCGGCAGCTCCTTCAGCTTGCGTGAGGCCTGGACGAACGCCGTCACCTCGACGACCGGGGCCATCTCGGCGAGCGTGCCGTCGCACGGCACCGTCGTGTTCCGGGTCAGCGGCGGGACGCCCAACCCGGTGTCCCGGATCCAGGGCGTGGGGTCGGGCAGATGCCTCGACGTCACCGGAGCCTCCCAGGCCAACGGGACCCGGGTGGCGATCTGGGACTGCCATGGTCAGGTCAACCAGCAGTGGACCTCCACGGCAGCCGGCGAACTGCGGGTCTACGGGAACAAGTGCCTGGACGTGAACAACAACGGCACCGCCGACGGCACCAGCGTGATCATCTGGGACTGCAACGGCCAGAACAACCAGAAGTGGCGCTTCAACACCGACGGAAGCATCACCGCGCTCGGTGCGAACAAGTGCCTGGACGTGCCGGGCAACGCCACCGCCAACGGCGTCTACCTGCAGATCTGGACGTGCAGCGGCGCGGCCAACCAACGGTGGAGCCGCCTCTGAGCCATGACCCCGGTCTGGGCGGTCCTCAAGGGACCGCCCAGACCCGGGTGCGTCACGCGGCGCCCAGGTCCCACCGCTGGTTGGCGCCGCCGTGGCACGAGTAGAGCTGGAGTCGGGCGCCGTTGGCCGTCCCGGCGGCGTCCAGGCACAGCCCCGACTGCACGCCGACGATCGTCCCGTCAGCGTTGACGCGCCACTTCTGGTTGGCGCCGCCCCAGCACGAGTAGAGCTGGACGCCGGCTCCGTTGCCCGTCCCGGCCGCGTCGAGGCATTTGCCGCCGAGACCCCGCAACTCCTGGGACGAGGTGAGGGCCCACCGCTGGTTGGCGCCGCCGTGGCAGTCCCACAACTGGAGCCGCGTGCC
Organism: Nonomuraea sp. NPDC054003; assembly: GCF_055585125.1. Lineage (NCBI taxonomy): Bacteria > Bacillati > Actinomycetota > Actinomycetes > Streptosporangiales > Streptosporangiaceae > Nonomuraea > Nonomuraea sp. NPDC054003. The sequence goes on from NZ_JBVJKR010000015.1 coordinate 124,347, forward strand.
GTCGGCGGTGCTCGAGTTCGGCACGTCCACGCAGCGCCCGGAGGCGACGCCCCTGATCTGGCCGTCGCCGCCAGGGGTCGGCGTCGGCGTGGGGCCGGCGCCGTCGAGGCCGAAGAACCGGATCGCGTGCACGGCCATCCCGGGATGCGGCAGATTGTGCCCGGCTCCGCTGATGGTGTAGGCCTCGACCTGGCCGGTCCCGAAGACTCTGTGCGTCCACCCTGATTGCGGGTTCGTGGTCGAGGTGGGCGTCCGGCTCACCCCGTGCACGTCGGTCCACTGGTCGACCTCCTTCTGCAACATGCTGAAGTTCAGCACGTCGTCCGCGGTGCCGTGCCAGGCCATCAGCCGGGGCCGGGGACCGGTGTAGCCGGGGTAGGCGCCGCGGACCAGGTCGCCCCACTGCTGCGGAGTCCGGTCGCCGCAACCGGGCGGGCCGAGACAGCCGAAGGGCACACCGGCGAAGGGAGCGCCGGCCTTGAACACATCGGGATAGGTGGCGAGCAGGTTGACGGTCTCCATCGCCCCGGAGGAGAAGCCGGTGGCGAACACCTTCTCGGGGTCGCCGTTGTGGCGCTGCACGACGTAGTTGACCATCGACACGATCGACACGGGGTCGCTGCCGCCGCCGTGCCGGAGTGCTTCGTCCGACCACACGTCGAAGCAGTTCGACAGGCCGTTGGCGCTCTTGTTGGCCTGCGGGTAGATGACGACGAAGCCGTGCCGGTCGGCCAGGGACGCGAACTCCGTCTGCTGGTGGAAGTCGGTCGCCCGGCCGTTGCAGCCGTGCATCGCCACCAGGATGCCGGGACGCGCGGCCACGTTGTCAGGGACGTAGAGGTGCATCTGGATGTTGCCGGGGTTCGCCCCGAAGTCGCCGATCCTGGTCAGCGTCGCCGCACTCGCCTGGGGCGCCATGGCGACGCAACCGGCCAGGACGGTGATCACCGCGGTGACCACGGCGGCGATCACCGTCCCTGACCCGATCGGCACCTGCTGGTGCCGTCTCATGATCTGACCTCCTAGCCCCGGTTCCAGGACCACTTCTGGTTGTCGCCGCCCCAGCAGGAGTAGATCTGGAGCTGGGTCCCGTTACCGGTGCCGTTGTTCACGGCGTCGAGGCACAGATTCGACTGGACTCCGACGATGGAGCCGTCCGAGTTGACGCGCCACTTCTGGTTGTTGCCGCCCCAGCAGGAGTAGATCTGCACCCTGGCGCCGTTGCCGCTGCCGGCGGCGTCCAGGCACTTGTTGCCGTAGACGCGGATCTCCTGCGCGGACGTGTAGGACCACTGCTGGTTGGAGTTGGAGTGGCAGTCCCACAGCTGGAGCTGCGTGCCGTCGGCCGTCGAGGCGTTCGGCACGTCCACACACCGCCCGGACGCCACACCCCGGATCTGTCCCACGGTGCCGGGGGTCTGCGTGGGCGTCGTGGTCGGGTCCGGGTCGGGGTCCGGGTCCGCGTTGTTGAGCGCGTTCAGGACGGAGTTGTACGCGGCCTTCTTGTTGCCGTTGCCGTCGAAGAGCAGCGCGCTGGCGCCGGAGCCGAGCCAGGAGTCGGTGTCGCGGACGCCCCAGACCGTGACGCCGGTGCAGCGCGGCACCGCCAGGCAGTCGTTGACGACGTTGGCGTACGTGGTGGCCGAGCCGCCCTGGATGTCCAGCTCGGTGATCTGCACGTCGACGCCCAGGGCGGCGAAGCTCTGGATGGTCGTGCGGTAGTTGCTGTTGTAGGGGCTGTTGCTGTTGAAGTGCGACTGCAGGCCGACGCAGTGGATCGGTACGCCACGCTGCTTGAAGTCGCGGACCATGTTGTAGACGCCCTGCGTCTTGGCCCAGCTCCAGTTGTCGATGTTGTAGTCGTTGTAGCAGAGCTTGGCGGACGGGTCGGCGGCCGCCGCGGTGCGGAAGGCCACCTCGATCCAGTCGTTGCCGGTCCGCTGGAGGTTGGAGTCGCGCCGGCCACCGGAGTTGCCGTCGGCGTAGGCCTCGTTGACGACGTCCCAGGCGTAGATCTTGCCCCGGTAGTGCCCCATCACGCCGTTGATGTGGTCGATCATCGCCTGGCGGAGGTTGCCGCCGGAGAGCGACTGCATCCAGCCCGGCTGCTGGTTGTGCCAGGCGAGGGTGTGGCCGCGTACCCGCTTGCCGTTCTGCACCGCCCAGTTGTAGATCCGGTCGCCGGCGCTGAAGTTGAACTGCCCCCGGTTGGGTTCCGTGGCGTCGATCTTCATCTCGTTCTCGGCGGTGATCATGTCGAACTCGCGGTTCGCGATCGTCGTGTACTGCTGGTCGCCCAGCTTGCCCGCGGCGATGGCCGTGCCGAAGTACCGGCCGCTCTGCTGGGCGGCGGCGGCGAGCGTGCTCTCCGCCGCGTCCGCGGGAACCGACACCATCAGCGCCGCGCCGACGATTCCCACGGCGCCGACGGCGCCCACGATGCCGCGGAGGACACCGAAACGTTTGTACGCGGATGAAGGTAAAGCCTTCAAGCCCATGCCTGACTCCATACTGAAGTTACGGAACGAGGGATGTGCGGGAACCCCGGCGGACGACGCCGCACCCCAGGCCGGAGGCGCACACCACGATGGCGTCATGACCGGCGGCCCTGGCCGATCACCACATCAGGCAGGACCGACCGCCTCGGAGATCAGTGTGGGAACGTAACCGAAACATGTCAACGTTTCAACGAAAATTTCGGAACGCCCGACTCGGGGTGGATGCCTGACCGCGGATGCCATGGAGCCACGGACACCAGGAGCGATATCGTACGAGCACCCCGCGACGGCGGAGATGAAACTTTCACCCATCCCCGCAACTTACGGACCCGCAGACCTGCCCCGACACCCACCGGACACGTCGCGCACCAGACCACCACCCCTTGACGACACCCGGCGCGTTGTATTTACTCGCCGCCATCACCACCGGAAGACGCCGGAGTGCGAAGGAGGACCGCACCGCGTAATGTGAGCGCTAACAAAGCCTGGGCGGCACCACACGCCCAGACCATTCGGCGCCCGCCGGTCAGCCTTTCTCATGGAAGGCAGACCGGCCGGGCGAATTCGCGGCCTGACCCGAAGCCGACAGCTCAGATGTGGCACTCTGGGGTCCACCGGACTTCGAAGGAACATCTGACGGCGATGGGAATGCTCGGATGAGCCAGACTCGACAAGATGGCGACCAGGCAGACCCTTCAGGCCACTACTACGGCGATCCCGGTCAGCAGCCATCGAGAAAATGGACCAAGGAGACAGTCCTCGCGGTCCTGTCGTTAGCCCTCGCGGTGACCGTCCTGTTCTTCGGTGACGGGTGGTTCCGCGGCGAGGACGACCCACCGCCGGCGGCCGCGACCGCCAGCCCCTCGACTCACCCCTCCAGCACGGCCCCGAGCAGCTCGGCTCCGACGCCGAGCCAGACCCCGTCACCAGAACCGTCGGCAGCGCCTTCCGTCCGGTACACCGGAGTCGTGCGCCTGGGCGCCGGCGTCGACCTCGACCAGCTCCCGCCGACCATTCGCACATCCGACGAGAACGCGGACATCACTGAATCCTCGTCCTGGTTCGTGCCTTCGATCAAAGCGCACGAACAGTCCCTCGCCCCGTGGAGCGACTCCACCGCGCCCACCCGGCAGCAGTGCGTCGAGGCACTTTCGACCCAGGGCACGACGGAATGGGGCGAGTCAGGCAAGGAAGAGGTGGAGACCGGAGCGATCTTCTGCCTGCGGACCTCCGAAGGGCGCATCGCGGCGATGAAGATGAAGGACGACTCGTACCACAACATGCGGGCGACCGTGAAGGTCTGGGACCCGGCCGACTCGCTCTAGCCGCGGTCCGCTCGGGGGTCGGGTTCGCCTCGTCGTACGGCTCCCGGGGCCCGGCGGAGGGGCCGGCGGGTCAGGCGGCGGGTGAGACGGCGGGAGGACGGCAGCTGCCAGGGGACGCTGATGATCACGACCCCGGGGATGAGCATGAGCCGGCTCCTGAGCCACAGCGTGGTCCGGTTGTGCAGCAGGCTCTCCCACCATCGTCCGACGCTGTACTCGGGGATGACGACGTAGATCACGTCACGCGGGCTCTTCCGTACGAGGGAGCGGACGTAGGCCGTGATCGGGCGGGTGAGCTCGCGGTACGGCGAGTCCAGGACCTTCAGCGGGACGTTGATGCCCGAGGTGTCCCACCGCCTCAGCAGGTCCTGGGCGTCCTCGCGGTCGATGGCCACCGTGACCGCCTCCACGTGGTCGGCCCTGAGCGCACGGGCGTAGCCCAGGGCGCGCATGGTCGCCGCGTCCATCCGGGGAACCACGACCATGGTGAAGACCCGCGCGGGGGCGACGGACTCCTCGATCGGGTCGGTGACGGCGAGTTCGGTGGCGAGCACGTCGTAGTGACGGCGGATGCCCCGCATCAGCGACCACAGCAGCACGCCCGCGGCCAGCGCCAGATAGGCGCCCTCGGTGAGCTTGGTGGCCAGCACGATGATCAGGACCAGGCCGGTCGTCAGGGCCCCCACGGCGTTGATCGTCCGTGCCAGCCGCTGGTGGCGTCGCACTCCGGCGTCGGACTCGACGGCCAGCGCCCGGCCCCAGTGGCGGACCATCCCGGCCTGGGACAGGGTGAAGGAGGTGAAGACGCCCAGGATGTACAGATGGATGAGGTCGGTCACCGATGCGTGGAAGACCCACAGGAGCGCGGCTGCGATGGCCGCCAGGGCGATGATCCCGTTGGAGAAGGCGAGCCGGTCCCCGCGCATGTGCAGCTGCTCGGGCAGGTAACGATGCCGGGCCAGGAGCGAGGCGAGGAGCGGGAATCCGTTGAAGGCCGTGTTGGCGGCCAGCACCAGCACCAGCGCGGTGGCCGCCTGGACGACGAAGAACCCCACGCTGTCGTGCCCGCCGAAGACGGCGGCGGCCAGCTGGCCGATCACGGTGCGCTGGGGCAGGTCCGCGCAGTCCGGGCCGGTGCCGCTGAACTGGCAGGGGTCGGCGGCGATCCGCACCTGGCTGATCAGCGCCAGCGCCGTGATCCCGGCGAACATCGTCGCCGAGATCAGGCCCATGACGGCCAAGGTCGTGGCGGCGTTGCGGGCCTTGGGGCGGCGGAACGCCGGCACCCCGTTGGAGATCGCCTCCACTCCGGTCAGCGCCGTGCAGCCGCTGGAGAACGCCCGCAGGATCAGCACGGTCAACGTCAGGCCCGTCAGCTGCTCGTACCCCGCCTCGGGACGGAGCTCCCACCCGGCGGACTCGGCCACCGGCGCGTTCCCGGTGACCCAGCCGAACAGACCGGTCGCGCACATCACCAGCACGGCCCCGATGAACAGATACGTCGGTACGGCGAAGACGCGGCCGGACTCCCGTACCCCGCGCAGGTTCATCGTGGCGAGCACGGCGACGAGACCCACGGCCAGGCTCACCCGGTGTTCGTGCAGGCCGGGGAACGCGGAGACGATGTTGTCCACTCCCGCGGCGACCGAGACCGCCACGGTCATCACGTAGTCGACCAGCAGGGCCGCGGCCACCACCAGGCCGGCCGTCGGGCCGAGGTTGCCGGAGGCGACCGCGTACGACCCGCCGCCCCCGGGATAGGCGCGGACCACCTGCCGGTAGGACACGACCACCACGACCAGCAGGACGATCACCGCCGTGGCCACCCAGGACGTCAGATGCAGGAAGGCCAGCCCGGCGACCGAGAAGACCAGCAGGATCTCCTGGGTGGCGTAGGCCACGGACGACAGCGGATCGGACGCGAAGATCGGCAGCGCCAGCCTCTTGGGCAGCAGCCTCTCGTGCAGCTTTTCGCTGCGCAGCGCCCTGCCGACCAGCAGACGCTTCACGACTTCCGCAAAGCCGATCACGGGGAGAGCCTAGGCACGCCACCACCGAATGTCATCGCGACGTCACGAGAGGTGAGCGACTGGGATGAAAGCCTTTCCCAAGACCTGTCCATCTACCTTTTTGTCCCCGTATCGGAACATGTAGACAGAAACTGTGAGATATGGGGGAAACCCGCATCTTCGGGGGCGTCTCTCACTGCAACGGAATCACGCGCTGGCGGTGATTCCGCTGGCCATGATCGTGGTCATCACGGTCGCCGACCTGCTGTCACCCAGCGACATCCACTTCGGAGCTCTGCTGGTGGCGGCCCCGGCGATCACGGCCTCCTTCGCGGGAGCGTGGTTCACGGGGGTGATCGGGCTTCTCGCGATCACGGGCGAGATCATGATCGGCGTCCATCACAACCGCCTGGGCACCGAGAACATGCAGTCGGAGCTCATCGCCATGATCGCGGTATCGGCGTTCGTGGTGGTCTTCTGCCTCATCCGGGACCGCGAGCGGCGGGTCCTGGTGCAGGTGCGCTCGGTGGCCGAAGCCGCGCAGCGGGCTCTGTTGCGGCCACTGCCGGAGTCGCTGGGCACGCTCCGGCTGGCCTCCGTCTACCTGGCCGCCGCGGCGGAGGCCCGGGTCGGCGGTGATCTGTACGGTGCCGTACGCACCGCGAACGCCACCCGCCTGATCATCGGCGACGCCCGGGGCAAGGGCCTCACCGCCATCTCCGACGCCGCCGCTCTCGTCAGCGCCTTCCGCGAAGCCGCCCGCCGGGGCCTGTCCCTGCCGGAGCTCGTCGCCGACCTGGAGGACAGCGCCGGGTTCAATCCGTACGACTTCGCCGGGGAATGGCCGGCGGGCGAAGAGACCTTCGTGACCGCGGTCGCCCTGGACATCGCGGACGACGAACCGGTGCTCACCCTGGTGAACTGCGGTCACCCGCCGCCACTGCTGGTGCACGCCGGGGAGGTCACGCCGCTGCAGTGCGAGAATCCGGCGCCGCCGCTGGGCCTGGGTGACCTCTGCGACCACGGGTACGCCGTCTGCTCGTTCCGGTTCGACGAGGGCGATCTCCTGCTGCTCTACACCGACGGCGTCACCGAGGCGCGCGACGCCGCCGGCGTCTTCTATCCGCTGGCCGACCGGATCGGCGCCTGGACGCAGGAAGCCCCGGAAGGGCTGTTGAAACGGGTGTGCGACGACCTCCTCACCTATACCGGCGGACGTCTCGGCGATGACGCCGCCATGATCGCGATCCGCCGCATGCCGGTCGCTCTGCCGTGAGGAGGCCGTACGGCTTCAGCCCCGGGACCGTCGAGGTGGACGACCCGCACCCGGCGGGCACCGCCATCGCCCTGACCCCGCGCCGGCCGGTGCCCCTGGCCGCCACACCCGACGGCACAGCGATCACCGGTCAATGGGCGAGGTTGACATTGACCTGCTTGGTCTGGGTGAAGCCGGCGATCATGCTTTCGAGGGACACCTCACGTCCGAGGCCGCTCTGTTTGTATCCGCCGAAGGACTGCCCCATCATCTGTCCGCCGCCCTGGTTCACCTGGACCCAGCCCACCTCGAGCCGGTGCGCGACCTCCAGAGACGCGTTGACGTCGTCGCTCCAGACATAGGCAGCGAGGCCGTACGCGGAGTCGTTGGCCATGTGGATCACTTCTTCGACGTCGGTCCACGGGATGACCATGATGACGGGACCGAAGATCTCCTCCCGCGAAAGCCGGAAGGTGTTGTCGGCTCCGGAGAAGACGGTCGGGACATGAAAGTACCCCTCGGACAGCGGGCCTGTGGCCGGAGGCGTTCCTCCGATCCTGAGAGTCAGCGCCGAGTTGTCGAGTCCGGCGTCGATGTAGCCCTGGATCGAGCGGTACTGGGTCTCGTTGATGACGGCGCCGATGTCGTTGGCATCGTCGAGCGGGTCACCCACCCGGAGGTCCGCGAGGCGTGCCACCAGCCGCTCCAGGACTTCGTCGTGGACCTCACGATGCAAGAAGAGCCGGGAGCCGGCGGTGCAGCTCTGCCCTTGGCGGGTGACCCTTGAAGAAGTCAGCAGGCCGTCGATGAGCCTGTCGCTGATCGTGCCCGGGAACACGATGGAGGGATTCTTTCCTCCCAGCTCCAAGGACACCTGGGCGAGCCGTTCGGCGGAGCGCTGCGCGATCAGTCGCCCCACCTCGGTGGACCCGGTGAAGGAGACTTTGTCCACTCCAGGGTGACCTACGAGCGCCGCTCCCGCGGTGCTGCCCGAGCCGGTGATGACATTGAGAACCCCCTCCGGCAGGAACTCCTGGCAGATCTCCGCCAGCTCCAGGATCGCAAGCGGGGCATCTTCGGCCGCCTTGAGAACCATGGTGTTCCCGGCGGCGAGCGCGGCCGGCACCTTGAATCCGGCGATCAACAGGGGTGAGTTCCACGGGAGGATTCCGGCGATCACTCCCAGCGGTTCCTGCCGGGTGTACTGCAGTTGTGAGGAGCCGGCCGGCAAGGTCGTCCCTTTCACCTCGCCCGCGACCCCGCCGAAGTAGCGAAACAGGTCGACCAGGGTGCTGACCTCAGGACGGGCCTGCGTCCGGATCGCGTTGCCCGTGTCGGCCGCTGTGATCCGCGCGAGGTCTTCGCCGCGGGCTTCGATCGCATCCGCGATCTTGAGCAGTGCCCGCTGGCGCACGGTGAAGTGCTGGTCACGCCATCCAGGCCACGCCGCACGCGCAGCGGCAACGGCCAGATCGACATCCTGGGCCTTCGCCTCGGGCACCCGGGCGAGCACCTGTCCACGTCGCGCCGGCGTGCTGATCTTGCGCGACTCTCCGGTCACGCTCTCCACCCAACGGCCGCCGATCAGCATCCTCCACGATCGGGGATCGTCTGACGCCGTGGACGCTTCTCCATGCTGATTCATCGAATATCGCTTCCGCAGTGATTTCAAGGAGGGTCCGTGGCCGATCGCTCCGCGATCAGCCACGAGGGTTCCGTATGGACTTCTTCCGTGCCTTCTAGCGCGGCAGCGGGCTGGGTGCGGCGGTCACGGTGCGGCGGGTATCAGGCGCGAAAGTAGCACCCAGGAACGCAACCGCCTGCAGCACGGCGACATAAAGAATGATGTAGAGCGGCGAGCCGTCCGTCGCCACGATGAGGCCCGTCGCGACAAGGGGCGAGAGCCCGCCGACGACCGAGCCGAGTTGGTAACCCAGAGAGGCCCCGCTGTATCGGACCTGCGTTCCGAAGAGTTCGCTGAAGAATGCGGCCTGCGGCCCGTACATGGATGCGTGGACCAGAGCAAGGCCGATGATCAGGGCGAGATAGATCAGCCACGGCTCACCGGTGTCCACCAGGGCGAAGAATGGAAGGGGAAAAAGGACTGCGCAGGCGGCGCCGATGCGGAAGACGTTGCGACGGCCGAATCGATCGGACAGGATTCCGAACATCGGGATGGTGAAGAGGGCCACGAACGCCGCGATCGTCGTCCCGTTCAGCATGACGTCCCGTGAGACGCCTACCTGATCTGTTCCGTACGAAACGATGAAGGTCACGAGCACGTAGAAGAGCGTGGTCTCCTGCCGCATCGCGGCCGCCAGCAGCACATTCTTGGGGTTGCGCCGCAGCACTGTCCAGGCCGGCGACCTCAACGTGCCGTTCTCCCGGCGAAGATCCTGGAACTCGGGACTCTCGGTGACGCCCAGCCTGATCATCAGCCCGATCACGACGAGGATGCCGCTGGCCAGGAACGGGATACGCCAGCCCCACGCGGCGAAGTCCTGTTCGCTCAGCGGGGACAGGGCGAGGAATGCGGTGGAGGCCATGATGAGACCCGCCGGCACGCCCATCTGAGGAATACTCCCCGCGAGCCCGCGCCGGTGCGGACGAGAGTGCTCCACTGACATGAGCACCGCGCCGCCCCATTCGCCGCCGACCGCGACCCCCTGCATGAAGCGAAGAAGGACCAGCCCTATCGGAGCGACCACGCCGATCGTCTCGTACGTGGGCAGGAGCCCGATGAGAAAGGTGGCCACCCCCATCAGCAGGAGCGAGGCGATGAGAGCCGACTTACGGCCGATCCGGTCCCCGAAATGACTGAAGACCACTCCACCGATGGGACGGGCGATGAATCCCACGGAGAAAGCGGCGAATGCGCTGAGCGTGCCGACCACCGGGTCGAAGCTCGGAAAGAAGAGCTCGCCCAGGACCAGCGCGGCCGCGAGGCCGTAGATGAAAAAGTCGTACCACTCGATGGCTGTTCCGATGAAGCTTCCGAAGAATACTTTCCGACGCATCGCCGACGAACTTCGGACGGGAGAAGTGGATTCGATGGACGTCATGAGACCTCCTGGCAAGAGGCTGCTTCGGGCTCTCCTGGTCCTGCTGCGGAGTTCCCCGTCCTCTGCACGCAAGTTCGTTCGCCGCCACGGAAGCAGTAAATTTCAGGCAACGTTAGCAGGGCGGCAACCACGGCGTAATGAGCAGATGTGCACCGCGCGTTGCAGTGACGAACAGGCCGGCGACGCGGCGTTGCTCCGCTGCAAACCCCGGTGCAAATATCGTCATTCCGCGGAGTTCCCCGGAAAGCTAGAGTCCCCTTGACCAAGCACGGAAAGGAATGCTGAATGAGCATCGACAGGCTGATCCGTAAGATCGTTCATTTCGAGGAAGAGATCCACTCAGAGGGCGGCCGGCCGGTTTCGCCTCCCTTGCGGCGCATCGCGGTCGGCGCGGTCATCAAGAACCCCCGCCTCGCTGGAGCCCACGATGACTCCCTTGAGGAGCTGGTCCAGATCTCCGAAGAGCTGGGCGTGGAGCTGACCAGGCGGGCGCTCGACCGCCTGGGCGATCCCGCCGGCATCCGGTCATACTCGAAGGCCGTCGTCGTGGGATCCGCCGGAGACCTTGAGCATGGCGCAGCCATGATCCACTCGCGCCTCGGCATGGCCATGCGTCGGACGATCAAGCGGGGACGCGTTCTGATCCCGGGCAACGGCAAGGTGGGACCGGCCGGCACCCAGGTGGACGTGTGTTTCGGTCCCCTCGACGAGGGGTGGGATCTCGATGCGATGGACACCATGACCGTGTCCGTTCCGGACGCGCCCCGGCCCGACGAGATCCTCCTTGTCGTGGCGTACGCATCCGGCCCCAGGCCGAACGCCCGCTCCGAAGGTCCCAGCCAGGCCGACGTGGACAGGCTTCTCACCTCAGCCACTGCCTGAGAGAACGGCGTAGCCGCCGGCGATCCGCTGCTGTCTCCCACGACCTGCGGACGCCGGCGCCTGAGGAAGACCCAGTTCATCAGATCGGAGAAGAAATGCCTGTTTCCGACGTGGGCACGCCCTGGCTCACGCACGCGGGCGCGCTGGAGGGCATTCGGGTCCTCGACCTGTCTCGCATTCTGTCCGGCCCGTTCTGCACGATGATCCTCGCAGACCTCGGCGCGGACGTGATCAAAGTGGAGAGCGTCGAGGGAGGAGACGACACCCGCTCCTGGGGGCCGCCGTTCCAGGGCAAGGATGCCGCGTACTTCCACAGCGTCAATCGGAACAAGCGCGGCATCGCGGTCGATCTCAAGGATCCTCAGTGCCGGCCACTGGTCGAGAGACTGGCTGCCACAGCGGACGTCGTGGTGGAGAACTTCCGCCCCGGCGCGGCAGCCCGCCTCGGCCTTGGGTATGAGCAGGTGCGGCTGATCAACCCAGCTGTCGTGTACGTCTCGGTGTCCGGCTACGGACAGACGGGGCCCATGTCACAGGAGCCCGGGTACGACGCGATCGCCCAGGCGTTGTCCGGGGTCATGAGCGTGACCGGTGAGTCGGACGGCGCCCCGGTGCGGGTCGGTGTGTCCGGCGCCGACCTCGCCGCGGGCATGTGGGCCTGCATCGGACTGCTCGCCGCACTGCGGGCCAAGGAACGCACCGGCGAGGGGCAGTGGGTGGATGTCTCCTTGCTCGACGGTCAGATCTCCTGGCTGACCTATGTGGCCGGCGGCTATCTGGCCTCTGGAGAGGTGCCGCGCCGCTATGGATCGGCACATCCGACAATCGTCCCGTATCAGGCATTCTCCACCGCAGACGGCTACCTGATGGTGGCTGCGGGCAACGACCGTTTGTGGGGTCGTTTCGCGCGTGCCGTCGGGCTCGACGAACTCACGGAAGATCCGCGGTTCGTGTCCAACGCAGACCGGGTGCGCAACCGTGACGAGTTGATCCCGATCATCGCCGCGGCGCTCGGCCGACGGTCCGCGCGGGAATGGGGACAGGTGCTGGCAGATGCCGGTGTGCCGGCCGGTCCGATCAACACGGTCGACCAGGCGCTCGCGCACCCCCAGGTGCGGGCGCGGAACATGATCGGTGAGGTCGAACATCCCAGTGCGGGCACCATCACGACGATCGCGTCGCCCCTGAAGCTCTCCGCTACCGCGACGACCATCCGTACGGCCCCACCAGAGCACGGTCAGCACACGGACGAGGTGCTCGGTGCGATGGGCATCGACGCGACCGGTCTGGCCGAACTCCGGGACAGAGGAGCCGTGCGTTAGGTCGGCTGAGCCGTGCCTGTCCTCCCACGTCAGCCGGGGCGCCATTCCGCCGGATGGAGCCTTGACGCCGACAGCGGCACCGGGCAAGGTTGCCGTACCACGCGCCCGGCGCTGCTCCACCAGGATGAGGATGGGATCTTCGCTCGAATTGCTCCCATGGGATGACCTCCAGTACTTCCTCGAGCTGGCACGCCGGCAGACGCTCGCCAAGGCCGCTCGCCGGCTGGGTGTCTCTCACACGACTGTGCTGCGTCGAGTCGCTTCTCTGGAAAAGCGGCTCGACCGGAAGTTGTTCGATCGGTCACATGCCGGCTTCAGCCTGACGGCCGCAGGACATGAACTGCTGCTACGCGCCGAGGAGATAGAGGCGCTCGCGGACGGCATCTTCAGCCCGGTCGGCGAACGGGGCCGGGTGGCCGGCACCGTGCGACTCGCTGTGGTCGAAGGCTTGGCCGGCAAGGTTCTGGCTCCGCTGTTGACGGCTTTCCACCGCGCCTACCCTGACATCAGGCTTGAAGTCATCACCGTGATGCAGCTGGCCAACCTTTCCCGACGGGAAGCAGACATCTCCATAAGCCTGGCGAAGCCGCACGGCAACAAGCTGCATACACACATGCTGGCGACCTGCGGGGTGCATCTGTACGCGGCGCCTCAGTACCTGGACGCTGCCGGAACGCCTCGCACCCTCGCGGACCTGGACGGGCATGCCTTCATCGACTACATCGGCGACATGGTCGAGGTCCAGGCACTCCGCTGGCTGGCGGACATCACCCATCCCAACGCCGTGGTGTTCAGGAGCACCAGTCCACTCGTGCAACTGTCCGCGGTCCGGAGCGGACTGGGCATCGGCATGTTCCCGCGGTATCTGGTGCGAGACGACAAGGATCTGGTACGCCTGCTGTCAGGCGAAGTCCATGCTCATAGAGAGTTCTGGATCGCGATCCCGCAGGAGTTTCTCCGGATTCCGCGCATGCATGCGGTGTACCAGTTCTTCCGAGATTTCATTGCCAACGAGTTGGCCGACCCGTCTTGACCTCGGTGTAGGCGAGCGGGTCGGCTTCTCATGGGACCTTGTTGATCGTTAGGGTGGCGGCGGGTTCGACTGCCCGTCCGTTCGCGCCGACCGAGGAGCTTCGATAGACATCGACGAGGTGCTGGCTCAGGCCCGTACGGGGCTGCACCGCCTGAGCCCGCCCGAGGCATGGTCGGCGGCGGGCCGGGCCGACAGTTTCATCGTCGACACCCGGCCCGCTTTCCAGCGCTGCGCGGGAGAGGTCCCGGGCGCCATCGTCATCGAGCGCAACCAGCTGGAGTGGCGGCTGGACCCCCGGTGCGAGGCCCGCATTCCCGAGGCCGAACACGCCCGCATCCAGTGGATCATCCTGTGCGACGAGGGATACTCCTCCAGCCTCGCCGCCCGCTCGCTCCAGGACCTCGGCCTCCACCGCAGCACCGACGTGATCGGCGGCTTCCAGGCATGGCACGCCGCGGGGATGCCGATCGTCCTCCGCGAGCCGCCGACGCCTCCCCGGCGCCCGGGCGAAGGCCCGTCGGCCATGGAGACGGCCGCCGTCGAGAAGGCCCTGCCGCAAGGCGCCTGACAGATCCTCGACGGATCCCCATCGGCGCTGACCGAGGGCCGGACTCCCCGGCGGGACTCCGGCCCTCAGGTCTCAGCCGGTGACGCGGAAGGTGGCGTCGGCCCTGGCGGTCGTGGTGCTGACCGGGTCGATCCTGAGCAGGTAGTCGGCGTGCCGCAGGTAGCGGTCCGGGAAGTTGTACGACTGGAACGACGCCGCCGACGAGTCGGCCAGCCCGCTCACCCGCCGGAACGTCGCGTCGGCCCGGAACGTCGCGCTGCCGTCGTTCCGCGCCAGCACGAGGTCGTAGTCGTAGTGCCGCAGGTAGTAGCCGGGCAGGTTCGCCGCCTCGAACGACACGTACGCGCCGCCCGTGTCGGCCAGCCCCGGCACCATCCGCCACTGCGCGTCCGCCGCCGGGCTCACGTTCGGGTCGATCCGTACGTCGTAGTCGGCATGCCGTACGTACCGGTCCGGGAAGTTGTACGACTGCAGCCGATTCGCGGCGATGGTCGGGGTGCCGACCCCGGCGCTCGTCTGCGTCACCCGGCGGATCGTGCCGTCGGCGTTGTAGGACAGGTACTCGAGCGCGATCGACCGCTTGTAGTCGCCACCGCCGGCGCGGGCGTTGCGGTGGTAGGCGATGTACCACTGGCCGTTGTACTCGGCCATCGAATGGTGGTTGGTGTTGACGTTGACGCCTTCGAGGATGACGCCCCGGTAGGTGAACGGGCCCAGCGGGCTGCTCGCCGTGGCGTAGGCGATCTGACCCGGCCAGCCCGTGGAGTACGAGTAGTAGTAGACGCCGTTCCTCTTGTGCATGAAGCCGGCCTCGGCGAAGCCGCTGCCGCCGCTGATCGTCACGTTCTGGATCGCGCCCGTGGTGGAGATCATGTCCGAATTCAGGCGGACCACCTTCGGCGCGCGGGCGCCGCCGAAGTACAGGTACGCCTGCCCGTTGTCGTCCACGAACACCGCCGGGTCGATGGGCTCCTCACCGGTGTTGGCGTCCCGCCCCTTCTCGATCAGCGGGGTGCCGCGGGGGTCGCTGAACCCGCCGGTGGGCGACGTGCTCCTGGCCACGCCGATCGTGGTCCGGTCAGTCGGCAGGTACAGGTAGTAGTACCCGTTGCGCTGGGTCGCCGAGGGCGCCCACGCGTACCGCGTCGCCCACCCGAACCCGCCGACCGAGAACGGCGCGCCGTGGTCGGTCCAGTTCACCAGGTCGGCCGACGAGTACACCCGCCAGGCGTTCGAGTCCCAGTACGTGCCGCTGTTGCTCTCGTCGTCCGTGGTGTAGACGTACACGCGGTTGTTGTAGACGTGCATCGACGCATCGGCGGCGAACCGGTTCACGATCGGGTTCGACGCCTGGGCAGGCGCGGCGGGTCCGGCGACCAACGTGGCCGCCACCAGTGAACACACCGCGAGCAGGTGCGCCGCGGCGAGTGGGAGTCTTCTCATGGCATGGCTTCCTGGTCATGTCGCTACGGCCGAGGATCAGGATTGGGTACGGGACCACTGCTGGTTGGTGCCGCTGCCGCACGCGTACTGCTGGATGTCGGCGCCGTCAGCCGTGGACGCGTTGACGACGTCCAGGCACTTGCCGCTGTGACGGGCCCTGAGCTGGAAGTAGCTGCCGGTGGCCACCCACTGCCACTGCTGGTTGGAGCCACCGCCGCAGGTGTACTGGATGATGTTGGCCCCGTCGGCGGTCGAAGCGCTGGCCACGTCCAGGCACTTGCCGCTGTTCTGGTTGACCAGCCGGTGATAGCCGCCGCCGATGTCCTGGAACTGCCATTTCTGGTTCCCGCCGCCGTTCCACGGATACTGCTTCACCTCGGCGTTGTTCGCCGTCGACGAGCTGACGACGTCCATCACCTTTCCGCTGGCGCGCCCGGTGATCCGGTAGTACGGGGAGGTGCCGCCGCCGGAGACGACGCCGGTGGCGGCGTCGATGGTGATCTGGGGATACCAGGTCAGGCTCATACTGGTGGCGGACGGGAACGTGATCGGCAGCCAGACGTACTGGGAATCGTTCACCGGCCCGCCCCAGGCCCCGGCCCAGCGATCCCCCATGTACAGGTAGCTGGTGGTCGACGAGCCCTGGATCGGCAGCACGTACGTCGGCTGGGAGCTGAACGTCGTGCCGTCGCCGACGTTGGTCCACCCGGTCCATGGACCGGAGATGCTCGACGCGGTCGCGTATCGCGCCTGGTTCGGACTCCACCCGGTCGCCCCTGAGGTCAGCAGGAAATAGACGCTTCCTCGTTTGAACATGGCCGGGGCTTCCCGGTGGGCGTCGTTCCAGAAATTGCCCACCAGCGTGCTGACGTTCAGATAGTCCGTCGTGAGCCGGTAGATGTGCAGGTCGTAGTTCTCGTCCGCGGCCGAGATCATGTAGGCGGTGCCGTTGTCGTTGAAGAGCGTGATGTCCCTCGACATGTGCCCGAGCGGACGGAAGCTGCCGTGGTAGGTGTACGCGCCGTCCACGGTGGCGGAGGAGGCGACGGCGGCGCGGGCCTCGCTGTAGTTTGAGCCGTTCTCCTTGTGCATCCACATGACGAATCTGCCGGTGGAGCTGTTGTAGATGACCTTCGGCCGCTCGATGTTCGCGACGTTGAGCTCGGGGTGCGACGACTGGGTGAGGACGTCGTTGCGGAACTCCCAGTTCCGCAGGTCCGTGGACCTGTAGACCGAGACCGCCCGGAAGGTGTTGTCGGGATTGCGGTTCTCCCCGAACCAGTAGTAGTAGCCGCCTTCCCGCAGCACGCCGCCGCCATGGGCGTGCAGCGCGTTGCCGCTGGTGTCCAGGAACTGGGTGCCGTTGGTGATGGTCACCGGAGCCGCGCCGGCCGGGGCCGCGGTCGCGGCATGGCCGACGACGGCACCGGCGAGCAGGAGGATGGCCGTGAGCGAGCGGCGTAAGCTCACGAGTCGGTTCATGCTGATCACTTCCCTCTGTTCCGGCGGTTGGCGTGGCGACCGGGTGTTCCACGGGGCACGATGTTTGCGTTAACATCACCACCGGCCCGAGGGTCACATGCATGTTTACGGCGTGTTTTCCCACATGGAAAAGGCTGACAGCCCGGTTGTCAATACCTCGCCACGAGACGATTCCGCCTGCGGTCAACCGCCACGAATGAACGGGGTATTGACCGGCTCGACATGAGCGAACACACTGATGTAACGCCGACGTAACGACCGCACCCCCGCGCACGCTTGGCGCACCGACCACCATTCGACGCCTTCGTGAATGGATCAGCATGATGTTAGCGCTAACAATTCATGGCGAGGGAATTCACTCGTGAACAGACGACTGAAGGTCAGACGCTGGTTGGCCCGGCTCTGCCTCGTGGCGCTCACCGCCGCCGCCGCCGGGGCGTCGGTCGCCTCACCCGCACAGGCCGCGCCCGGCTACGTCTACACCACGTTCAAGGGAGACGCCGCCGCCGACCAGGAGCTCTGGGTCTACTCGTCGGCCAACGGCACGAACTTCGGCGTGCTGGCCGACACGAACTACCGCGGCCCGTCCGGCGTGCTGCGCGACCCCAGCATCATCCAGCACAACGGGCTCTACTACATCGCCCACACCGTCGAGTCGTGGACCACGAACTCCACCCACTTCAACATCGCCTCCAGCCCCGACCTGGTCAACTGGACCCACGTGACCAGCGTCAGCTCCGGCGTCGCCAACACGCGCTTCACCTGGGCGCCCGAGTTCTACGTCGAGGGCGGCACCGTCCGGATCATCGTGAGCATCGCCCAGACGACGTGCTCCAACTGTTTCCGTCCGTACATCTTCACCGCCCAGAACGCGTCGCTCACCTCCTGGAGCGGACCGGCGCAGATGGGTGGTCTCGGCTACAACTACATCGACACGTACGTGGTGAAGTCGGGTAGCACCTACCACGCCTTCACCAAGAACGAGACCTCCAAGTACATCGAGCACTGGACCAGCACGAGTCTCACCAGCGGGTGGAGCAACCAGGGCCAGTTGTGGAGCTCGGGCTACGAGGGACCGGCCGTGTTGCGGATGAGCGACGGCTCCTGGCGCATCTGGATCGACAAGTACACCAACGGCGGCATCTGGACGGCCACCAGCTCGAACCTGAACTCCTGGTCGGGCCTGAGCCAGATCACCTGCCCCGGTTGCCGCCACGGCACGATCCTGCCGGTGGCCGACGTGCCCGCCCCCGCACCGGTCCACCGCGTGACCAACCGCAACAGCGGCAAGGTGATGGACGTCGTGTCGGCCTCCACCGCGAACAACGCCGAGATCAAACAGTGGACCTGGAACGGCGGCGGCAACCAGAAATGGGAGTTTCAGGACGCCGGCGGCGGCTACTTCCGCGTCGTCAACCAGAACAGCGGCAAGTGCCTGGACGTGGCCGGCGCTTCGACCGCCGACGGGGCCAACGTCATCCAGTACACCTGTGGCGGCGGCACCAACCAGCAATGGCAGTGGCAGGCCACCGGGAGCTACTTCCGGATCGTCGCACGGCACAGCGGCAAGTGCCTCGACGTCGTCGGCTCCGGCACCGGCGACGGCGCCGACATCCAGCAGTACGCCTGCGGCAGCGGCACCAACCAGCAGTGGAGCCGCACCCAGGTCTGACCCAGGAATTCAGATCCAGTGATTGGGCATGCCATGAGACTGATCAGCTGCTTATCCTCGGGAAACACCCGGTCGTCACGCCGGTCGCTGATCGCCCTCGTGGTGACGGCGCTCACCGCGGCGGCGAGCCTCGTCGTCACCGCGTCGCCGGCCGCTGCCGCCACCAGCCAGTTCAGGGGCATGAACTGGGCCGTGCTGGGCGACAACTTCAGCACCGGCACGCTCGTCCTGCACGGCCTGAGCCAGTCCGACAGCAACGCGACAGTACGGGCGAAAGCCAACGCCCTCTACGACGACATGGCCTCCACCATGGGCGTCAACACCGTCCGGCTGCCCATCAACACCCACACCGTGGCCAACACGACCTGGTGGAACGCCTACCGCGGCGCCATCGACGCCGCCACTGCCCGTGGATTCAAGGTCATCCTCGCGTACTGGGAGGACGGCGCCGCCTCCGGTGGCAGAATCACCGACCTCGCCGCGTGGAACACGATGTGGTCCAGCGTGACCAACACGTACGGCTCGAACGGCAACGTCTACTTCGAGCCGATGAACGAGCCGCACGGCTACACCTCGGCGGAGTGGCGCGACGTCGCGGCGAACTGGCTCGGCTACCACACCTCGGCGGTGCCCGGCCGGGTACTCATCGGCGGCACCGGCTACAGCCAGGACCTGCGGGACGTCTGCAACGACAGCCGCTTCAACGCGACGCTGCTGTCCTTCCACCACTACGCCTTCTTCTACAGCGCGATGACCTACGACGCCTTCCGCGGCCACATCCAGACGCGTCTGGGCAACTGCGCCTCCCGCGCGGTCGCGACCGAGTTCGGCGCGCCGATGGCCACCGGCCTCGACTACGGCGACGCGAACAGCACCGACAACTTCGTGCGCCACATCCGCGCCATGGCCCAGGTCATGCGGGACAACCAGATGGGCGGCACCTACTGGCCCGCCCTCGGCGGCAAACCGACCGGAACCAGCGGCTACGACCACTACTCGATGTACGGCCTGACCGGCAGCGGCACCGATCTCGGCCTGACCGTCCGCAACCCCTCCGGCGCCGACCGGATCCGGTACGCCTGGGGCGACGCCGTCGGCCCCACTCCCCCGCCGACGTACTACCGGATCGACGTGCGCCACAGCGGCAAGGCCATGGACGTCCAGCAGCCGAACACCGACAACGGCGCGCGCGTCGGCCAGTACACGTACGGCGGCAACGCCTGGCAGCAGTGGCAGTTCCAGGACGCCGGCAGCGGCTACTGGCGCGTCGTCAGCCGCCACAGCGGAAAATGCCTCGACGTGGTGAGCGCGTCGACCGCCGACGGCGCCGAACTCATCCAGTACACCTGTGGCACCGGCACCAACCAGCAGTTCCAGATGGTCGCCAACGGCAGCTACTTCCAGCTCCGGGCACGACACAGTGGCAAATGCGTGGACGTACCGGCCGCGTCGACCGCGGACGGCGTGATCCTCAAGCAGTATCCCTGCAACACCGGCACCAACCAGCAGTGGTCACGCACCACCGTCTGACGATCGCTCGAGACCTGTTCCTAGGAATCAGGCCGCGGGGGGTATCCCGAAGACGTGGCTTCCGGGCGCCGCAGGGTCGTCGCCCACCCAGAACTCTCTCCAGTGGCGGACGAACTCCGTACGGGAGACGGTGCCGTCACCATCGGCGTCGAGTCGGACGAACACGTCGGTGGTGTCGGTGGGGCTGCCGTTCCACGCCTCGATCATGCGTTGGTACTCGGCCGGCGAGATCCGGCCGTCGCCGTCCTCGTCGATGGCCTCGAACATGGCCTCGGCGGTGGCGTCCACGGCGTCCGGCGTCCGGCCGAGCAGATCCACCACGGTGAGGACGTCGTCGAGCGTGACCGACTCGGGGTCGCGGGAGCGCTCGGCGAGCGTTCCCCACCAGCCATGCATGATCGCCATGAGGTGCTCCTCATCACCGGCCGCGCGGATGGACGCCCAACGCCCCGCTAGGGCATCGAAATCGCTCTCGCGCAGCACGCCGTCACCGTCGACGTCCATCGCACCGAAAACGAGTCGCACCTTGCCCCGCTGAAATGTGCTCGCCATGCCCCGATCGTCCCCGGCCTCACGCCGGGCAACTCCTGTCGCGAGGGTTCCCTCCCCTTCTCCATACGGTGACGGAATCCTCGCTATGAGTAACCGGCTGAACATGAATATCTCACTGGTGTCCGATGAAGAGCGCACTACACAACCCTCGGATGAAGCGGCAATCTGAGGCAGGAGCTAGACGCCCCGACGAACTTCGACATGAAAGAAAACGGCCTGCCGAGCTGAGAGAAGATCGATGAGATTCATGATCATTCGCCGGGCCGGGGCAGACACCGAGGCGGGCTTTCCACCCGGCCGCGAGTTCGCCGCCAGACTGCGGGTCTATGACGAGACCCTGATCAGGGCCGGAGTGCTTCTGACCGCCGGGAGGCTGCGTCCAGAGAGCCTGGTGGCGCAGATCGCGCGTCACGGTGGCGAGGCCGTCGTGACTGCCCGGCCATCGCTCGACACTGAATGGATCGCCGGATTCTGGCTGATCCAAGCAAAGGACAGAGCGGAGGCCGTCGAGTGGGCTCGCCGTGTTCCTGTGCCGGGCCGGCGAGTGGGCGTCGGGGTAGAAGTATGGCAGTGCGCATCGAGGCCCTGGCGTGACTCGCCGGAATGCCTCTGATGCGCACTGAGCACGAAGCCTATTGAGACCCGGCAGATCGTTTCGCCGCTCCCATGTAATGCGCTCTGAGGTCGCTGCCGAGGTGTTCGACGGCGTAACGCAGGGCGGTGCGGGGCATCGTGGCGGCGTGCCGGTCAAGGAAGGCGAGCAGGCGCGCAGGCTCCCGCTTGCCGGCCTCGCGGATCCATCCGCCGTAGGCCTTCTGCACCAGATCAACAGGATCATCGGCCAGGATCTCGGCGATGCCGAAGGTGTCGCCGAGATCGTCGTGCCGGATGAAGTAGAAGGTGGCGACAATGGCGGTGCGCCGCTCCCACCACTGCGGGGAACGGGCCAGCGTATACAAAGGGGCACGCGACTTGTCGTACAGATAGCCTCCGACGACATGGGGCGCGGCCAGGTCCACCAGGTCCCAGGTGTTGATGCGGTCGTGGCGGCCCATATAGAGGTCGTACAGCTGCGCGCGACGCGACTGGGGCGTGCGCTTGCGGCGGGCCTGCTTGTCCATGATGCTGCACGCGCCGACCCTGACCTCGTGCACGTCGCTTTCGAGGAGATTGGCGATCTCGTCCGGAGGCATGTCGATGAACTCTCTGGCGAGAGCGAAGACGTCGCGCATACGGACACCGAGCACGGCGCCCTGCTCTGAGATACGAACACGGCGCCCTTCCGGCACTGGCAGGGCCGTCAATCGCTCGGTGAAGACGTCACTGGTGGGGAGGGCTGTCATGTCGTTCTTCCTACCCTCTCCTGGGCGGCAGGCGGTCCGAAGGGTGGGATGCGCCGCAGGGTCGTCAACGCCAGCACCGCGATGCCGGCGAATGCCAGCGCACACACCGCCGCTGTGACGTTGAGGCCGGAGGCGAACGCGTCGCGTGCCGAGCTGATCAGTGCGTCGCCGATGCCGGTCGGCTGTCGCTGTGCCACGGCCACCGCCTCGGCCATGGTCTCGGCGGCCGCTCTGCCCGGCGCCGTGTTCGCCAGCGCCGGGGGAACCTCGACCGCCGATGTGTAGATCGCTGCCCCGAGGCTGCCCAGGACGGCGATGCCGAGGGCCACGCCGAGTTCCCCGCTCATGGACTGCATGGCCGAGGCGGAGCCGGCCCTCTCCGGCGGCGCGGCAGGGACCACGAGACGTCCGGCCAGCGGACCGACCGGGCTGACGCCGACGTAGACCACGGTGAATCCCAGCAACAGGATCGCCGGCCCGCCGCCGGGTGTCACTTGCGTCAGGACGACCATGCCTGCGGAGGCGATCGCCGCTCCGGCCGCCACCACGTGGGCGGGACGTACCCGCTGCGCGATCCCCTGGCTGACGAAGATTCCGATGACGAGGCCGAAGGTCGGCACCAGCATCCACAGGCCGGCCGCCAGCGGACTCAGTCCTTCCACCGACAGCAGATACTGGGCCACGAAGAAGCCGCTCCCGCTCTGCAAGGCGCCGACCAGCAGGGAGATCAGCAGCGCGCCTCTCACCTCCATGATCCGGAAGAGCCCGAGGTCCAGCATCGGGTGCGCCAGCCGGCCCTGGCGCACCACGAACACGACACCCGCGAGGGCCCCTGCCAGCGTGAGCGCGACCGGACCGGGCGACCAGCCGGATTGAGCCAGCTCCTTGAGCCCGTAGACCAGCGGCAGAACCGCCACCAGGGACAGCACCACACTCACTGGGTCCACGCCGGGCGCGCCCGGGTCCCGGCTCTCCGGCAGCAGCCGGGGACCCGTGACGACCAGCAGCAGCATCACCGGCACCGCGACGAGGAAGGCCGCACCCCACCAGAATGCCTGCAGCAGCGCTCCTCCTACGAGGGGTCCCAGGGCGACCCCCGCCGTCAGGGCCGACGCCCACACCGAGATGGCGACGCCCAGTTGTCGAGGGTCGCGGAACATGCCGATGATGAGCGCGAGGGTCGAGGGCATGATCGTGGCGCCGGCGACCCCCAGGAGAGCGCGCGCGGCGATGAGCACCTCCGTCGAGGGGGCGTACGCCGCGAGTGCCGACAGCGCGCCGAACGCGGTCGCCCCGAGCAGCAGCAGCCGGCGACGGCCGATCCGGTCCCCCACGCTGCCCATGGTGATGAGGAAGCCCGCGATGAGGAAACCGTAGATGTCGGTGATCCACAACTGCTCGGTCGCGCCGGCACCCAGATCCACGGTGATCTGAGGCACGGCCAGGAACAGCACGCTGATGTCCAGCATGGTCAACATCGTGGGCAGACACAGGACGGCCAGCGCGAGCCATTCCCGGCGGCCCGCCGTGGACCTGGCGATCATGTCTGTCATGCGCTGTTGAGGGGTTGGACGAGCTGAGTGCGCCATGTGGACGGGGCCGGCCACGCCGCGGGATCAGGGCGGTGAGCGAGGTCGATCCAGGTGTAGATCTCCCACGCGCCGCCCTCCGGCTTGTACGGTGCGGTCCGCGTCCACGCCTGCAGCCGGTCGTAGGCGCCGCCCAGCCGGTCGTGCGCGCCGAGATGCCAGGTGGTGACGGCCGGCCCGCCGGGAAGCTCGCCCATGGCGACTTCTCCTCGGCTCGCGGCCACACCCTGCACCGGAACACCGACCTCGACGTCGGTCTCGACGTCGCCGAAGGCGTGATAGCGCACGTACGGCGGCCCGGCCGGGCGCACGCCGTGCTCGCCGAGGTGAGCCCACAGCGCCGCCAGGATTTCTGCCTGGGTCCGGGGCAGCTCGGCGACCGGGACCGTGCGACGCACGCTGATGACGGGCTGCGGGGCGACGGTTTCGAAGGCGACGGTCTCGTCGTGTCCGTGGTTCATCGTTCTCATCTCTGCTCGAGTGCCTGGCTGGAAGGGTCAGCTGGGGAAGATGCCGCTGGTGGCGTTGACGAAGGCGCCGGTGATCGCGCCGGCCCGGTCGGAGACCAGAAAGGCGGCCGTCTCGGCGACATCCGCCAGCCGTGGAGCGCGGCCCAGCATGCTCAGCCCACTGATCACCCGGTCGATGTCCTCGGCTGACATGCCGGAGGCCCGCCGCGTGGGATTGTGCTCGAGGAATCGCGGGGCGAAGCTCTCGGGCAGGCCCGCCGTCCACAGGCCCAGCACTCGCACCCCGCGCGGGCCCACCTCGGCGGCGAGATTGCGGATGAAGGTGTCGGTGGCGGCGTCGGCCGGGCCGCTGGCCCCCAGCATCGGGCTGCCGTGAGCCGAGCCGCTGTTCAGTGTCAGAATCACGCCATCGCCCTGGTCGGCCATCACCCGCGCGGCGGCCCGGGCGGTGACGAACGCCGCCGTCAGACCTGCGGTGATGGGCCGGACGAAGTCGTCGGTCGCCATGTCGATCAGTGGAATGCCCTGCACATCGCCACGCGAGACCAAGTTCACCGACACATCGACCGAACCGGCCAGCGTTCGCACCTCCTGTACGTGCTCGTTCACCGATCGCTCGTCCAGCGCGTCCAGCACGGCTACGTGAGCGCTGCCGCCCGCGGCCTCCACTTCGGCCGCCGTACGCTCAAGCGGCTTCCGGGTCCGTCCCACCAGGAACACCCGCGCGCCCTCCCGGGCGAAGGTCAGAGCGAATGCGTTGCCGATCGGCCCGCTGCCGCCGTAGATGACGATGTTCTTTTTCGCCAGCAACATCATCGATCCTTTCAGTGATTTCAGGTGTACCGATGTGAGCTTCCCCCGGCAGCAGGTAAGGAGGTAAGTGCGCTGATCACCAGCCCTTGATGAATACGTCACGGAGGCGCCTGTGAGTCAATCAAAAGGTGATGCAATTCGCCTGGCAGCGAGGCGCTAAAATCAACGTGTCAATACTGAAGTCACCCAGCCTCTTTCGTCGGGGACGGATATGATAAGAATCATCATTGCGGAAGACGTCCGAATTCTGCGTGACACCCTTGCCGCCGTCCTCGGCCTTGAGGACGATTTCGATGTCGTCGCCACCGTCGAGCGGGGGGACGACGTGGCCGGGACCGCCGCGCGCCTACGCGCCGACGTGGCCCTTCTCGACATCGAGTTGCCCGGCATCGACGGCTTGACCGCCGCCGCCCAGGTGCATGAGCTGCTGCCCTCCTGCCGGGTCCTGATGCTCACCGGCATGGCGCGGCCGGGCTATCTGCGTCGCGCCCTGACCGCGCAGGTGGCCGGCTTCCTCCTGAAGCACTCGCCGCCGGAGGATCTGGTGAAGGCCATTCGCAAAGTCGCCGCCGGTGATCGTGTGGTCGACTCTTCACTCGCGATGAGGGCGTTGGAGACGATGACCAGCCCTCTCGCCGAGCGAGAAACCGACGTGCTGCGGATGGCCGCCACCGGTGCGGAGCCTCAGGAGATCGCCGCCGCTCTGTCTCTCAGCCTGGGCACCGTCCGCAACTATCTCACCTCCGCGGTCGTCAAGCTGAGTGCCAGGAACCGCATCGACGCCATCCGCATCGCCACGGACGAGGGCTGGCTCTGACCCGTCGTCGAGCGGGATCTCCGTGGTGAGGACATGAACGTCACCGACGACGCGCCGGTCCGACGACCCGTGCAGGACGCGCACGCGAGCGGCGAAACTCTCCATGCCGAGGCCCTGACTCCCGGCACCCGCCCCCGCACCATTGTTCGACAGCGCCAATCGGACGTGATTCCCATCGCGCTCGATACGGACTTCGCACCAGTCACCGCTGCTGTGCCGCAGGATGTTCGTGACGCCCTCGCGCAACAACGCTGCCAGCTCTGTCTGGAAATGAGCGGACATCGGCACATGGGTGTAGTGGGCACGCACGTCGAAACCGCCTGCCAGCAGCAGGGACCGGGCCGACTCGAAGGCTTCCGCGAGAGACTCCTGCCGGTAACCGTGTGCAACGGTCCGGATGTCGTCCAGGGCCTCGCGTGCGGCGGCGACGCCTTCGGCCATCTCACGTTCGGCACGCTCCCTGTCCACCGTCAGCAGTCGTCCTGCCAGGCCGGCCTTGAGCACGACGACCGACAGGCTGTAGCCGAACAGATCATGGAGGTCACGAGCGAAACGCAGGCGCTCGCGAGCCACTTCCGTGCGCGCGAGCGCCTCTCTCATGCCACGCAACTCGCAGGTCATCCGCGCCATCCGCGCCAGGCCGTAGACGACCAGAGCGCGCTCGCCACCCCACACCACCCGCGAGAGCTGGTCGAACACGTCGGCCTCGCCCAGGCCGCCACCCCACAAGAGATACACGGCGTTCTGCACAAGCAGGAGCCCCGTGGCCGCCCAGCGCAGCCATCCACGCAGCAATATCAGGGTGAGCCCCGGCAAGAAGGCAACGACGTGCCACGCCTGCAGACCGTAGAACGCAACGGGAACGAACGCGATGACCGCCTGGATCAGCAGCGTCCAAGGCCAGTGCGGAGGCCGCCCTCCAGTCCCGTCCATCAGACAGTGCCACAGATAGAGCGCGGTGAAGGACACCAGCAGCAGGCCGAACGCCCATCCTCCGGCGGCGGAAAGCCCCGCCTCGACCGCGAAACGCGCCGACTCCGGGACGATCATCAGGCAAACGGTGACACCGCCGAGGAAGTGCACGTACGCCGGGCTCATGTCATCGGCCGGCGGCCGGACCCGGGCATGCGAGTCGCGACGGGCGTGTGACATCGCCCTGGTCTCATCGAGCGTGGACCGAGCCGTATCCAGTGCCCGCTCCAGCTGGCCGCGGGCTTGCTCGGTGCCGGTCGAGGCCAGCATGGCCTCGCCCGCGGCGATCACCGTACGCAAGCTGTTCCCCACCCGGCCGTTGAGCTCGTCGGCGAAGGCCCGGCGCTCCCGCGTCACCTCGGCGGCAGCCAGCTCAGCACGGGCGTCGTACCTGTCGGCAACCAGATCGGCCACCCGGACGCTGCCGTACAGGGCGATGGCGACGAACGCGGTATGTCCGAAAACCAGATTCGCTACCTCGCCCGGAGAGGCATCGACCGTCCACCAGGACCATCCCTGCACCGCCAGCACGCCGGCGAACCCCGCCCAACCGAGGCGGACCGGCCTGACCAGCAGCAGGACCGCGGCCGCCAGGAAGCCGGAAGTGCCGCACCAGGAGCCGGCCTCCCAGATCAGGCCGACGCCCGTAAGCGCGGCCTGAGCAAGCAGCGACCAGCGCCAGCCTCGCGGCCGTCGCCCACGCGCCGGCGGCACGCAGCTGTACAGATACAGCGCGAACATCGTTGCCTGGGCGCCGATCCCGGCCGCGAGCAGAACGCCGGGCGGCTCGTTCGCGAGAAGGCCGGCGAGACCACCGAGCGCGAATCCCACGCCGACGACGACGGCCACACAGCGCGCCAACCGCAACGCGGATGCCGGCTCCGCGAACTCCTTGTCCCCTCGGCCGTCGGCGAGTTCTGATCGGTCCTGGCCGTCCACCGGTACGCCGTTGTACGCGAGCACGTTGCCCCTCCCACGCGTTCTGAGGACTCGGCATTCCTCATGTCCTGCTCTCGCTGACGCGTCGAGCGGCCAGGGCGCGGATCGACATCCCGCCCGCGTGCGGAATGGCCGCGGTGATCACCCTCGGAATCACCCGCAGGTGGCCCGGCACGGTTGCGGCGGCCCTGGCGGCTTGGCAGGAGGCGGCCCTGATAGCCGTGGGCCAGGGTGCATTGCCGCTTACGTCGCCCGATTCAGCTTGGGCGTGGTGGTCCCGGGAGGCAGCGTGATGGCGCGGAAGCCCAAGAACAGGACACTCACATTCTGTCGGCCAGAATCTCAGCGAACAGGTCCGGGCGCTGCAGGGGTATGCCATGGCCGCATTCCGGCACGAAGGTCATCTGGCTGCCCGGAAGGGAGTCGTGGATGTTCCGTGCGGAGTCGTGCATGAGCTTCCGCTCGTGCTCGCCCACCATCACCAGTGCCGGGTTCTTGAAGTCGGCCCAGCCGGTGGGAAGGGTGAAACGGATGTTCTCGCCGACGCTGGCGAGAAGAGTCTCACGGCTTATGCGAGCGCTGTCGCGAAGGTAGTCGGTCAGGAGTTCGTCCGGGATGAACAGTTGCTTCGCCTGGAGCTTCGCGAACCACCGTTGCCGTGCGAGCGGTGCGGTCGCGCCGAGGAGCCCCAGGGCCGCCTGCGGGAACGGAAGAGGCTTCGCCTGCGCGCTCACGACGACGGCACTGGTGACGAGATCGGGCCGGGTAGCGGCGAGGAGAATCGTGAGCTGCGCACCCAACGAGAACCCCGCGACCATCGCGCCGTCCGGTGCGCGCTCTTCCAGGACCCTGGCCACGGCCTGGGCGGTCATCTCGTGTGACCGATACGCTTCCTCCGCACTGCGTCCGTGACCGGGCAGATCGGGAACGATCACTCGGGCTTTCGCTCCGAGCCGCTCCAGCGTCGGTCGCCACATCCATCCCGCGACGCCGCCACCGTGCAGTAACAGAATGGGAGGAGCGTGTGCGTCACCGGCCTCACGGACATACATGCCCCCCATCCTCCCACTGCCGACCAAACCGGACGGGTGTAGCTCTTCCGCAGTGACTGATCGATCAAGCCGTGAGGGAGTATCCGTCCTGGTAGCAGCTCCGGTGGACCCGTTCGTGTTGCCGGGCGAGGTGAAAACGCCAGTATTCGTCGAGATCACCATTGGCGATCAGAGCGCGGAGCTTCAGGCGCGACGGCTGTGGCGGCCTGCGCAGCGTGGTGATGACCTGGCCGGTATGCCCGGGCCGGCAGTGCCAGGGCGTGCCCGGTGTTCTTCCTGTCGCAGATCGGTCAGGCGGTAGCGCTTGTCCTCCCTGTGGAAAACGCGCTCAAAGTGTTCGCCCTTGTCGCTGCCAAGGGAGTCATCGTCGACACCCGGGCGATTCTTCGTGGCTCGATGTCCATAGGATGGCGTCGGCAAACCGCGAAGAGCCTTGCTCTTTATCGAGTGTCGTTCACTTCCTGGCTGGTCCTGCTTTCGGCCGTCTTGGGGATAGCGCCGTCGCGGTCAGGCGCGGTCTACGGCCTGTTCTTCGCCGTTCCGCTTATCATTTCGGTTAGCGCCGGTGATGTTTCAGCTCTCGGCAAGAGAGCGATGGACCGCTGGTGGCACAGCGTTCGTTACGCACAGGCGCTCGGCGTGCTCGTCATGGTCGCAATATCAGGATGGATGGCTTCCGCATGGCTGCTGTGAACTACCGAACCGCTACCGCCATGACGCTCATGTCATGCGGAACCATAGCTGCGTTGAGCCTGACAGCCTGTTCGCAAGGAGGGGCGCGCACGGAGGCCACAGATGCCGCCACGGCACCATGTGATGACACGGTGCGCGATCGCGTGGACATTCCCGGGAGCGATGGCCAGCCAGGGGTAGGCGCAACCGACATCTGGTTCGTCGCTCCTGTGTCAGGAGATTGGAGTTCCTCGGCCGTGCGGGTCCCGGAGGGCTATCAGATCAAGCGTCCACTATGGACGACCGGCACGAGGCTTCCCACGGTTACCGTTGAAGAAGTGGCGGGTGACAACGTGGGCTCGGCTCAGCTGATGCCTACGGCGGACGGCTTGCCGGGCCCCATACCGGCGTCGTTGCAGTTCCCTTCACCAGGTTGCTGGCGTGTGGTGGCGAAAACGGAGCGTGGAGAAGCTCGCATCTTCATCAGGGTGCAAGAGGGAGACCGGTCCTGAAGGACGTTCGATTCGGTGAACGGTTTCGTGTTCTGAGCTGCCATTCATTGAGGTAATCCCAGCAGGCGCGTTTCGGCCCTGATCTCTCACGATCGCGACCGAGCCCTCTTGGGGTCGAGTTGATCAAAGTGTCGGGTGCCGGCTTCCGGGGCGAGACTCTGCTTCCCCGGTGATGGCGGGTGTGGAAGGGTGGCTCATGGCCTGGCTCCTGGAATGGTCACAAAAACAGCACTCCGATGATCTTGGGCAGCATGTCGCTGTAACGAATGGGTGAGCGGCGCGTGGGGGACTCCCAGCGGTCCGGCAAGAGATCAGCAGCATCAACAATGCCGGTGCCATCAAGCTGGACAAGGCCAAGCGGCCCCAGGCTCTGGTGTGGACCAAGCAACGGGGGGAGACATTCGTCGCCGAGTTCGCCGAGCGCCTGGCGGCCGTGAAGGCGGAGAAGGGCGGCAAGAAGATCAGCGCCGTACGGGTCCGGGAGGCTCTCGAACTGCCGCCGTCACCCGTGATGGTCTGGACACCGGTCCAGCTCGGCGCATTCCTCGACGTCGCGGCCCAGCATCGGCTGTACTCCTTCTTCCCCCTCATTGCTTTCCGTGGCCCGCGCCGTGGCGAGGGTTGTGGCGTCCGGTGGGAGGACCTCGACACGAACGAGCGCACGCTGGTCGTGGCGAAGCGACTCGCCCAAGTCGGATGGGAGTTGGAGGAGGGCGAGGCCTGCCGCCGATCCGTTTGCACGACCTACGGCGCTGCGCAGCGACGCTCGCTCATGCGGCCGGCGCCGACACGAGATGGTGTCCACGATGCTGCGCCACGGCTCGACGATTCTGACCGAGAACACGTACACGACAGTGCTTCCGGAGCTGGCCCACGAGGCAGCCCGGCGCTCGGTGGGCCGCGTCGGAAAATCCAGCGGCTCACCCGTTCAGGCCTTCCTGTGATGTCGGCGGCAGCCCAACACCTCATCGACCGCCTGAATAATGATCTCGGGTTGCTCGAACGGAATCTGATGACTGGCCCGCTCGGCGACCATCACTTGCCCATGTGGGGACTGGCTGGCCAGAGCGCGATGGTCGGCGTTCAGATGCTCCAGATGCGCTTTGGGCATGCGCGGCCGCTTGCCTGCCGTGATCACACGGATGGGCACAGGCGGCAACCCGCTCTCCTGACGCGCCTGTGCAGCCTCGTTCATGGCATTCTGCATCCCGGCCAGGGTGTCGGCCAGTTCGCGCAGCGACCGCGCATCGGTGCCGCCGAACATCGCACGCAGACGGAGCAGCCTTGGGGCTAGGAGGAAGGAGAGGGCGCGTACGAGCGCCGAGCCCGGCGGTGTTCCGCTGGCGGTCGGATCCACGAAGACCAGCCCCGCCACATCAGTGGGATGGCGGGCGGCATAAAGCTGGGTCACGAGCCCACCGTAGGACCAGCCCACGAATACCGCCGGCAGTTCAAGGTGCAGGGCGCGAAGAAGCCTACGCAGGTCGTCGGCCATCTCGGTGACGGTACGGGCCTGCGATCCGCCGGAGCGGCCGACGCCGGCCCGATCGTAGGTCACTACAGTGACACGCTCGGCCAACGCGAGTTCCAGTTCCTCTCCCCAGGTTCCCACGCCCTGGCCTGAGCCACCGCATTCGAGAACCACTGTGGGGCCTTTCCCGCGGACCTGGGCGCATAGTGCATGATCGCCTAGGTCGATCAGTACCGGCGTCGGTACATCGTTGTTTCCGGGTTTCTCATCCCTTCCCATGACGTCAACTTAGATTGACCAGCGCGTGGGTGTCAACTGTTGTTGACGATTGAGTTCGGAGTGAGTGTTCTGGAGTCATGCGGCGGCAGGGCGGTGGTCGACGCGTTTGTTGGGTTGCGGCGTGGCGGGCGTGCGGCGATGCCCCGCGCCATCGCTTGACTGGCTGCGGCTGCACGACTTGCGACCTGCCTGCGCGTCCTACCTTCTGGCAAGCGGGGCGTCCCCTCGCACGGTCATGAAGACACTCGGCCACAGCTCGGATGATCTCCAGCACGATCAAGGGCCGGACTCCCTCCACGGGAATCCGGCCCTCTTGGCTGTAAAACTGGTTGTACGACTCCACCCGACAAGATCAAGGAGAGACGTAATAGCTGGTAGGGCGCCCGGGGCTCGAACCCGGAACCTACGGATTAAAAGTCCGCAGCTCTGCCAATTGAGCTAACGCCCCCTAGCAACAGCCAAGCGTACCGAGGTTACCGCCGACCCCGCGACGCCCTTTACCGGTATGCCGCCAGCCCCGTCAGCGCCTCGCCCAGCACCAGGGTGTGGATCTCCTGGGTCCCCTCGTACGTGAGCACACTCTCCAGGTTGTTCATGTGCCTGATCACAGGGTACTCCAGCGTGATCCCGTTCCCGCCGAGAATGGACCGGGCCTGCCGGGCGATGTCCAGGGCGGAGCGCACGTTGGCCATCTTGCCGAAGCTGATCTGCCGGGCTTCAAGCTTACCCGCGTCCTTCAAGGCGCCCAGGTGCAGCGCGGTCAGCCCCGCCTGGGCGAGCCCCACGTACATCCATGCCAGCTTCTCCTGGGTCAGCTGGAAGGCGCCGATCGGCTTGCCGAACTGGACGCGGGTCTGGGCGTACTCGACGGCCGCCTCGACGCAGGCTCGCGCGGCGCCCACCGCCCCCCACAGGATCCCAAAGCGCGCCTCGGACAGGCACGACAACGGCCCCTTCAGCCCTCGGACCCCGGGCAGCACGGCCGACTCGGGCAGGCGCACGTCGTCGAAGTAGAGCGATGACGTGACCGATGCCCTGAGGGACAGCTTCTTGTGGATCTCAGGGGCGGAGAAGCCCGGGGTGTCGGTGGGGACGACGAAGCCGCGGACGCCGTCGTCGGTCTGCGCCCACACCACCGCGACGTCCGCGACGGATCCGTTCGTGATCCACATCTTGGAGCCGTTGAGCACCCAGTCGGAGCCGTCGCGCTTGGCGTACGTGCGCATGCTCGCGGGGTCGGAGCCGTGGTCGGGCTCGGTCAGGCCGAAGCACCCGATCGCCTCACCGGCGGACATCCGCGGCAGCCATTCCGATTTCTGCTCGTCCGACCCGTACCGCCAGATGGGGAACATGGCCAGCGAGCCCTGCACCGACACGAACGACCGCAGCCCCGAGTCGCCGGCCTCCAGCTCGCGGCAGGCCACCCCGTACGAGGTCGCGTCCGTGCCGGCGCAGCCGTAGCCCTGCAGGTGCATGCCGAGCAGGCCGAGCGAGCCGAGCTCGGGCGCGAGCTCGCGCGCCGGGAACGTGGCCTCCTCGAACCAGTCGCCGACGTGCGGCAGGACGCGGTCGGCGACGAAGGAGCGGACGGTGTCGCTGATCAACCTCTGGTCACCGTCGAGGCGGTCGTCCAGGCGCAGCAGATCGTCCATGACGTGCTCCTCTCCTCGTTATAGGGGGCTACCAGGGTTCTACCAGGGGCAATCCTGATGTGCGAATGCCAGGGTTGAGGGCAGTCTTGAGTCATGAGCGAATATCACAGCAGCAAGCAGTTGCGCAGGACCCACAAGGGCCGGATCCTCGGCGGCGTCTGCTCCGGCGTCGGCGAGTACGTCGGCATCGACCCCAACATCATCCGCATCGGCCTGGCGATCGTCACGCTCTTCGGCGGCCTCGGCATCGGCGTCTACGCGATCGGCTGGCTGCTCCTGCCCGAGGAGGGCAAGGACACCTCGATCGTGCAGGACCTGCTGGCCAAGCAGCAGCAGAAGAGCAGCAGCACCGGCAGCCCCTGGACCGAGGACGACCACAAGCCGCGGCAGTGATCAGGCAGTGGCCTGCGCGCGCATCCTGGCGCCGCGCGCGTCGGCCCAGATCACGGTCAGCACGACGGCGGCCGTGAAGCCGGTGATGCCCGACAGGGCGACCACCGGCTCGGGCCCGAGTCGTTCGGCGGCGTAACCGCCGATCAGGATGGCGATCCCCTGCACCGCCATCAGGCCGGAATGCACCAGGCCGAACGCCTGCCCGCGCTGGCCGTCGGGCACCCGCTGGACGAACGCCGCGTTCGCCGCGAGCTGGTAGGCGCCCCCGACCCCGGATAGAAACCATGCCGCCAGCACCACCTCCAACGGCGGCCGCATCGCGGTCACGACGAGCGGCGCGCAGCTCAGCATGGCCAGCCACCCCATCAGCCGCAGCCTGCCCGGCGGCGAGACGAACCGGCTGAACAGGAACGCGCCCACCACGGTGCCGGCCGGCATCGCCGCCATCAGCAGACCGGTGATCACCGGGATGGGCATGACGCCGGTGTAGAGCGCGACCGCGTACGGCACCGCGATGCCTTCGGGCAGCACGTAGAAGCCGCACAGCCAGGCGAAGAGCACGAGCGTGCGCAGCTTGCGGTCACCGAAGACGAGTCTGGCTCCGGCTCTGGTCATCGCCCACATGGACGGCCTGGCTCCGGGACGGCCCGGAGCGGGCCGCCGCCGCACGCCGGTGACCAGGATCAGCGCCGATGCCAGGAAGGTGGCGGCGTTCAGGGCCAGGGCGCGGTACGGGCCCATGGCGGCGATCATCGCGCCGCCCGCGGCGAAGCCGAGCATCTGCACGGCCTGGTTCGTCATGTTCTGCAGTGCCGAGCCGACCACGTACCGGTCGCCTGCGAGCACCTCGGGCAGCACGGCCGCGCGCGCGGCCGAGAACGGCGCGCTGAGCAGCACGACGAGGAACACCAGCGCGCACAGCACAGGGAAGGGCATGAAGGGCAGCGCCATCACGCACACCAGCCCGGCCCGCAGCAGGTCGCAGACCAGCATCACGCCCCGGCGCGCGAACCGGTCGGCCAGTCCGGCCAGCAGCGGCCCGCCCAGGATCGACGGCAGATAGGTGAGCGCGTAGACGGCGGCGGTGGCCAGCGCCGACTTGGTGCGGTCATAGACGAGCACGGCCAGCGCCACCTGAGCGAGCTGGTCACCGAGCAGCGACAGGCCCTGTGCGTACCAGAGCGCTCTGAACTCTTTGACGGCGATGACCTCGCCATAGGTGGCCTGGCGCTCAGTGGATCGCCTGTGCCGCCCCGTCAGCCGTCGCGCCCGCATGGCCCCCACTGGACTCCGCTGTGCCTGACTCACAGTGTTGAATATGTCACCTAAGGTGCCCGATCAATCGGCAACGTGCAACCCAAAGCAGCACGTCCTGTGCAAAGAGTTACCAGCCCAGCTCGTGCAGGCGGGCGTCGTCGATGCCGAAGTGGTGGCCGATCTCGTGAACCACCGTGATCCGTACTTCCTCGATCACTTGCTCTTCGGTGTCACAGATCTGACAGATCGGATTGCGGTAGATCTCGATCCGGTCGGGCAAAACGGCTGAGTACCAGTCGCCGCGCTCGGTGAGAGGAATGCCGGTGTACAGGCCTAGCAGGTGGGGTTCCGGTGGATCGTCGACGACGGTCACTACGACGTTGCTCATGACCCGGGTCAGGTCGGGCGGGATCGTGTCCAGCGCCTCGGACACGAGCTCATCGAACTTCTCCGGCGAAACCTCGATCACAATTGTCATTCTGCCTCTCGGCTCGGGTATCCAAGAAAGCGTATGAACTTCTCGGACGTGCTCAAAAAGGTCATCCAGTCGAGAGTGACCAAGGCTGCGGCGGTGCTCCTGGTGGCCGCGGCCGGTGCCTGGCTGGGCATTTTCCTGAGCGGCACCGTACGAGCGCAGATCGGCCCGGTCGAGACCGGCATGACCGTCCGGCCGTCGTGGACCGGCGAGACGATCGTGGACGCCAGCCCGCTGGGCACGCTCACGTTCCGCAGCCACGACGCGCCCCTGACGCTCCGCATCACCCTGGAGAACATCGACCAGGAGCGCGCCCGCCTCCTCCTGGAGGACCCCAGGCTGACCGACCGGCTGCCCGGCATCATCGAACGCGACCTGATGGACGGCGTGGGCGAGCTCGCGATCCGCTCACTGCTGTGCGCGGGCGCCGGCGCGCTGCTCGCCGTCCTGATGGTGTTCAGGCGCCCGCTGGTGGCCCTGGCGGGCCTGATCGCGGCGTCGGTGGCGCTGGCCGGCACGGGGATGTTCGCGGTCCGTACGTTCCAGCCGAGCTCGCTCGTCGAGCCCCGCTACTCCGGCCTGATCGCCGCCGCGCCCTCCCTGGTGGGCAGCGCGGAGGCCATCGTGACCAGATTCGAGTCGTACCGCGCGCAGCTCACCAAGCTTGTGACGAATGTCTCAAAGCTGTACGAAGCCGTCTCGACCCTTCCTCTGTACGACGCCGACGACCGGTCCATCCGGGTCCTGCACGTCTCCGACATCCACATCAACCCGATCGCCTGGAACGTGATCCGCTCCCTGAAGGACCAGTTCTCCGTCGACCTGATCATCGACACCGGCGACATCTCCGACCACGGCACGCAGGCGGAGAACAAGTTCGTCGAGGAGATCGGCACCCTGGGCGTCCCCTACGTGTTCGTCCGCGGCAACCACGACTCCAAGGCCACCCAGCGCGCGGTCGCGAAACAGAAGAACGCCATCGTCCTCGACGACAAGATGCGCAACGTGGAGGGCCTGGACATCTACGGCCTCGGCGACCCCCGCTTCACCCCCGACAAGACCACCGCGGTCAACCCGGACCCCGCCTCGATGGAACAGTTCGGCCGCGACCACCGGGCCGCCGTCGAGGACGCCGACCTCGTGGCCGTGCACGACGACATCGTCGCCCGCGGCTTCTCCGGCACCACCCCGCTCGTCCTGTCCGGCCACGCCCACGTCCGCAAGACCACCATGCTGCCCACCGGCACCCGCGTCATCGTCCAGGGCTCCACGGGCGGCGCCGGCCTGCGCGCACTCGAACACGAGGAACCCACCCCCGTCCAGGCCTCCGTTCTGTACTTCGACAAGGAGACGAAACGCCTGCAGGCCTGGGACGACATCACCCTCGGCGGCCTCGGCGAGCAATCGGTGTACGTCCAACGTCACGTGGAACCCGACCCGGCACGTACAATCTCCCCAGAGCCAACGAGCGCCCCGTCGCCATCGGGAACGGTCAACGGCCCGACCACGCCGGCCAACGGAATGCCGCTTTGGCATGAGGGGCGATCGTCCCCTATGCTTCAGAGGTCTCCGACGGAAGGCGACAGGGAATCCTGAGCCCCCATCGTCTAGCGGCCTAGGACACCGCCCTTTCAAGGCGGCGGCACGGGTTCGAATCCCGTTGGGGGCACTGCGAGCGCGAAGCGCACCGCGAAACGGATGGTCTGAGGCCACCGGGGAGCTGGTAAGCTAAGCGAGCGCAAAACGAACGAAGCAAGGTCCTGTAGAGCAGTTTGGAGTGCTCGCCACCCTGTCAAGGTGGAGGTCGCGGGTTCAAGTCCCGTCAGGACCGCTCTAGGTCAGGTAGCTCAGTTGGTACGAGCGTCCGCCTGAAAAGCGGAAGGTCGGCGGTTCGACCCCGCCCCTGACCACATCACACGACCAGCAAGAATGCCCCGGACGGATCGTCGTTCGGGGCTTTTTGATCTCTGGTGACAGCAACGTCAGCTGGCAGAGGACGTGCGGCGGTACGTTCGCGAGCCGTTCGATCAACCTTTCAACCGACTCGAAGCCTTCGTCACTCAGCGCGTCCAACCCATGCTCCATGCGGAGCGTCCGGGGTAAAGGCGTTCGAGAGGTGACGTCTGAGATCGACGCTGACCGGCCGGTTCGTCGGTGGCGGGCTTTACGCTCGCCGCTATGAGTCCCTACGCGGAGACCGTTCGGGTGGAAGTAGACGTCGAGGACTGTGGCACTGTCGGCCTGATGGACGAGGACTGGGACGGAGACGATGTGGGCGACGTGGAGCGGTCCGTCGCGCTCGTCACGGTACGGAAGGCCATGGTCGATCTGTCGATCATGTATCAGCACGGCGACGGCATTCCTTTCACGGTGACCATCGCCGACCACGACCCGGGCGCCGACCTCGACGGGTACGAGGAGATCGTGGAGATCGACTTCATGTCATCGACTGGCAAGGTCCTCCTGATCGGATGGTGCATGGACTGGGACGACGAGGCGATGCGCCGCCTTCCCCCGCTACCCGCTGGTCCGGGCCTTCACCGGCTGCGCTATCACGTCCGGAGCATGCTCTGGGAGCGGCCGGATTTCGATGGCAACCACCACTACGTACAGATTTGGCCCGCACAGCCGTCCCCGCCCGTGGTCGTCAAGCAGGGCGAATGGATCACTCACGAGAACGAAGCCGTCATCTGAGGCCCGTGGCCGGGTGCGACCTGCCCTGAATTTCCCCCAGCTTCTGCCGATGGTGGCGTTTGTCGTCAGGGGACGCATGGGCGTAGATGCTCATGGTTACCTCGATGTCGCTGTGGCTGACGATGTCGCGGACGATCTGGGGACGCCGAGGTTGAGGAGAAGCGTCACGCAAGTGTGGCGGAGGTCGTGAAACCTCATCTCGCCGAGGCCCGCGGCCTTGCGGATGGCTCCCCAGCTTCGCCGTAGGTTGTCCGGCTCCATCGGGGTACCGCAGCGTGAGGGGAAGACGAGGCCGTGTTCCGTCCACTCCTCCCAGCGGTCCGAGCGTTCGGCGAACTGCTTCCTTCGGTGCTCCCGCAGGGCCTCCACGCAGATGGGCGGCAGCGGGACAGTCCGCTCCGAGTCGGAGGTCTTGGGGCGAACGAACTGGAGGCGGCTCGCGACCCGCTGGAGGCTCTGGACCACTTCCAGCTTGCCGGCCTCAAGGTCGACGTCCACCCAGCGGAGCCCGAGGAGTTCCCCGCGGCGCAGGCCGACGCAGAGCGCCAGGACGTACAGCGCGTAGAGCCGGTGGTCCCGAGCGGCCTTGAGGACGGCACGAGCCTGCGGGACGGTGAGGCCGCGGCTGACCTTGTACTTGGGCACCGGCACCTTGACGAGCTTGGCGACGTTCCGAGCGATGATCTCCTCTCGTACGGCGCACTCCAGGGCGTTCCGAAGGACCGCGTGGATGGACTGGACCATGCGCGTGGACAAGCGGGAGTCGCAGCACTGACCGCCCTTGAGGGCGCAGCACACCGGCTTCTCGCGGTGCGTCAGCCCGGCCTCGGGGCGCACTTCACCCATGTCTTCGGCCGGCAGGCAAGGGCCGCCCTGGGAGCTACCCAGCGTGATCAACGATCAATGGGAAAGGCTCGGTGACTTCCCAGCTCAGCGATCAGATGCGCTAGAGATTTCCCGAGCTGCTATCGCCGCGGGATGGCGTTAGAGTCGCAGAGCTTTCGAATGTGCGCTTGAAGTCAGGGCACTCTACGAGCGGTTCGTGCATGCACCTCGAGGCATGGTGGAGACCGTCGCGCATCCGAGTGAGCCGGGCGATGTCTTCCTCCAGTGCCCGCGCCTTCTCCGCCATGTGTGCACGCAGCTTGGTGTCGTCGGGTGTGGCCAGCAGGAACCTGGCGATCTCGGCGATCGTGAACCCGGCGCCGCGGGCGCAGACGATGAGTGCGAGGCGGTCGAGAACGTCGGGCCGATAGGTGCGGCGCAGGCCATTGCGACCCGCCGAGGCGATGAGGCCTCTGTTCTCATAGAACCGCAGCGCCGAGGGAGCCAGCCCGGAACGCTCGGCCACTTCGGCGATGTCCAGCAGCGACTTGGCCACCACGCCTCCTTGACTTGAACCGCGCTTCAAGTGACAGCCTAACCGCCATGAACATCCATCACCTCAACTGCGGGTCCGTACGGCAGATCGAGGCCACCTACGACGGCCCGGCTCCCGCGCACGCCGTCAATCACTGTCTGCTGATCGAGACCGACTCTGATGGCCTGGTCCTCATCGAGACCGGCCTCGGTCTCGACGACGTCCGCAACCCAGGCGACACCCTCGGCTCCGACTGGGTCGAGATGGCTCAGCCCGTACTGGCCGAGGAGGAGACCGCCATTCGCCAAGTCGCCCGGCTGGGATATTCACCCGGCGATGTACGCCACCTCATCGTGACCCACCTCGACGTAGACCATTGCGGTGGCCTACCCGACTTCCCAGATGCCCAGGTCCATGTCCTTGCCGCCGAACTCGAAGCAGCGACCACCGAGGCGCCCAGCTTCCGCTACCGTCCGGCCCACTGGGCGCACGGCCCGAAGTGGGTTCCCTACACCCCCGAGCCGGGCGAGGAATGGTTCGGGTTCACCTCCGTCCGGCCGAAGGGCCTGCCGCCGGAGATCCGGCTGGTCCCACTCGGGGGTCATACCGCCGGCCATACCGGAGTCGCCGTGCGTGAAGGCGATCGCTGGCTCCTGCACTGTGGTGACGCCTACTACTACCACCGGGAACTCGACAAAGATCCGCATCCGCACCCCCTTCTCGACCTCGTGCAGACCAGCTCGGAAGTCCACCATGACCTCCGGCTCGGCACTCAGGCCCGGCTGCGCGAACTCGTCCGCGACCACGGCGATGAGGTTTCGCTCATCAGTGCTCACGATCCGTGGGAGCTGGACCGCTACCGTTGACCCTGGGCGACACGCAGCACGGCAGTAGATCCCGAGGCGCGCGCTAATACGGTTTGGGGGAGATACCGGAGGCGTGGCCACTGAGCCTTTCCCGGTGATCGTTGATCACGCTGGGTAGCTCCCAGGGCGGCTCTTGCCCGCCGGCCGAAGACATGGGTGAAGCCGGCCTCGGCACTGGGCATGGCGGTATCTGTGACGGCAACGTCGGCCACCAACCTCACACGCCGAGCACTGCGAACGACTGACTAGCTCCTGGTAAGGGCTGGAGACCACGGTGATTGCTACACCTGAAAAGCGGAAGGTCGGCGGTTCGACCCCGCCCCTGACCACATCAATCTGACCAGCAAGAATGCCCCGTAGCAATCATCGCTCCGGGGCGTTTTTGTGTGCCCTGACGGCAACGTCGTCGTACGGTTCCGTACTTACAGGTTTCTAGGATCCGAACGTGTCTGAATACAGGTGGCCCGACGAAGGACCCGGATTCGTTGAGCGGGTGCGCCTTGCCTGGAGCACGACACGTCAAGCTTCGCCGGTCGGGACGCGAGTGACAGGAATGGTCATCGGCCGGCAGCCTTTCGGCGTGTTCCTGCGCCTCACCGGTGTTCCTGACGCGATCGGACTCGCGGAGATCATCGGGATGCCTGCCGACTACGAGCTTCCTGAAATCGGTGCTGTGGTCGAAGGCACGGTTATTGGACACGCCGAGCACAACCATCAAGTGAGAATCGGATTGGTCGGCCACAAAGACGTCCCGGAGTGAGAGCTCCGGGACGCCAGGAAGAAGCGCGTGCTCTACGCCAGAGCATCACCGAGCTTGCATCAAGCGGCCCGCCGACCGGTGATGGCGTCGACCGAGTCGTGCACCTGGGTGCGCAGGTCGTCCACGTCGACGCCGACGAGGCGCCCGGCCCACTTGCGGACGCGACCGGCGACCCAGACCGAGGTGATGTTGCCACGGTCGGCACCGAGCACGAGAGTCCCGACCGGGTCGTGCAGCGGCATGGTGTTGAGGTCCTCCGCGTCGACGACGATGAGATCCGCCTGCTTGCCGGGTGTGATGGACCCGGTGGTGTCGTCGAGCCGGAGCGTTCGGGCGCCGGACAGCGTCGCGAAGTCCAGGACGTCGCGTGTCGTGATGCGTACGGGCTCGTTGTCGGTGCCGTAGGCGGCGTGGACGGCGCGCATGCGTTGGACGGCGAGCAGGGTGCGCATCTGCGTGAACATGTCCGACGCGAGCGCGACCTCGACATCCACCGACAGACCGGGCCGGATGCCGTGTTCGAGCGCCTCGTCGACCGGTGGGACGGCGTCTTCGAGGCCGATCTGCATGTCGGAGGTCGGCGCGAGCGACACGGTGACGCCCGTGTCGCGCATCGCGGACCACGCGTCGCCGGACAGGGCCGTCGAGTGGATCGACTCGATGTGCGGTCCGAGCAGTCCTTCTCGCTCCCACCGCACGATCGCCTCGGACGCCGCCGCCCCGAACATGACGTCGAGGCTCACTCCGATGCCGAGGTCAGCCGCGACCCGGGCCAGGTCGTGGCCGTAGGCGAGGCGTGCCCCGGCGATGTCAGGGGTGGCGAGAGCGGCGAGTCTCAGCGTGACCAGCTGGTCGTCGGTGGAGAAGTAGGTCGTCCGAAGTCGTGCCAGGTCGTGCGGCCACTGCTGGTCCCAGTCGCCGAAATGCGGGCTCATCGACGCGTGTACGCCGCGGATGCCGGATTCGAGCAACGCGGTGATCGCGGCGTCGGAGTGCGCGCCGGTTCGGGAGTTGTGGGAGAAGTCGAGCATCGTGGTGATCCCGCAGTCCAGTGCCGTGAGCGCCGCCAGGCGGGTTCCGACGTACATGTCGTGCGGCTGGTACAGCGGCGCGACCTG
Source organism: Nonomuraea sp. NPDC054003 (assembly GCF_055585125.1). Classification (NCBI taxonomy): domain Bacteria; kingdom Bacillati; phylum Actinomycetota; class Actinomycetes; order Streptosporangiales; family Streptosporangiaceae; genus Nonomuraea; species Nonomuraea sp. NPDC054003. The sequence continues at coordinate 166,484 of NZ_JBVJKR010000015.1, forward strand.
CATGAGCGTGGACTGGAGATAGCCCGCGAGGTCGTTGACGTCGGGGATGGTGCGCCGCATCTGGGCCTGCCAGGAGTGCCGGTGCGTGTCGACGAACCCGGGTGCGACGATGGAACCCGACACGTCGATGACGATCGCGTTCGCCGCCGTCAGGCCGCGGCCGACCTCCGCGATCCGATCGCCGCGCAGGAGCACGTCGGCGTCTTCGAGCGTCCCCAGTGCGGGGTCCACGGTCACCACGGTACCGCCGGTGAGCAGGACCAGACGGTCCGGATCACGCTCGGCGGTGGTGAGCGTTTCGAGGGTGGGCCGGAGGTTCTCTGTCATCGGACGTCCTTACGGCGCATCGTGTAGCCGGCGTGGTGCAGGGTGTCCCCGTCGAATTGGCCGAAGGCCCAGAATCCGAGGTCATCGAGATAGTCGATGCGCTCGCCGTCGATCCAGTAGCGGCCTTGGTACGCGTGCGCGCGTCCGCCGCGGGTCTCGTCGTAGCGGCCGTCGGCGGTCAGCTCCTGGTGCAGGAAGTCCTCGGTGTCGATCCAGACGCCGACCCGGTCCGGGTCGACGCGGCCCGCGACGCCTCCGTCGGCGTCCGTCGTCGCGGGGTGCCGCGACGCCGGGGCGAGCACGGTCCCACCCCATGCGATCGGCACGCCGTCACGCAGGACCGCGCGCAGCCGCCCCGGATCGGTCAGCGAGGTACGCAGCGCCGTGGGCAGGTCCGGCGCGTCGGCGTCGTCCAGGACGGCGAGGTGCGCCGGGACACCCGGGGTGAGCGTGCCCGAATCCGCTGTGCCCGGACCCTCTGTGCCCGGACCCTCTGTGTGCGGGGCGTACGCGAGCATGGCGCTGATGTCCAGGACGGCGGGGATGATCGTGGTACCCGTGGCACGGATCACCACGGCGTTGTCGTCTTCGGCGGCGGTGATGATGCCCGGGCCGACGCCGACGACGAGTCCCGCGCCGATCAGCACGTCGGCGTGCTCCATGGTCCCGATGACCGGGTTGAGGGTGTGCACGGTGGCATCGGTCAGCAGCAGTGGACGAGCGGCGCCCGTGAGGACGGCGTCAAGGTCAGCGGAAGTGAAGATTTCGGTCATGCGTTTGATTGTTGACAGGGCCTGGTCAGGGGAGAAGGCCGTGTTCGTCCTGGGTGCACTGGGACCAGGCTCCCGGCCGCGGGGAAACATAGCCTGGTCGGCATGACAACCTCAAGACTGGGTGACTACCTACAGGCCCGGCGCGCGCAGGTGGCGCCGCCCGATGTCGGTCTGCCCGAGGACGGGCGGCGGCGCGTCCCCGGCCTGCGCCGCGAAGAGGTCGCGATGCTGGCCCGCATCAGCGTGGACTACTACCTGCGGCTGGAGCAGGGGCGTGAGCGGCGGCCATCGCCGCAGGTCCTGGACGCGCTGAGTGACGCGCTGCTGCTGGACGACGACGGCCGGCTGCACCTGTACCGAATCGGGGGCGTGATCCCGCCCCCACGCCGGCAGGGCAGCATCGAGCAGGCGGCCCCCCAGTTGCTGGCATTGGCCGAGCTGTGGGACCGCACGCCGGCCCTGCTCCTGGGACGGGCCTACGACGTCCTGGCCGCGAACACGTTGGGGCGCGCGGTCTTCGACCACCTCCAACCCGGCACGAACCTGCTGCTCACGATTTTCCTCGACCCGTCGGTTCGCTCGTTCTACATCGACTGGGAGAAGGCCGCGGCCAATGTGGTCGCGGGATTCCGTTTCCTCGAAGGCGCCTGGCCGCACGACCCGAGGATCCAGGAGGTGCTGCGGACTGCCATGGAGAACAGCCGCGAGTTCGCCGACCTCTGGCGGCGGCGGGACGCGCGCGGCAAGAGTGACGCCGCGAAGGTCCTGCTTCATCCCGATGTCGGCGAGCTGACCCTGCAGCTACAGGCCTTCGACGTACGCTCCGCTCCAGGGCAGCAGTTGATCGTCTACCACGCTCAGGAGGGCACCCGGACCGCGAACGCGCTGCGCCTGCTCGGCTCGCTGACGGTGACTCGCTCCGGAGACCGGGACGATATGCGAGGGAGGACCTCGTGAAGACCCGCCTCGAAACCATGGTCGGCGGCATGGGCGTCGCTGTGTTCCTCGCCGGAGGTCTCGCCGCGTGCTCCGCGGGGCCGGACAGCGAAGGACTCGCAGGCCCTGACAACGCGGCGCAGCACGGCCGGCAGGAGACGCCGTCACCCGCCACGGCGACAGCACGGACACGCCCGGACGAGAACGGAGAGGCGTCACCGCACCCGTACGTCGGAATGTGGGTGACGGCCGACGGGCACATCCGCCAGGAGCTGCTCGCGAACGGCCGCTACGACGAGGCCCGCGGAGAGCGGGAGAGCGCCTACACGGGTTCCTATGTGGTCTCCGGGACCCGGATCGAGTACGCCGACGACACCGGATTCAGCGCGGACGGGACGTTCGACGGAGACGTACTGCACCACGGGGGCTACCTCTTCTACCGAGAGGGCAGCGACGCGCACCGACGAGCCGAGGAGGAACAACGGTGACGAACGGGGCACGGGCGGCGTCGACGACGATCGGCACACCCGTCCTGCTCATCACCGCACCCGACGGTTTTCAAAGAGCGTTCTTCGGTCCCGCCCGCGTACCCGTTCGGCCTCTCGTCAGGTCGAGACGTCAGCCGGTCATGATGGCGATTCCCGGGAATGCGGAGGTCGCGTTGCTCCACGGCGCGTAGTACAGCCGCCAGGAGCAGACCCGGCCGGTGACGACGTAGCCGGTGCAGGGCACCTGAGCACTGGTGTCGATGAGGGAGATGACCCCTACCGCGTACTGCTGGGTGATGCCGGACGGTTCCGGAGTCTCCACCGGGCCGCCGCTGTCGCCCTGGCCGGCCGCGTTCTTGTACGTCGGACTCTCGACGCGGACCAGGCCACGGAATGTGTCTCTGGGACCCAAGATCGTGACGTTGATCGCCTTCACCTGGCAGAGGCAGACGGTGCCCGAGTAGGCGCCGGAGGTGCAGAGCCACATGCCCACGTAGGAGGCCGAGGTGCCGACGACCGGGTTGCTGAACTCCTGGGGTGTGGCGGCGGGGTCGTTGTTGTAGACACGACCGGCGGTGTTCGCGCGGATCAGCATCACGTCGCGGCTGGTGTTGGCGTAGGCGATCGGGCCGATCACCTGGCCGGTCGGGTCGGTGGCCGTCTGCCCGACGCTGCCGCAGTGGGCCGCGGACAGCATCCAGCTCACCCCGCCGAGAGTGACGGCGAAGCCCGTCGAGCAGCCGAGCCCGGTGCCGGCGTTGCGCCAGGCCGCGCCGCCCAGCCAGGGTGCGTCGTCGTTCCAGCGGCTGGCCGGGGCCGGCGTGACGCCGGCCTCCACGGTGACCGGCACCGCCGAGCCGGCGACCTTCGAGCGGGTCAGGCCGTGGTCGGCGCCCGAGACCGTCAGGCCCGAGCCGTCGACGTTCGGCGCGATCGAGGTGATCGCGCCGCCGGAGGCGCGGACCAGGCGGTTCATCTCGCTCTCCAGTTCCCGGGCCGAGTAGGCCGCGGGCAGGACACTGACCGGGACGTCCCGGCGCAGTCGGCCGACCAGGTCGTCGATGCGCTCGGGGGTGTCTCCCTTCCAGTAGACGCGCAGTTCACGGTTCTCCGGCGCCGCGACGATGCCGGCGAACCCGGTGTCGCCCCGCGTCTTGACGGCGGCGGTGACGCGGTCGGCGGCCTTGACCAGCTTCTCCTGGGTGGCCACCAGATCCTTCCAGGAGGCGAAACCACCCGGGACCTCGCCGGTGTCGGCGGCGTCCTTGACGACGGCGGGGGCCGCGGTGGCCTGGACGGCGCCCACTGCGACCATGGCGAAGGCGACTCCCAGCGCCACTGCCAGGCGTGCGGTGATTGGGGGGATTTTCACCGGAGGCTCCTCTGTGCTTACTTGAGGGGATGCCTCCGATATTTCATGTGTTTACGGGGCAATCAATATCTTGACATCGATTTATAGAGTGGTAAATCAATATAGTCAGACAGCTTTGTGATCCCGAGGAGTTCCACACGGCGCAGGCCGAGGCGGAGCGCGGTGTCGACGCTTGCGCTGCGTGGGGGGAAGAGCGGTTCCTGCTGGGTGCGGCGGTATCGGACGTTCGGACTGCGACGGCTGCCACCGACGTGCGCGGAGGAGACGGCCCGCCGAACAACGCCGCACCCGCGATCGTGGCGATCGCTGTGGCTTTGTTCACTGAGGTTCGTCCGCGTCACCACGTAAGGGCTTCTCCCGAGGGTGAACGAGGAGATTGTCAGAGCAACGCGGCGAGGTCCGCCGGTCGCGTGAACATCGGCCAGTGGCCGGTCGGCAGCTCGACGAAGGTCCATTGGGGTGTGCCGAGCTCGGCGAAAGCCGGATTCCCCGAGGCGATCAGCTCGCGAATCACCGCCACCGGCATCGTCGAGGCGACCATGGTCTTCGGCGTCGCCGGGATCCGTCCCGGCCGCTGAACCGACTGGGTGACCGCGCCCCACGGCTCCGCCGTCGCCTTCGCGCTGATCTGCGCCCAATACTCCCGGGTCAGTCCGGCGAACATCCCCTCTCCCTCTTCGAAGGCGGGCGGGTCGAGCGCACAGCCGTCCCCGACCTGAGCGCGCCAGGCCTTCTGCGTGGCCTCGTCATTGAAGTCGATCACCGCCACACCGGACGGCAGCGGCGCGGTGTCGACATAGACCACCCGGCTGAGCCGCTCGGGATGCCGGTCGGCGACCGCGGTCACCGGGACATTCGCCCCGCTGTGCCCGACCAGGACCACCTCCTCCCATCCGTCCATCGCCGCGAGGATGTCCAGGACATGGGTCTCCACGCCGACCTCCGGCGACAGCTCCCCGGCCCGCTCCGCCAACCCCGTCAGGGTGACCGCCCGCACCTGGTGTCCCGCGGCGCGCAGCTCTTGCGCCACCTCGTCCCAGGCCCAGGCGCCGAGCCAGAAGCCGGGAACCAGCACGTAGTTCGCCATCTCATCGTCCTTCCAGTGAGCCGACGTCGCTACGCTAAAGCTGATAGCGGACAGAACCCGCCCGGATTAAGAGGTGACCTGTGTCATATCCGGCGACCCGGATGCTGGCGATGCTCGAACTGCTCCAGGCACACCACGAGCTGGGCGGCCGCGACCTGGCGCAGCGCCTCGGTGTGGACGAGCGGACCGTCCGGCGCTACGCCGCCCGGCTCGCCGAACTGGGCATCCCGGTCACCGCCGAGCGCGGCCGCTACGGCGGCTACCACCTGATGCCCGGCTACAAGCTGCCCCCGCTGATGCTCACCGACGACGAGGCCACCGCCGTGGTTCTCGGCCTGCTCGCCGGACGCCGCCTCGGCCTCGCCGCCGAGGCCACCGAGGCCGCCCTCGCCAAGATCCGGCGGGTGCTGCCGATCACGCTACGGGAACAGGTCGGCGCGCTGGAGGAGACCTTGGGCTTCACCCTCGCCGAACGTGCGGCGCCGACACCCGCGAGCCGGGCCGTGCTGACCCTGGCCGCCGCGATCCGCGACCGCCGCCGGGTCACCCTGCGCTACCGCTCCTGGAAGGGCGACCAGACCGAACGCGAACTGGACGGCCACGGCCTGGTCTTCCACTCCGGCCGCTGGTACGTGACCGGTCACGACCACCGGTCCGGCGAGACCCGCACCTTTCGGCTCGACCGGATCTCCACCGTCGTGCCGGGGGCTGCCTCCTACGAGATTCCCGAGGAGTCCGACCCGGTGCGCCAGGTGACCGCGTCGCTGGCCCAGGTGCCGTACGCGCACGTCGTCGAGGTCGTCCTGCACGTTCCCCTCGCCGAGGCTGCCCGCCGCGTCCCGCCGTCGGTGGCCACCCTCACCGAGGCCCCGGACGGAGTCCTCCTGCGGATGCGGGCCGAGTCCCTGGACGGCATGGCCGCCATGCTCGCCGGGCTTGGCTTCCGGTTCACGATCGTGTCGCCGAGGGAACTGCGGACCGCCGTCCAGCGCCTGGCCGAGCGCCTGCTGACCTTCGGCGCCGACGGCGACCGTCAGCCGACATGCCACTGAGGTGCGACCCGAGACGGAGCCGAGTCGCACGCGCTGAACTGCACCGACCACCGCAGTCATGACGAGCAGAACACAGCGATCGGCGCCTGCGTACGCCGGCGCAACGCCCAAGCCCAGCCCAAGACGAACAGCCGCTCGCCTTGGCTGGTCATCCGGTGACCATGGCTGCGGTGACACAGCGCTGACAGCAACGTCCCCACAGACCGACGCATCCGCGCCACCGTCCCCACGCGCCCTGCCCGCGGGCACGCAGTGCTGGTTGATCGATCGTGCCCCATGCTGGTCCGTCGGTCGTCGAGCCTGCGGGAACATTCGTCCAAGACTGATGGTCGAGCGTCCGTGCATAGTCCCATGCATGAGTAAGTACGAGTTCGAGCGCTCGCATCGGATGCACGTGGTCCACAACGGCCCGCGACAGGCACCGCCACTGCTGCTCATCCACGGATCGGGGGCTTCGGGCGCCTCCTGGAGCCCGATGGTCCCGGAACTCGCCGGCCACCATCACCTCATCCGGGTCGACCTCCCAGGCTGCGGCCAGTCCCCGCCCGCGCCATCGTACGAGGTGCCCGACCAAGCAGTCCGGGTGGCGGCGGTGCTCGACGACCTCGGCCTTGGTCCCGTCGCCGCGGTGGGGCACTCCAGCGGCGGCTACGTCGCCACCGCGCTGGCAGAACAGCGCCCCGACCTGGTGAGCTCGCTCGTGCTGATCAGCACCGGCCCGAGTCCCGATGCGCTGCTTCCGCAGCCGTTCATCCTCCGGGTCCTGTTGGGCCCGCCTCTCGGTCCCTTGTTGTGGTCGAGGCGTTCGGACGCGATGATCCGCAGAGGGCTCAGCGCGACGGCCGCTCGCCCGGTGCAGGTCCCGGACGACATGGTCGCCGAACTGCGAGGGATCTCCTACCGCGTGTTCAGGACGGTGCTGCGCCGAAACAGCGCGTACATCGCCGAGCGAAGCGTGCCCGAGCGTCTGGCCGCCCTCCAGGTGCCGGTTATGGTGATCTTCGGCGCCGCCGACCCCCGCTGGGAGCCGTCGTCGGCGCACCAGTACGACGCGGTGCCCAACTCCCGGGTCGAACTGCTGCCCGGCGTCGGGCACCTACCCATGCTGGAAGCCCCCGAGACGACCAGCGAACTGCTGCTGGGCTTCACGGAACATGCCACTGACACCAGGCCCGCGATCACTGACGCCTAGAGTGGTCATGTGCTGTCGACAGGGGCACCACCCGACTGGGCGCAGGTGGAGGTCGCCGTCCCGCGCCCATCAGGTCAGCTGCCGGGGATCAGCATGGCCGGGTTCCGTCACCGTTCCCCCGCACCCGTCGACATCGCCATGGTCGCGCACCCGTCTGTCACCTTGCTCGTCGATCTGAGCGACGGAGAAGGCATCGTCTACGACATCCACGGCCGACGCGAGCGCGGCAGTGTCGTCGTCGGGCTCCTCCCAGGCGATTTTCGAGCAACCGGCCGAGGCGTCGGGCAGTGCCTCCAGGTCCGGTTCGAGCCGGTGGCGGCGGCCGCGGTGTTCGGCGCATCGATCGAGCTCACCGGGACGCTGGTAGCCCTTGAGGATGTCTGGGGTCGCGACGCCGAGCAAGTCGAGGACAGGCTGCGCGCCGCTGCGTCATGGGACGAACGGTTCACGATCGTGGCGGATGTCCTCGGCCGGCGGCTGCGCGCCCGCCCGCCGGTTCATCCGGAAGTCGCCTACACCTGGCGGCGGACGCTCACCAGCCGGGGGCGGGTGCGAGTCGACGGCCTGGCGGACGAGGTCGGCTGGAGCCGCAAACGCCTGTGGTCCCGATTCCGGTCCCAGCTCGGCATCACCCCCAAACGCGCCGCCCAACTGGTGCGCTTCGACCACGCCGCCCACCTTCTCGCGGCGGGTAACGCCGCCGCCGGCGTCGCCGCCGAGAGCGGCTATGTCGACCAATCCCACCTCCACCGTGAGGTCAAGACGTTCGCCGGGCTCACGCCCACGGCGGTGGCCGCCGCGCCGTGGCTCGCGATCGACGACGTTGCGTGGCCGGCCTCATCGCCAAACCGGAGCTCTGCGAAGAATGGCCAACGCATCCCCGACCTTCGTTGAACAGCCTGCCTACGAAGATGCGGCTTCCACGTGCCGCGTGGACGGCACGGTGCGACTGTAAGAACTGGATCACTAGGCCCCGCAGCCAAGCTCGTAAGCAAGTGTTCTGCAGAGGCCGTGACGATCGCCGACTTCGGTGCCTGCCGTACCTGGCTAGGGCGATCGCCTGCTGGGGCCCTCCTCCGTCGACCTCCAGGCCGCGGTATGTCAGCAGGACGATCGCCACACCTGAAAAGCGGAAGGTCGGCGGTTCGACCCCGCCCCTGACCACCTCATCTGACCCGCAAGAATGCCCCGTAGCGATCATCGCTCCGCGGGCGTTTTGGTGTCCGCTGACATGGAGGGTCGTCATCGGTTCGGCTGGCTCATCCTCATGGGATCAGATAATCTGATATCTATGAAGGTGATGACTGCCACTGAGGCGTCTCGAAGCTTTGCGTCGGTGCTCGACGAGGCCGAGCGCGGGGAGACAATCGTGGTGACTCGCGGTGGGAAGCAGATCGCTGTGATCGGGCCCGCACCGACAGCGCCGGGGCGTATGGTCAAGGCGTTTTTGGCAAGCAGAGCCGGGACGTTGGACGCCGATTTCGAAGCTGACGTGGCGGCGGCCCGCGAGGCGATCGACAGCGAGATGAGGGGCACATGGCCCGACGCCTGATCCTTGACACCGGTGTGCTCATTGCGGCCGAGCGAGGCAAGGCATCCGTTGACGCGGTGATAGGAGACGCCGATGATGTTGCGATCTCGGCGATCACTGTGGCCGAGCTGCTCGTCGGCGTGGAGCTGGCCGATGCGGCACGACGGCCCGATCGGCAGACCTTTGTGGACCAAGTTCTCGCGTTGATCCCTGTTGAGGAGTACACGACGGACGTCGCCAGAGTCCATGCCCGTCTGATGGCGCATGTCCGACGAGAGGGGAAGTCGCGAGGCGCGTACGATCTGCTGATCGCGGCTACGGCCGCGGCCACCGCGAGAACGGTGCTGACGATGGACGCGTCGGCCGCGTTCGACGATCTCCCCGGCGTGAGCGCTCAGGTGGTTCCTCGCTGAATACCGACGGCAACCCTGATGGCAACGTTCATCACCGTAGCCATACGTGAGGCACCGTTGACGGCCTTCGACCTCCAGGCCGCGGCATGTCAGCAGGGCGATCGCCACACCTGAAAGCGGAAGGTCGGCGGTTCGCCCCCTCCCCTGACCACCTCATCTGACCAGCAAGAATGCCTCGGAGCGGGTGAGCTCGCGGGGCGTTGTGGCGGAGTGACGATCAGCTGAGGCGTCTTCCAGCTTGCCGAGAGCCTATTGGCTGAGGTGGAAGTTCGGCCTGTGGCAAGCTGAGCGGTCCGCTGGCAGGACAAAATGCGCAGAGTCCGCGGGCTGGTCAAGATGCGGCTTCGAGCAGCTTTTTGACCGTCGCCACCCGGTCCGGCAGCGGGCCTGGAGCGATCGGCACGCACTCGTAGCCGAGTGAGGTGTAGGTGTCCTGGTGGATCTGCTCGAATCGCAGGGACTCCTCGAAGGTGATCGATCGCGCGTCGGTCGGTGTGACGAACCCAAGGCTCTGAACGAAGAACACCTTCTTGGCGTAGATCTGCTGAGCTTGGATGCGTTCCAATTCGCGGGACAGAGCCGGAGAGACAGGATGGCCGAGGTAAGTGGCTAGGGCGTAGGTGCAGACGGGCGATCGATCGTAGATCTGTACATCACCGGGAAGGGCCGCGGCCTGTTCCTGCCGGCGGCGCTGCAAGGCGGCGATCGCCCCCACGAAGGACGGCTTCGTCCACGGCTCAGGTTCACCCCGAGCCTGCTCCAGGGCGATGACGTCCGTCGCCGCCTCTTCGACGACGGTGTAGCCGTCACACTCCAGCCAACGCAGGATCGTCGTCTTCCCGGCTCCGGGGGTGCCGGTCAGGATGTAGCGCTTCATCGACCGCCTTCGTACGTCTCGGACATGGACACGGCCCAGCCCGCTTTGTCAGATGGTGTGATCGGCGGTCATCCGGAGGAGGAGATCCCGAGTTCCGGCCCGCGACAGGAGCGAGGGCCTCAATGATCCGTACATGAGGACAAGCCTCTGGACCCTCTTGGTCGCACTCTACGTGAAGATCGACCAGAAGATCGCAGGAAACCGGTCGGGTGGGTTGACCGCCACAGCTCAGCGACTCCCGACCGACTTCCGATACAGGTCCTGCCCGCCCTCCGCCTTCTTGACCTCGACGTCGCCTGATGCCCATATCCAGCGCCCGAAGGTTCTGGGCGAGATCTCCGAGATCAGCGGGCAGCACCATGAACCACCGAGCTTGAGGGCGTCCGCGCATCAGCTACCCGCCGTTCCACTTGCCCCGCATGACTTCCAACGGCGGATGAAACTTACATCATCGGGTGCGGAAACCGGCCCGTACGAACAATCGAAGACTGACTCCCCAGAGTGCCCTTGGCCATGCGTTTCACCGTGAGGATAACGGTCGCCGGATTCTTATTGACGAAGTGGCCGATACCGCCGCTAGATCGATATGCGCTAAATCTGTTTTGATCGATATCAAATGCCCGTCCCTCGTAAGGAGAAGCATGCAGAAAGTCAGTTGGCTCCGCCGGCTCGGTCTCGTCTCAGCGGTAGTGGCGGTCGGCCTGGCGACCGCGCCCATGGCCGCGCACGCCGATGGCTATGACACTGCCCGCAGCGCCACTGCTCGGGGGGCGGGCAACACCTACGCGGCCGGGTTAGCGGCGGCCGAACAGCGGGCTCGACAAGACGTCCTCGCGGTCGGCCACGACTGCACCCCTGGGACCTATAGCACGCTGTTGATCTATTCCTCTCCAGGTGGCGGCACATGGGTCTTCGAGTCCACCCATAACGCGATGTGCGTCGACTGATCACGTTGCCGCGGATCGGCGGTTCGGCCCCGCCCCTGACCACCTCATCTGAACAGCAAGAATGCCCCGTAGCGATTGTCGCTCCGGGGCGTTTGCGTTGTGTTGACGGCAACAGGTGGTGGCATGTGCATCTGTGCGGCTGCCAGAATTCCCGGTGTGAGCCGGACCGATAACACCATGCCGCTACGCATTCAGGAGCAGGACGGCCGCCGTTTCAGGCATGACGTCGGCGGGTCCTATGAGGGCATCGGGAAAGACGCGAACATCGCTGAGCGGAAGGCCCGGCAGCGCGTGCGGCTGACCCTGCTACGGGGTGAGGAGCCGGAGCCGACCAGGCACCGCCGAAATGAGAAGTGGCAGTACTGAAAGCGCTCCAGGAGTGCTTTCGCAGCGAGGTCCGATCACCGGCAGCGGGCTGATCAGCCGCCCTCGCCGGGGCGGACCAACCCGGACTCGTAGCCGAGGACCACGGCGTGCACCCGGTCACGCAGGCCGAGTTTGGCGAGTATGCGGGTGATATGCGTCCGGACGGTCGTGGCGGAGATCACCAGCCGGTCGGCGACCTCCTGGTTGTCCAGGCCCCGAGCCATCAGCGTGAACACCTCGAGCTCGCGCGCCGTCAGCCGGGAGAACGCGGCCGGCGGGCGGCCCGGCGGCGGGGTGGCGAGGAACCGTTCGATGAGCCTGCGGGTGATGGCCGGCGCGAGCAGCGCCTCGTCACGGACGACGGTCCGGCAGGCATGGACGAGGTCGGGAGGGTCCACGTCCTTGAGGAGGAACCCGCTGGCGCCGGCGCGCAGCGCGTCGTGGACGAGGGCGTCGTCGTCGAAGGTGGTGAGTATCAGGACCTTCGACGTGGCGCCGGCCCTCGCCAGCTCACGTGTCGCGCCGATCCCGTCGAGCACGGGCATCCGGATGTCCATGAGCACGAGGTCCGGTCGGAGCTCGCGGGCGGCGGCGACCGCCCGCCGGCCGTCGGCGGCCTCGCCCACGACTTCGAGATCTTCCTCGGTCTCCAGGATGAGCCGGAACCCGGCGCGTACGAGTGACTGGTCGTCGGCCAGCAGGATCCGGATCACGCCACGCTCACGGCCCGCACCAGGGGCAGCCGCGCGTGGACGCGGAAGCCTCCGCCCGGCCGGGGCCCGGCCTCGAGGTCGCCCCCGCACAGCCGGGCCCGCTCCGCCATCCCGATCAGGCCGTAGCCGGCCCGCTCGGGTGTCCCTGGCCGGGTGGCGCCGTCGTCCTCGATCGTGAGACGCACGGCATGCTCGTCCACGACCACGAGGGTACGGGTGGGTGCGCCCGGGGCGTGGCGCATGACGTTCGTGAGGGACTCCTGGACGATGCGGTAGGCGGCCAGGTCGACCGCCGGCGGCAGCCCGCCGACCGGACCTGTGACCGTCAGCTCGACCGGCACGCCGGCGGCGCGCATGTCGTCGGCGAGGTCGCCGAGCCGGGCCAGGGAAGGACGCGGCCCGGCCGCGGGAGCGCCGTCGAGGCCCAGCAGGAACCGCAGCTCGGAGAGCGCGGACTTCGCGGTGGCGCGCACCGAGGCGACCACTGAGCGGGCCTTGCCCGGGTCGGACTCCACGATGCGCTCGACCGCGCCGAGCTGGACCACCACGACGCTGACCGTGTGGGCGAGCACGTCGTGCATCTCCCGGGCGATGCGGGAACGTTCCGCGTCCCTCGCCTCACGGGCCCGTTCCTCCCGCTCGTGCTCCAGTTCGCGGGCCAGGCGTCGCAGCTCGGTGATGCGCAGCTGCCGGTCCCGGATGGTGCGGCCCGCGAGCCAGGGCGCGAGCGTGATCAGCCCGGTGAACGCGAAGTCGGCCACCGTCTGTGACGCGGCGAACGGGATCGCGCCCCACACCAGGGCCAGGGCCGCGACCAGGCCGGCGAGCGCCTGGCGGAGCGGGGCGTGGGCGGCGACCGAGTAGACGGTGATGACGAGCGCGATCACCGCCGCGTACCCCTGGCTCGTGACGTCCGCGCCCAGGCCCTCCGCGACGAAGAGGGCCGACCACCCGATCAGGACGGCCGGCAGGGGCCGTCGCCGCCGCCACACGACGGGCGCCGTCATGGCGACCGAGACGATCAGCGCCGTCGCGCCGCCGTCCCCGGCCATCACCTGCCCGGCGCCGAGCGCGACGAGGACGGCGGCCACCGTGAAGTCGACGAGCCGCGGCCGGGCCCGCAGCCACCGCGCCAGGGCGCCGGCGCCGTCGTCGGTCATGGCACGAACCATAGCGGCGCGCTACCCGTGCGGCATCGCCCCGGGGAGGTAGGCGCGTACGAGCGGGCTCGTACGCGGTTCGGCGTGACCTCCGACGATTCCGGCGCCTGCCGTCCCTAGCGTCGGCGGCACAGCCACTGCTCCCCCGGAGGTCCACATGTCACGCCGAAGCACCGCCGTCGCACTGCTCACCGCCGCCGTCGCCGGCCTGGCCGGCACGATCCTGCTGCCGTCGTCCGCCGACGCCGCCGCGCAGCTCGCCCTGATCGAGGCTCGGCCCGCCCTCTGGATGGGTGCGAACGTACTGCTCGTCGTCTCGTTCCTGTGCTTCGCCGGTGCCCTGCTCGGGCTCACCGGGCTCTTCCGCGCCCAGGGTTCGCGGCTGGGCGTCACGGGGGCGGTCCTCGCGGCGCTGGGGTGGGCGCTCCACATCGGTCCCGTCGCGTACGTGATGGCCCAGTACCCGCTGGCCCACCACGCGGACCGGGCGGGTGCGGCCGAGATCGCCGGGGCGATGTTCGCGGCGCCGCCCTTCGCCGTGCTCATCGTCCCGGTGCTGCTGACGACCGTTGTGGGCACTCTCACCCTCGCCGTCGCCCTCTGGCGGACGCGGCTGGCACCGCGGTGGGCGGCGGTGACGCTGGTGGTGGCGCTGGCAGCCGACTTCGCGACGCCGGACGCCGTGTCCGGGATCATGATGTTCGCTCTGATGGGTGTCGCGCTGGCACCGTTGGCCGCACGGCTGTTCGTGCTGGAGACGACCGACGGGGCTCCTGTGGCCGCGCGGGCGTGACGTACCGGCCCCGCTCAACCGGACCACACGCCGAACCACTGTTCGGCGTCGAACTCCTCGAACCGCGCCACCTCGGTGAACCCCAGCTTCGCCGCGAGGCGCATCGAGCGGTCGTTGGCGGTCTGGGTGGTGAGCACCACCGGCTCGCGGGGAAGCGCGCCGGCGACCCAGTCGAGTGCCGCCGCGCACGCCTCGGCGGCGTACCCGAATCCCCACGCCTCCGGCAGGAACATGTAGCCGAGCTCGACCTCGCCGCCGTCCGGGCGGACGCGACCCGGACGATCGGCCTCGCGCCGCTTGATGTCGACGACGCCGATCATCGACCCGTCGAGATCGACCGCGAACAGGCCGGGGCGGCGCCGGGGCACGGCAGGCAACGCGCGCTCGAACTCGTCACGCGGTCGAGGGCCGCCGAGGTAGGCGCCCACCTCGGGCGAGGTGAACAGCTCGATGATGGCTGTACGGTCCCGGGCCTCGGGCTCACGGAGGACGAGCCGCTCGGTCCTGATGGGGGCGGGCGGCCAGGCGACGGGTCCGAGCTCGGTCATGCGGCCAATGTAATGGCGATCTCCGTGGCGGCGTGGTCATGGGCGGTCGGCCGTTCACTTGCCGGCAGAAGCCCGCGGAGACGCGGGGTGTGGCTCAGCGCGGCGGGAGCGGGCCAGGGCCAGCCCGCCGAGGGCCGCACCGGCCAGCCCCAGCGCCAGGGCCATGGCCGCCCCGAACACTCCGTTGCCGGTGCCGAGACCGCCGTCGGCGACGGCCAGTTTCACCGCGCCGTTGAGCCCGCCGACGAGCCCCATCACCAGGGCCGCGATGGCTCTCCTCCTCCCGCCGCTGCCTGCCCGGCGGACGGAGCGCCACGCCAGCCAGCCGAGAACCACGCCGCCCACCGCCACCAGTGCGGCCACGCTGGCCCAGACGCGTTCAGGGGTCCCGAGGAACGTGTCGACACCTTGACCCGCGCATTCTGTCGGTGTCGTGCACACGGGCGAGGCCACCTGTGCGGCGAGGTCGAATAGGACGGACATGAGGCGCTCCTCCGCTTCCCGCGACTGGACGCCAAGAACTATGTCCGCTGAACCCGCCGCCGGTCATCCTACTGATGGAGACATCTCTCCCTACCGCGGACGCCGCAGGAACCGCGAATCTACCGCGTCCGCGGTAGGTGATTGCGCCGTCCTGCGAGGACTGCAGACTGGTGCGGTGAGTGACGTGGCGGAACTGCTGGACCGGATCTGGCGGACGGACGCGGCCGGCATGCTCGGCGCGCTCAGCCGGCGGCTCGGCGACTTCGACCGGGCCGAGGAGGGGCTGTCGGACGCGCTGGCCGAGGCGCTCAGGCGCTGGCCCGACGAGGGCGTGCCGGACAGCCCCACCGGCTGGCTGGTCACCACGGGCTGGCGCAGGGCGCTGGACCGGCTGCGCCGCGACGCCGTCGGCCGGGAGAAGATGGCGCGGCTGGCGGCGGAAGCGCCGCCTGAACCGGGCGTGGACGATCGGCTGGCGATGGTGTTCGCGTGTTGCCATCCAGACCTCCCCGAGCCGGCCCGGGTCGCGCTGACGCTGTACGCCGCCGGTGGCCTGAGTACGGCCGAGATCGCGGCCGCGTTCCTGGTGCCGCTGCCGACGATGGCGCAGCGGCTCTCCCGGGCCAAGCGTCTGCTGCGGAAGCGCGGCATCCGGTTCGAGGTGCCCCAGCCGCATGAGTACGTCGACCGGCTGCCGACCGTGCTCGCGGTGATCTATCTCGTGTTCAACGAGGGCTATCTGCCCAGTGGCCGGTCCGCCCAGCGGCGCGAGCTGGCCCGCGAGGGGGTCGAGCTGGCACGCCAGCTCGCGGGGCTGCTGCCCCGTGAGCCGGAGGCCGCGGGTCTGGCGGCGTTGCTGGAGCTGCACCAAGCCCGCGTCGACGCGCGGTTCGACTCGCGGGGCCGCATCGTGCTGCTCGGCCGGCAGGACCGGCGACTGTGGGACAGGGCGGCGATCGAACGGGCGGCGCTGCGGCTGCGGGCGGCGGTGCGCCAGGGCCGGCCCGGGCCGTACCAGGTGCAGGCGGGCATCGCCGCGCTCCACGCCCTGGCCGTCTCGTACGAGGCCACCGACTGGGCCGGTGTGCGAGGGTTGTACGACCGGCTGTACGCGTTGGACCCGTCGCCGGTGGTGCTGCTGAACCGGGCGGTGGCCACGCGGTTCGCGGTGGGCCCGGCTCCGGCGCTGGACGAGGTCGACGCGCTCGGGACCCGGCTCGCCGGCTATCACCTGTGGCACGCCGCCCGGGCCGACCTGCTGGCCGCGCTCGACCGTACGGCCGAGGCGCTGACGGCGGCGGAGCGGGCTCTGGAGCTGGCGACCAACCCGGCCGAACGGGAGCTGATGTCGCGTCGAGTGGGTGAGCTGAGGCGCCGGCTGTGAGACCGGCGCCCAGCGTCAGAGCTGTTCGCGGCTCATCACCGGACGGACCTCCAGCGCGCTCATCCCGGCCGTGAGCGGCCAGGTGGCCGCGATCCGCGCGGCCTCGTCGATGTCGTCGCACTCCAGCATGACGACCGCGCCGATGACCTCCTTGAGTTCCAGGTACGGTCCGTCGCTGATCATCGGCTGACCGGTCCCGTCGGCGCGCACGGTCTTCGCCGTCTCCCGGGGCTGCAGCTCGGCGCCGCCGTCAGCGATCTTGCCGGTCGGCTGCCACCGCTCGTACCAGTCGTAGACCTGCTTCATCGCGTCCTGCTCCTCGGCCGGGGACAGCCCGCTCCACTCGCGGTCGTCGCCGAAGATCAGCATCGCGTACTTCATCGTCACTCCTCGTGGTCGACAGAACTGCGTCGTCCGGGTGACGAACGGGCGGCACCGATCCTCGACAGGTTCCGCGAGAATTCTCGCCGCAGAATCGGCGTCAGGGGTTCAGGTGCCGATGGCGCGTACGACGACGCCGACGAGTTGCTCCTGGGTGACCAGGCCGTAGTCCCGCGAGTCGCGGCTGGCGTCGGGGTTGTCGCCCAGGATCGCCATCCGGCCCGGTGGGATGCGTTCGTGCGCGGGCGACGGTATGTGATCCGGTACGGGGTCCCCCGGTACGGCGGCGAGCCGTTTGATCACGTATCCGGCGGGGTGGCGCGGGTCCGCCATCCGGGCGTCCGGCACGACCACCACGATGTCGCCCACGCTCAGGCGTGACAGGGGCGTGCGGCGTACGAGGAGACGATCGCCGGGGCGCAAGGTGGGCGCCATGCTGAAGCCCGCGACCGTGGCCAGCACGAACCTGCGCCGCAGCACCGCGGCGAAGGCCGCCACGCCGGCACCGGCCAGGAGCACTGCGATCACGACCTGCACGGAAGGCGCCTCACTCGTCGGCGGAACTGCGGGGTAGGGGGACACTGACGCGGAAGCGGCCACCGGCTCCGTGCCGGCGGCCACTCGCGCCTACGTGTCGGCTAGCAGCTGTACTTGGCCCCTCTCACGTTGCAGGGGCCGCAGGTCGTCTGGCTGCTGTCGCAACCGCGGTCGCACCACCGGGAAATGGAATAGACGCCGCTGCAGTAGCAGAATTCCTTCCAGGTCGTGCAGGCGGCTTGAGCGGTGACCTTGGGCACGAAAGCCGACAACATACGGTCGCCGAGGGTGTTGAAGAGTCGCAGCATGCTCTACTCCCTTGTGAGGTTCACGGGCCGTTTCCTTGACGCCGGTAGGCGTCGCCCGATCTTGACCCGTTTCGACCTACAGTAAAGATCCATTCAGGTCCGGGTCAATCCCGATATCCGGCGGCTTGGAGGGAGAACAGCTCGGCGTAGAGCCCTCCTGCCTCGACCAGCTCGTCGTGCCGCCCGGCTTGCGCCACGGTGCCGCCGTCGAGCACCAGGATCAGGTCCGCGTCCCGGATCGTGCCGAGCCGGTGCGACACCAGCAGGCTCGTGCCGCCGTCGCGCAGCCGCTGGAAGCCCTGGTGGATCTCGTGTTCGGCCTCGGCGTCGAGGCGGGCGCTCGGCTCGTCGAGGATGAGCAGGTCACGGCCGCCGCGCAGGAAGCTGCGGGCGATGGCGACCCGTTGCCACTGCCCGCCGGAGAGCGTGGTGCCCGGGGTCGTCCCGTTGAGCTCGTCGCCGGCGAAGTAGATGCGGCTGAGCAGCGTGTCGTACCCGTGCGGGAGCCCGCTGAGGATGTCGTGCACCCCCGCGTCCCGCGCGGCGGCCTCGATGCGTGGGCGGTCCGTCAGGGCCTCCGCGTCACCGATGCCGATGTTCTCGGCGGCCGACAGCTCGTAGGAGACGAAGTCCTGGAAGACGCCCGCGATCCGGGCGCGCAGCTGCGCCGGGTCGAGGTCGCGCAGGTTGACGCCGTCCCAGAGGATCTCGCCGCGGTCCGGGTCGTAGAAGCGGCACAGGAGCTTGATGATCGTGCTCTTGCCGGCGCCGTTGTATCCGGCGAGGGCCACCGCCCGGCCCTTCGGGATCGTCACGGTGACGCCGCGCAGCACCCACGGGAGGTCCTCCCGGTAGCGGAACCAGACGTCCCGCAGCTCGATGCCGTGCCGCAACGGTTCCACCGGACGGGGGCGGGCCGGCACCGGCAGGTCCTGCTCCGCTTCCACGACGGCGAGGTAGTGACCGAACATCAGCAGCTGGGTGTGCGCTCCGGCCAGGTCGCGCACGACGCCGAGCAGCGCCGCCTGCACCGCGGCCACCGCGGCGACCAGCATGGCCACGTCACCGACGGTGACCGTTCCGGCGGCCGCGGCGTTGACCACCCAGACCAGGCAGCCGCCCGCCACCCCGGTCGAGAGCATGGTGAGCAGCGCTTCCGTGCTCAGGGCCCGCCGGTCCATGGCCCGTTCCACCCGGTTCGCGGTACGGCGTTCGCCGAGCATCCGTCCCCGGAGGAAGGAGCCGACGCCGAACAGCCGCACCTCGGTGGCCGCCTCGACGTCGGACAGCAGCTGGCCGTAGAACAGCTCGCGCCGTTCGTGCGGCCCCACGGTGTTCATGGTCTCGGCCCGCCGGCGGGCGAGCGCGAACTCGGCGCCGACCGCGGGGAGCGCGCCGACCAGGACGACGACCGCCAGAACGGGGCTGACCGTGACCAGTGAGACGACGAACCCGGCGGTCACCAGGACCTGCTGGAGCAGGTTCAGGCTCACGGCCACGATCTCGGCCGGTCCTGAGCCGCCGGCGTGACGGGCGAAGCGCAACCGGTCCGCGAACTGCGGGTCCTCGAACCGTCCCAGACCGACCAGCCGGTTGACCGCCGCGTAGAGCTGGTCGAGGGCGGCGAGTGCGACGATCCGTCCCTGTTCGGCCCGCAGGTAGCGCAGCACCTGCGCCAGCAGGGCCGTCAGGATGCCCGCGGCGACCAGGCCGGCGATCGGCCCCGTCAGGTCCGCGGGCCCGCCGGGGGCGCTCAGCTGATCGAAGACGATCTTCGTCAGCCAGGCGACGGCGACCGGCGCCCCCGCGCCCAGCACCGTGAGCACGAGCTGGGCGATGGTCGTACGCGCCGCGAACCGCCAGGCCAGCCGCCAGGCGGCGAGAGCAACCCGCCTGCCGGTCGTCACAGGGCCACGGAGTCGGGAAGGACGTCGACCTTGAAACCGGTCACCTGGAGGACGCCGTCCTGGCCCATGAGGCAGAAGGCCGGGTATCCGCGCAGGCCGAACGCCGCGGCCATGGCGCCGTCGACGTCCCCTTCGATGACGATCTGCGCGATCCCGCCCAGTTCCTCGCGCAGCCCGCCGAGCTCCTCGGGCGAGCCGAGGAGCACCGCGATCACCTGGTCGCGCCCGCCCGGCAGGCCGGACGCGTACCGGATGAAGGCGGGTTTCTGCTCCTCGCAGGTCGGGCAGCGCGGCGAGAAGAAGGCCACGAGCATCCCCGGCCGCAGATCGTCCCGGGTCACCGTCCGGTCGTCGCCCGTGACGGCGCTGAACTCGCCGACGCGGGCGCCGGCGGGCAGGGTGATCTCTTCCTGTCCGGGGGGATGCCCGCCCCCTCGGTTGATCAGCTCGGTGTGCTCGCGCAGGCGCCGGATCACCGCGACGGTGAGCACCAGGTTGAGCAGGCAGATGATGAAGACGATCGCTAACGCGGCCCACAAGACTGACACGGCGTAATCCTCCGAGTTGATCGTTTTCGGAGCGGCCAGGATAGTACAGGTCTAGTCAGGCGAAGCGGTCCATGATTATCGACAGGGCATTCTCTGCGCATAACACGACATAGGGATCAAACCGGCTGTTATCTCGCCGTCGGCCTGAACAACGCGACGAGGTCCTCGAACGCCGTGATCAGGATGCCGGCGACCAGTCCGGCGACACCGGCGAGCAGGGCGTACGGCACCTCGAACGCGCCCGGCGCGGAGGCGCCGGCCAGCCCGAGGACGGCGACGCAGACGAGGATCAGGTTGCGCACGATGTGGATCGGGCCCAGGGGCGTGCTCGACGCTCCGAAGCACCGGCAGGGGGCGCGGTTGCCGCGCGACAGCGCCCGCCCGATCACCAGGGTGAAGGACAGCAGGAGGCAGCCGGCCAGGGCGAAGCCGATCCACCCCGCCACCCGCACGGGGACGAGCAGCAGCACGGCGACGACGATCTCGGTCGCGACCACGGCGAACGCCGCCGGCCGCAGGAGGGGGCCCGGCACCTGGTCCAGTTGGCGCAGCGAACCGACGAAGGCGGCCCAGCCGGCCTTCCCCGAGACCTTGGTCCAGGCCGCCGTGACGAAGACCGCCGCGAGCAGCAGCCGACAGGCCACGTCCAAATAGTGCACGGTGGGCCAACCTATCCACCGCGCCCAGCCACCACAACCGCGTAACCGGAGGGCGGGCGCCCGGGAACTGTCGGGGCCGGCCGCTAGCCTGCGGTGCGGCGGGCTGGTCGGCGAAGGGTGTGGGCCGGTGGGCGACAGCGAGAAGCAGTCCCTGTTGACATTCCTGGAGGCGCAGCGCGCCGCCGTGCTGGCGATCATCGACGGTCTCGGCGACGACGCCCTGACGACCGCCGTCCTGCCCTCGGGGTGGACGCCGCTGGGTCTCGTCGAGCATCTCGGTCACGCCGAGCGGCACTGGTTCCAGGAGGTCGCCCTGGGTTCGGCCGAGCCCCTGCCCTGGCCGGCCGACGACCACGCGCCGCTCACGACCCCGCGCTCGCCGTCGACGGTGCTGGCCTTCTACCGCGCCCAGTGCGAGCGGTCCGACGCCGTCCTCGCCGCCATGCCGCTGTCGATGCGGCCCCGGGGGCGCCATCCCCATCCGCCGGGAGATCGGATCACCGACTTACGGCAGATCGCGCTGCACATGATCGAGGAGACCGCCCGTCATGCCGGACACCTCGACGTCGTGCGCGAGTTGATCGACGGGAAGACAGGGCTCGGGCCTCGCTAGCGCCCGGCCCTCTTCACTTTCATGGCCGAGCGGCCGGCGATAGGTGAAGGGCTGCACGCTCGTCGACGTCGAAGAGTTCCCGGATGCAGCACGGAAAGGGCGTCTTAAACGGGGCTTCAGAGGGCAGGCAACATAAAGTCGCTTTCGGGCAACATTATTGCGGAGTCTGGATGTCGGCGACCCGAACTGCCACACTGAATAAGCCGCACTTCGGATGATCCACCGCCGCCAAGGCGCTGTCGAACGCTTCACGACTGGTGGAAACTGCCTGACGGACGAGGTAGAAGCGCTAGTGTGGGGCGCCGGCCGTGTCGCGACCGGCGTTCAGGCGTTCCCACTCGGCGAAGGTGAAGTCTATGGTGGACCGGCTCTTGGGCGGCCTGACAGAGGCTGATCTGGCGAATGAGGAAAAAGTGCGCATCGTCGTCGCGCAGAAAGCCTTCATGGCCGACAGGAACCGCCTGTTGCTCGTCCGCAAATCGCCATCCGACCCCTACAACCCCGGTTTGTGGGAGGTTCCCGGCGGGCGTATGCGGGGCGCGGACGAAGGGCTCGACGAGCACATCGTGCGCGAGGTCCGCGAGGAGGCGGGCATCGAGATCGAGCCCGGCCCTCCCTTTCACATGTGGGACTGGGCCATGCCGGCCGACGACGGCGGTTGTGTCCGGGTCATCGCCGTGGCCCGGCAGTGCCGGGCGTTGTCGCACGAGGTGACCACCTCCGGCCAGATCTCCGGCGACCACATCGACGAGGTGCGGTGGGTGCGGCTCGACGCCGTCGCCCGCTATCCGCTCATTCCCGGGATCGATGGGGCGGTGGAGCGGTTCCTGCGGCTGCGCGGCGCGCATCCGTCCGAAGCCGTCTGCCGCCGCTGACCATGATTCCCGCCGACGGAGAGCGCCGGTTCAGTCTGGTCGCGATCGGTGAGATCCGGATCGACGTCCGCGTGCGGGTCGACTCCCTGCGCTTTCGCGACGTGCGCGGCGACCAGTTCCATTACGCGCCGGTGCGCATCACTCCGGCGGGCGTCGCGCTGCAGATGGCCCGCCAGGCGATCGGCCTCTTCGCCACCGTCACGCTGGTGTCCAGGATCGGGCGTGACGAGTTGGCCGATCCGATACGGGCCCAGGTGACCGCGATGGGGGTGACGCCGCGGCTGACCGTGGTGGAAGGCGCCTCGACCGCGAGGGTGCTCGTCATACGTGACACGTCGGAGGGGCACGGGGTCCGCCTGATGGTCGCCGAACCGCTGTCGGACCTCCAGATGCTGGGCGTGTCGGACGTGCGGGCGGCGATCCGGGAGATCGCCGCGGCGGACGCCCTCTTCCTGACGGGATACGAGCTGCTGCACGCCCGGTCGGCCGAAGCCGTGCTGGAAGCCGCGGCCGTCGCCCGGTCGCACTCCACGGTGATCTGCCTCGACCTGGTGCCGCACGACATCCACCGCAGGATCCCCCCGGCGCGGCTGCTGCCGC
This sequence comes from Nonomuraea sp. NPDC054003, assembly GCF_055585125.1. Taxonomy (NCBI): domain Bacteria; kingdom Bacillati; phylum Actinomycetota; class Actinomycetes; order Streptosporangiales; family Streptosporangiaceae; genus Nonomuraea; species Nonomuraea sp. NPDC054003. Next base: position 189,354 of record NZ_JBVJKR010000015.1, read on the forward strand.
TCCTGGAGGCGGCGGACGTCGTGGTGGGCGAGCTGGAAACGCTGCGCGGCGTGGTGGGCGCCCCTGAGGGCGGCCCCGAGCTTCTGTTTCCCCTGCTCGACGCGGTGCACAAGGCCGCACCGGTGTGGATGATCCGCTCGGGGGCCGGTGGCGCGAGCCGGTCGACGATCTACCAGCAGGACCGCCTGCACGTCGACTACCCCACCGGCTACGAGCGCGTCTCCGATCCCATGGGCTTCGGCGACCTGCTCACCGCGCGTGAGCTGCGCTGGCTGCTGTCAACGGGGCTCGCCCCGGCCTCCGCGGACGGGAGCAGCTTCCGGAGCGTCGCCATGAACCGCTCGCGCGTCTCCGGCAGCCCGTAGATGTCCTGCCAGCGCCACCGCTCGCCGGGCGGCGCGGCGCACATCCTGAGGAACTGCGTGGGCAACGATCCCGGGCAGGGGTAGGTGGTCGTTCCCTCGGCGTCCTCCAGGTAGAGGTAGGAGACGCCGCTCCGGAACAGCTCCGCCGGGCCGGCGGAGGTGCCGGACAGGGCCTCGCGCTCGATCCCGGCGCGGACCGGGCCGGCCCCGGGCAGAAAGTGCAGGTGCGCGTGGTCGATGCAGGAGCCGGCGCCGTGCGGGCCGGCCGGGCCGTGTTCGAAGACCGTCACGGGGCGGCCGTAGACCGCCTCCAGCCACCGGGTGACCTCCCGCTTCCGCCGGGCGACCTCCCGCGCCAGGCCCGGTGGGCACGCGCCGAAGCACGGGAAGTGGCGCGTCGAGACCAGCAGGAGATGACCCTCGGTGAGAGGAGCCAGATCCGGCGCGCACCACAGGAACTCGTCACCCCACAGCAGGGCGGCCGCACCGGGAACACCGGCGTCCTGGTTCATCCGAAACCGGAAACGACCGCAAAATACACAATCCTCCTCTTGGCCGGTTTTTGACACGTTTTCAGAAAGCATGACGGCGCCGTCTCGATTTTCGGGCGTGCCGTACCGTGGAATGAGGACTCCGCCGGGCGGGAGAAGTTCGAAGGCTTCCGGCAGCAGATGACCGGCCGTCTCCATGTCGCAGTGAATGCGCCGGTAGAAACCCGCTGGATACGGCAGGGCGCCCGGGATCGGGCGGGTAACAATGCCCTCCTCCGCGGCCCAGGTCCCGGTGGCGGCGGTGAGATGGGCCAGGGAAGCCCGCCGGGGAAGGGATCGGGCCCACTCGGTCGTGCCGCCGAGCGCGAGGATATCGCCGTCCTCAATATGAAAGCCAGAAACCACCGATCTGCACCGTCCCGAATGAGGTATGGCGACCGGACACTTCGGCTATATCAAAGCGTGACGTTAGTTGCAATGGGGGGAACGGTACGCTCCGGGAAAAGCGGCGACGGGGGAACGGCCTTGTTGCACGAGATCGATCTGTCACAGTCCGAGAGCGCGTTGAACAAGTCGATGGACTTGTTGCGCCACATGTACAACGAAAGTCCCGCGGGTGGGGGCGGCTGGTACCACCTGCTCGACACCGTCCCGCCGGGGGCGACCGCGACCGCCGTGGCGTTGCTGACCTTCCACGTCGCGGGTGAGTCTCCGCCCCACCTGGAGGACGCGCTCAACTTCCTCAGGGTCCGCCAGATCAAGGACGAGGACCCGAAGGTCGACGGCGGCTGGTGGACCAACACCAGCAAGGACAAGCCGGTGGTCGAGGCGACCGCCTGGGTGGTGCGGTGCCTGGCCGCGCTGCGGTGCGACGACCAGCCGACGACTCCCGACCTCTCACGGGCGGTGTCCTGGTTGCGCAACAACCAGGACAGGTCCGGCGGCTGGGGCTCCTTCCACGGCTGCCCGCCCCGCGTCTGGCTGACGTGCCTGGCCCTGCGGGCCCTGCTGGAGGCGGCGCCCCAGGACCCGGCGGTCGACAAGGGGGTGGCGTGGCTGATCGAGCAGCAGCTGCCCTCCGGCGGCTGGGCCCCGGAGCCCCGCCAGAACCAGGCACGCGTCGCCCACACCGCGTCGGCGCTCACCACGCTGGTGAAGGCCGGCGTCGACCCGGCGTCCGAGAAGGTGGCCAAGGGCTTCGACTGGCTCCTCGCCAACCTGGACACCTCCTCCCTGGTGGAGATCGGCAACCGGGAGGAACGGTCCAACGTCCTCTTCCTGCGTACGGACAAGGGCGAGGAATACTGGCTCCCGCCGTCGCTGACGCACTACGCGCTGCCGGTGGCGACCACGGCGCTGATGCACCATCCGCGGTTCCAGAGCATCGACGTGGCGGGGAAGCTGGCGCAGTCCTTCGACACGATCGTCACCGAGCAGTGTCAGGACGGGTCCTGGCCCAACAGCATGAGCACGCACATCACTCTGTGGGGGGTGTGGCCCTGCGTGGAGGCCCTGGCGTCGCTCAGGAGCGTCAGGCTCGCTCGTGCCGGGGATCAGATCGTCTGGATGGAAGGCGCGATCGTGATCCGGCAGAAGGACGGGAAGAACCTGCCGATCGAGAAGGTCCTGCGTCCTCTGCTGCCGCGGCGCCGGTGGGCCGGGTCCCTGCGGTGGTTGCGGAGGCACTGGGCCTGGGTGTCGCTGGCGCTCTTCGTGGCGGGAGGAGCCGTGGGGCTGGCGACGCGGCTGATCCAGCTGACGGAGTTCGCCTTCGGGCTGATCCTGCCGATCGTCCTCCTGGTGCTCCAGCGCTTCATCGATCGCAAACGCCAGTGACGCGGCCGGCCGGCCACTGACATGGCCGGCCGGTTCCTGTCTACCGGGGCCGGATGTTGTGGTTGCCGGTGAACAGGTTGCCGGGGTCGTACTGACGCTTGACCGCGGCGAGCCGCTCGTAGGTCGGCGCCGGGTAGACGGCGGCGACGTCCTCCTCGGTGGCGGATGCGAGGAAGTTGGCGTAGGCGCCGCCGGCGTGCGGCGCGAGTTTCGCCCAGAGCGCTTCCAGGGCGGGACGCGCGGCCTCGACGACCGGCTCGGGGCCCGCGACGGTGGTCGTGAACATCAGCTCCGCCTGGCGGTGCGCGTAGGCGGTGGCGTCGGGGGCCACGCGGGACACGGCGCCGCCGACGCTGCGGACGGCGATGAACGGCGGCCTTTCCGACGCCCCGGCCTCGGCCAGGACCTTGAGCGCGGCGGGCGCCGCGTCACCGCCGGTGAAGGCGCTCCGGGTGAACACGCGGAAACCCGGCGGCGGGGTGGCGCCCTCCACGAGCGTGTCCGCGAAGGGCCGCGGTGCGACGTCGTCGTCGATGACCGTGCCGAGGCGGCGGATCGGGTCGATGGCCCCGGCCGCGCGCTCCGGGTCGTCGCCGTCGAAGGCGACGCGGATCTCGACGGGCGCTTCGGGGCCGCCCGCGAAGGGGTTGGCGAACTCCGCGACGGAGGTGAGCTCTTCCGGGGCGGTGCGGAGGTGGTCCGCCCAGCCCTGGAGCACGGCCGCCGCCTCCCGCGCGGGGAAGGCGATCCGGCCGAAGAAGACGTCCGTCGTCGGGTGTGCCGCGAACGCGAAGGCGGTCACGATCCCGAAGTTGCCGCCGCCGCCGCGGATCGCCCAGAACAGCTCCGGGTTCTCCCGCGCGGAGGCCCGCACGGTCTCCCCATCGGCGGTGACCAGCTCCGCGGCGACCAGGTTGTCCAGGGCCAGGCCGTGCTTCCTGACCTTCCAGCCGATGCCCCCGCTCAAGGTCAGCCCGCCGACCCCGACTCCCTTGGTGTCACCCGAGGAGATCGCCAGGCCGTGCGGGGCCAGCGCGGTCGCGACCTGGCCCCAGGTGGCGCCGCCGCCGATCCGTACGAGGTGACGCTCCTTGTCGGTGACCTCCACGCTCGCGAGCGCGCCGAGGTCGATCACCACGCCGCCGTCGTTGGTGCCGAAGCCCGCGAAGGCGTGGCCGCCTCCTCGTACGGACAGCCGGAGGCCGGCGCCGGCGGCGAATCTCACGCCCGCCCGCACGTCCCCGACGCTCCTGGGCCGCAGGACCCAGGCAGGACTGCCCGTCACCAGCACGGAACGACTGGCCGACGCGTACTCGGCCGATCCCGGTTCGACGATGTCGCCGCCGAAGTCGCGGCGCAGGGTTTCCAGTGCTGAACTCATGATGTTCCTTCCGTACGCGGTCTGACGAGCAAGAGATCCCGGCGGCGCGACGCTTGTGACAGCACGGCGGGTGTGACGTATGTCACTGAGTCCGGGTGTCACACGGCGGCGGCGGCCGGGATCGTATGCGTGGCACGGTCGGGAACGGACAGGCGAGGAGCAGTGATGGGCGAAGGCAGCGAGCATCCGGCGACCGAGGCGTTCCTCGCCCACCGCAACCTGCTGTTCACGGTCGCCTACGAGATGCTGGGCTCGGCCGCCGACGCGGAGGACGTCCTGCAAGAAACCTGGCTGCGGTGGGCGGGCGTCGATCTCGGTACGGTGCGGGATCAGCGTGCTTATCTGGTACGGATCGTCACGCGGCAGGCGCTGAAACGGCTGCGCACGCTCGGCCGGCGCAAGGAGTCCTATGTCGGCCCGTGGCTGCCCGAGCCGCTGCTGACCGCGCCCGACGTGGCCGAGGACGTCGAGCTGGCCGAGAGCGTCTCGATGGCGATGCTGCTGGTGCTGGAGACGCTGACGCCGACCGAGCGGGCGGTGTTCGTGCTGCGTGAGGTGTTCGACCTGGCCTACGACGAGATCGCGGAAGCCGTCGGCAAGAGCGCGGCCGCGGTCCGCCAGATCGCCCACCGGGCGCGGTCCCACGTCGCCGCCCGCCGGCCGCGCGGGGCCGCCTCACCGGCCGAGACCCGCGACGTGCTGGAGGCGTTCCGGCGGGCGGTCGAGACGGGCGACCTGCGGCGGCTCCTCGACGTCCTCGCGCCCGACGTCGTCCTGCTGGCGGACGGCGGCGGGCTCGTGCCGGCCGCGCCCGCGCCCGTCGTGGGAGCCGGTCAGGTGGCCGCGCTGCTGAAAAGGGTCGCCCGCGCGGCGTCGCCGCAGCCGGCGCTGGTCAACGGCTGCCCCGCGCTGGTCATCCGTGCCGATGGCGAGGTCGAGACCGTCATGGCGGTGCGCGTCGAGGACGGCCTCATCACCGGGCTCTACGCCGTGCGCAATCCCGAGAAGCTGTCGCGCATGGAGCGGGAGACCGCGGTGAGCCGCTGAGCCGCCGTCAGCCGGGGCTGATCGTGGCGGCGACCGTGGCGCCGAGCTCCCAGCAGGCTTCCAGGTCGTCCTTGCCGGGGGCGCCCGTCACCGACGCCGGGCGCCGGACCCGCTCCCAGCCGAGGCCGGTGGCGATCGACTCCACCGCGCGGACGGCGCCGGTCGTGTCGTTGTTGCCGTGCACGTACAGGGCGTACGGCAGGCGGCGGGTCTCCTCCAGGCAGGGGTAGTAGATCGTGTCGAAGAAGTGCTTGAGCGCGCCGCTCATGTAGCCGATGTTGGCCGGGGTGCCCAGGATGAGGCCGTCGGCCGCGAACACGTCGACGGCGGTGGCGGCCAGCGCCGGGCGGGTGACGACCTCCACGCCCTCGACCTCGTCGGTGGTGGCGCCCTCCCGGACGGCCTCGAAGAGCTCGCGGAGCGTGGGCGAGGTGGTGTGGTGCACGATCAGCAGGCGCGTCACGTCATCGATCCTTTCACGGCGAGGTTAGCCGCGCCGCGAGCGGGGATGCCGCTCGTCATGGGTGAAACCATGATCTTCCTGCGGCGGGCGACCAACGTCGCCGTGCTCACTCTCCTCGTCCTCCCGATCACCGCCGTTCTCACTGCCCCGCCCGCGGCGGCCGAATCCCGCAAGCAGGCCGCCGCCCGGGCCCGGAGCATGCTGGCGCAGCTCAAGGTCGCCAGGCCGTTGTCCATCCGCGGTTACAGCCGCGAGAAGTTCCGCCCCCACTGGGCGGACCGCAAGGGGAGGTGCAGTACGCGGGAGCTCGTCCTGGCCCGCGACGGGCGGCGCGTCCGCCGGAACGCGGCCTGCCACCCGGTCAAGGGAGTCTGGTTCAGCCCGTACGACGGCAAGAAGCTGAAGAGCGAGAGGTACGTGGACGTCGACCACGTGGTGCCGCTCGCGTACGCCTGGCGGTCGGGCGCCAAGCGGTGGAGCCCGGCCAAGCGGCGCGCGTTCGCCAACGACATCAGGCGGCCCGAACTGCTCACCGTGAGCCATTCCGCCAACATCGCCAAGGGCGCCAAGGGCCCGCAAAGCTGGCGTCCGCCGCGCCGCGCCCACTGGTGCCGGTACGCGACGTCGTGGATCACCGTGAAGCGTCACTACCGGCTCTTCGTCACCCGCAAGGAGAAGACGGCCCTGCTCAACATGCTGCGCACCTGTTGACACGCAGCCGTTTGGCTGCCTATCGTTCATAGGCAGCCAAACGGCTGCGCATTCGAGGTGGTAGCTGTGGACGACGTGTTCAAGGCGCTGGCCGACGCCAGCCGCCGCATGCTCCTGGACAGTCTCAACGCCCGTGACGGCCAGACCCTGAGCGAGCTCTGCGACGGGCTGGACATGGCCCGCCAGTCGGTCAGCAAGCACCTGGCCGTCCTGGAGGCCGCCGAGCTGATCACCACGGTCAGGCACGGCCGGGAGAAGCTCCACTACCTCAACGCCGCCCCGATCAACGACATCGCCGAGCGCTGGATCCGCCGCTACGACCGGCGGCGCGTCCAGTCGCTGTCGGCGCTGAAGCGAGCCCTTGAGGAGACGGCTGTGTCCAAGCCCGAGTTCGTCTACACGTCCTACATCGTCACCACGCCGGAGCGCCTGTGGCGCGCGCTGACCGAGCCGGAGTTCACCCGGTCCTACTGGGGTCTCACCCTGGAGTCGGCCTGGACCAAGGGCGCCCCCGTCGTCTGGCGCACCGAGGGCTCGGTCGTCGACGACGGCGGCAGCGTGGTCCTGGAGTCCGACCCCTACCGGCGGCTCTCGTACAGCTGGCACACCTTCACCCGGGAGTGGGCCGACGACGCCGGCGTCGCCCCGGACGTCCTCGCCGAGATCGCCGCCGAGCCCCGCTCTCGCGTGACCTTCGATCTCGAACCGGCCGGGGAGCGGGTCAAGCTCACCGTCGTCCACGACGGGTTCGAGCCGGGCAGCACCGTTCTGGAGATGATCAAGGGGGGATGGCCGGACCTGCTGTCCGAACTCAAGACCCTGCTCGAACGGCAGCCGGCCGGTGTTGAGGACGGATCACGGCGACCTAACGCCGAGCGTTGACCGTCGCGATCCGTCAGATCGGGACTGCGGTCACCACCAGTAGCCCCAGTCGTCGTCCCAGTCCCAGTCGTTCCAGTAGCCCCACCACCTTCTGCGGCGGCAGCGACGGTATCGACGGCGGCGGCAGCCGCCATATCCGCTACTCACGACGTCTCCCCCTTTTCGATTGATCCTTCAATTAGGACGCTAGCACCCAAATGGGGATCAATCACTACAAATCCACCGGTTTCAAAAAGACTTGAAGGGCATCGAAGGCCGTCGATCGAATGGCGGCCTTCGATGCCCTTTCATGACGCGTCAGCCGGTGCCGCAGACCCTTCCGTTGAAGGTGAAGACCGACGGCAGGACGTTCGGGCCGGTGTAGTTGCCGACGAAGCCGATCGTGGTCGTCGCGCCCGTGCCCAGCGCGCCGTTCCCTGGCTCGCTGACGGCCTTGACGTCCTGGCCGTTCTGGGTCCAGGTCGCGCTCCAGCCGCTGCCGAGGCTCTGCCAGGCTCTCGGCCAGGCGAAGTTCAGCGTCCAGCCGTTGACCGGGGCGCCGGTGTTGGTGATCTCAATGCTGCCGACGTAGCCGCTGGCCCAGTCCGACTGGACGGTCAGCTTCGCCGTGCAGGAGCTCGTGGCGGGGGCCTTGGTGGTGAAGGTCAGCGGCGGGGAGGACCAGGAGAGGCCGCCGCCGCTGTCGCGGGCGATCACGTTGACGGTGTAGCGGGTGCCGGGCCTGAGGTTGGCGGCCGTGAACGAGGTGCCGCCGGTCTCGCCGAGCTGCTCGGTGACGGCGCCGTGCTGGCGGTGGATCTCGTACTTGGCGACCGGGCGGGCGCCCGGGGTGGCGCGCGGCCAGGTGATGGTGGCGGTGGTGTCGGTCACGGCGGTGGCGGTGGGCTGACCGGGGGCGCCGGGGCCGGACGGCGGGGCGGCTGGACGCAGGACGATCGTGGTGAGCGACAGCGGCGGCAGGAGCCGGCCGGCGGGAGTGCCCGCGGTCTCGGTGGTGATCGCGGTGGCGCCGTTGGTGTGGGTGAGCACGGTGGGCGCGCCCGCGGCGGGGGTGTAGCCCTCGTAGTCGAGGGCGGCCGCGTACGAGGTGTCGCGCGAGGTGTTGATCAGCATGACCGCCAGCTCGCCGTTGGGGCGGCGGGCGGCGTGCGCGGAGACCGCGGGCTGGTCGGCCGCCGCCCGGACGAACTGGTCGCCGGGACGGGCGAACCGGCTGACCATCTGGAGCGCGTAGTAGGGCGCGAAGGGGGTGTTCAGCGCGGGCTCGCAGACCGAGCCGTCGGACGTGCAGGCCGCGCTCGACAGCAGGCCGAAGTCGCCGTAGTCGGTGTGCCCCTCGACCTCGGTGACGGCGCCGATGCCGTTGCGCACGTTCCACCAGTCGACCGTGAACACGCCGTTGGCCAGCAGCGTCGCGTACGCGTCGGCGGCGGCCAGGGCGCCCGGCTGGGTGTTGGTGCCGTTGCTGCTCGAGCCGGTGTTGAACTCCGTCATCGCGATGCCGATCCGCTCGGCGCCGGGGCCGGCGTACCGGGCGATCTGCTCGCGGGCGAGCTGGACCATGTCGGGTACGTGTCCCGTACGGTCGAGGGCCCCCGGATACCAGTGCAGGACCACGAAGTCGATCTTGGATCCGGCGGCCGACAGGACGACCTGGTTCCAGCTTCCCGCGTCGCCCTCGGCCACGATCGCGTCGGGCCAGTTGGCGGGGGTGGTGAGCACGGCGCCGATCTTGATGGTGGGGTCGACGGCCTTCATGGCGTCCGCGTAGGCGACGACGTGGCGGGCGTACTCGGCCGGGCTCTTGTCGGGGTGGTCGTCGGCCTCCCAGGCGGCGCCGTAGTGGCCGTTGCCGTAGTTCTCGTTGCCGATCTCCCAGTACTTCACGCCGTAGCCCTTGGTGACGTTGGCGTACCTGACCCAGGCGGCGGCCTCCTCGGCCGTGCCGGTGCCGTAGTTGGCGGTCACCATCGCCTTCGCCCCGGTGCGGCGCACGCCGGCCATGTAGGTGTCGAAGTCGGTGTTCGGCGCGACGTAGCCGCCGGGGGCGGTGTGGTCGGCCCAGTGGTAGATGTCGGAGTACGAGCCGCCGGGGTAGCGCAGCAGCTTCACGCCCGCCTCCTTGAGGAGGTCGGCGGTCTGGTCCGAGCCCAGGTGGGTGTCCCAGATGGCATGGTTGGTGCCGATGCCTGTCTCGGGTACGGCCGCGAGGGCGGCACGGGTGTTGACGGTCACCTCGACAGGGGCGGCGTCCTGGGCATGGGCGGCAGGGATGTTCAGGGCGGCCAGCGTCAGCACGATCGCGGACGCGGCCCGGAGCAGGGTTCTCGGCATCGGTGCACCTCGCCGTGGCAGTGGTCATCACTGGACGGTCATCACTGGACGGTCATCACTCGACGCCTCCTCCTGACCAGGAGACAAGCGTGATCATGTGCGGCGGGCGGTGCGTTCGTCAACCGCCGGTGAAACTTTCAGCTCCGGATTCGGCCGCGCATCAACCGATCGGTTGATTTCCGCGCCAGCCGGATCCGCGGCGGATCATGGCCGGCGGGTCGATTCGCCGGAGCCGCCGGCGGACGACGCTTGAGCCATGGCAGTCATCGAAGTCAACGGGCTCCGCAAGTCGTACGGGGAGCTGACGGTTCTGGACGGGGTGTCGTTCTCCGTGGAAGAGGGCGAGATCTTCGGCATCCTCGGCCCCAACGGCACCGGCAAGACCACCACCGTGGAGTGCGTGGAGGGGCTGCGGCAGCCCGACGACGGGTCGATCAGCGTGCTGGGGCTCGACCCGGCCAAGGACGGCAGGCGGCTGCGCGAGCGGATCGGCGTGCAGCTCCAGCACACGCAGCTGCCGGAGAACATCAAGGTGTGGGAGGCCCTGGACCTCTACGCCTCCTTCTACGCCCAGCCGCGCGACTGGCGCGAGCTGATGGCCGAGTGGGGGCTGGACGAGAAGCGCGACGCCCGGTTCGGGAAGCTGTCGGGCGGCCAGAAGCAGCGCCTGTTCATCGCCCTGGCGCTGGTCGGCAACCCGCGGGTGGCCTTCCTCGACGAGCTGACCACCGGGCTCGACCCGCAGGCCCGGCGCACCACCTGGGAGCTGATCAAGCGGGTCCGGGCGAGCGGCGTGACGGTGGTGCTGGTCAGCCACTTCATGGACGAGGTCGAGGAGCTCTGCGACCGGGTCGCCGTCTTCGACCGCGGCCGCGTCGTCGCCCTCGACACCCCGGCGGGGCTGATCGACGGGATCGACGCCGAGCACCGGATGAGCTTCACCCTGATGGACGGCGAGCCCGCCGGGCTGGCGGACCTGCCGGGGGTGACCGGGGTGAGCAGGACCGGCGACCGGGTGGTCGTCAGCGGGCGGGCCGACTTCGCCACCGCCGTCACCGCCCACCTCGCCAGGCACCACGTCCTCGTGAGCGATCTGCGCATCGACAAGCGCACCCTCGACGACGCCTTCATCGCCCTGACCGGCCGTTCCTTCGGCACCAAGGAGTAGGACCCGTGACCAAGCTGACCTTCGTCGAACTGAAACTGCTCACCAGGGAGCCCGGGGCGATCTTCGCCCTGCTCATCCCGCTGTTCATCCTCGTGGTCTTCGGCAGCTCGATCGAGCCCGGCGACACCGTGCTGGTGCCGATGGCGCTGGCCATCGCGGTGGGGCTCGTCGGCCTCTACATGCTGCCCACCACCCTGGCCACCTACCGTGAGCGGGGCATCCTGCGCCGGCTCTCGGCCACGCCGGTGCGCCCGGTGCGGATGCTGGTGGTGCAGCTGATCCTGCAGCTCGTGCTCGCGGTGGCCGCCTGCGGCCTGCTGCTGGGCGTGGCGGGCGGCGTCCTGGGGGCCCACCTGCCCTCCCGGTGGCCGCTGGTCGCGCTGGTCTTCCTGCTCGGGGCGGGTTCCCTGTTCGCCATCGGGCTGCTCATCGCGGCGCTGGCCCCGAACGGGCGGTCCGCCAACGGGATCGGCGTCCTGCTGTACTTCCCGATGGCCTTTCTGGCCGGGCTGATGCAGCCGACGCACCAGATGCCCGATATTTTGGTGCGCGTCGGTGAATACACCCCTCTGGGGGCTTTCCGGCAGAGTCTGCAGGACATCTGGGCGGGCAGTCCGGCCGATCCGCTGCCGCTGCTGGTGATGGCCGGGTACGCGCTGGTCGTCAGTATGATCGCGGCCAGGTTCTTTCGCTGGGAGTAAGGCATGACGGCGCAGCTCGATCGATGGGAGCGCCTGCTGGAGCGCCAGCTGACGGCAGCACCGTACGTCCTGCTGGCAGCCAGCACGATGCTCGCGCTCCTCACGGAGGACGGCCCGCCATGGCGGGTCGTGGCGCTGGCGGCGCTGGCCGCCTTGTGGCTCCGGCTGGTCCCGCGGGGCGTCGTCTACGTGATCGGGCTGATCGTCCTGATCGGCGTGCTGTGCACGCAGGCGGTGTGGTTCGCCGGCTTCTTCGGCTTCATCGGCTACCTGCACTCATGGGAGTACCTGAAAGGGATGTGGCGCTTCGCCGGGGTCACCGCCACGGCGGCGATCAGCGTCACGGCCTTCTTCGGCGGGCCGCCGGACCCCGTCCCGTCCAAGATCCTCTCGTACCTGCTGCTCACCGCCGCCATCGTGGCCGCGGTCGGGCTGTTCAGCTTCGTCGGCGAGATCACGGCCGCGCGCAGCGCCGAGCGGAAGCAGATGGTGACGCGGCTGGAGGAGACGCTGCGGGAGAACGCCGGCCTGCATGCGCAGCTGCTGGTCCAGGCCCGGGAGGCGGGCGTGATGGACGAGCGGCAGCGGATGGCGGCGGAGATCCACGACACCCTCGCCCAGGGCCTGACCGGCATCATCACCCAGCTCCAGGCGGCACACCAGGCCGGCGACTGGCGCCGCAACGTGGACAACGCCCTGCGGCTGGCGCGGGAGAGCCTCGCCGAGGCCCGGCGCTCGGTCCAGGCGGTCGGCCCCGGCCAGCTGGACGCCGCCCCGCTGCCCGAGGCGCTGCGCGAGGTCGTGGCCCGGTGGAGCGAGCTCAACGGGGTGCGCGCCGACTTCACCACCACCGGCACCGTGCGTCCCATGCACCCGGAGGTGGAGGAGACCCTGCTCCGCACCGCGCAGGAGGCCCTGGCCAACGCGGCCAGGCACGCGGGCGCGTCCCGGGTGGGGCTGACCCTTTCCTACATGGAGGACATGGTGACGCTGGACGTGCGCGACGACGGCGCGGGCTTCGACCTCGAACGCGTACGGGACGGCGGCGGTTTCGGCCTGACCTCGATGCGCGGGCGCGTCAGCCGCCTGGCCGGAACCCTGGAGATCGAGACCGAGCCCGGCGGCGGCACCGCGATCTCCGCGAGCGTCCCGGCGGTGGCGCGTGGCTGACGACCCGATCCGGCTGCTGATCGCCGACGACCATCCCATCGTGCGCGACGGCATCCGCGGCATGTTCGCCGGCGACCCGGACTTCGAGGTGCTCGCCGAGGCCGAGAACGGCGCCCGGGCGGTCGAGCTGGCGCGGGCGCTGAGCCCTGACGTGATCCTCATGGACCTGCGCATGCCGGGGATGGACGGCGTCGCCGCCATCAAGGAGCTCACCAGGCTCGGCATCGGGGCCCGGGTGCTCGTCCTGACCACGTACGACACCGACAGGGACGTCCTGCCCGCCATCGAGGCCGGCGCGACCGGCTATCTCCTCAAGGACACCCGGCGCGACGACCTCATCAGGGCCGTGCGCACGGCGGCGCGGGGCGAGTCGGTGCTGTCCCCGTCCGTCGCCACCCGCCTGGTGGGGCAGGTGCGCACGCCAGCCGACCCGCTGAGCGCCCGCGAGCTGGAGGTCCTGGACCTGATCGCGCAGGGCACGACCAACCGCGAGGTGGCCGCGCGCCTGTTCGTCAGCGAGGCCACGGTCAAGAGCCACCTGCTGCACATCTACGCGAAGCTCGGCGTGAACGACCGCGCGGCGGCCGTCGCCGTCGCCTTCCGGCGCGGCCTCATCGGCTGAGCGTCAGAGGCCCGCCTCCCGGGCGCGCATGATCGCCTGTGCGCGGTCGGCCACCTGGAGCTTGGTGAAGACGGCCGAGACGTGGTTGCGCACGGTCTTCTGGCTCAGCCCCAGCCGGGCGGCGATCTGCGGGTTGGTGAGGTGGCCGGCGATCAGGGCGAGGATCTCCCGCTCGCGCGGGGTCAGGCCGGGCAGGGCGGGCTCGGCGCGCTCGCCCGCGGAGAAGTAGCCGACGAGGCGGGAGGCGAGGGCCGGACCGAACACGGCGCCGCCCTCGGCCACGGTCTGCACCGACCGGACGAGCTCGGCCCGGCGCGCGCCCTTGACGACGTAACCGCGGGCCCCGGCCCGGACGGCGGCGAACACCGAGTCGTCGTCGTCGGACATGCTGAGCACGAGGACCCTGATGTGCGGGTGGTCGCGGGTCAGCCGCTCGGTGGCCGCGATGCCTCCCATGCCGGGCATGTCCAGGTCCATCAGGACCACGTCCGGCTGGATCCGCCCGGCCAGCGCGAGCGCCTGCTCCCCGCTGCCCGCCTCGTCCGCGACGTCGATCCCCTCGGCCGTCGCCAGCAGAGTCCGCAACCCGGCGCGGAACCCCGCATGGTCGTCGACCACCAAGACCTTGATCATCGCCGTCCCCTTCCGCGCCCGCACGGTCGTCGGCCACCAGGATCGTGGGTCACCGCCCGTCCCCTTCCCCGCCCGCGTGGTCGTCGGCTACCAGGATCCTGGGTCGCCGCCCGTCCCCTTCCCCGCCCGCGTGGTCGTCGGCTAACAGGATCCTGGGTCATCGCCGGTCCCTTCCGCTTCCGCGGGGAGTTCGACCCGGACGCGGGTGCCGCCTCCGGGGCGTTCCTCGATCGTGCATGATCCGCCGAGTTCCGTGGCCCGTTCGCGCATGGACGCGAGCCCGACTCCTGATCCGTCCCGGTCGTCCGGACCGATGCCGCGGCCGTCGTCGGAGATCTCCAGCCTGAGCGTCCCGTCCGCGATCTCGACGCGCAGCCACGAACGGGTCGCGCCCGCGTGGCGGCGGGTGTTGGCCAGGGCCTCGGTCGCGATCCGGTAGGCGGCGGCCTCGGTGGCGGCGGGCAGCGCGGGCAGGTCGTGCGGCGCGTGCACGTCCACCCGCAGGCCGGCCGGCTGCCTGATGGCGTGCGCGCGCAGCGCCCCGGCCAGGCCGAGGGAGTCGAGCGCGGGCGGGCGCAGCCCGTCGACCAGGGTCCGCACGTCGGCCAGCGCCGTCTCGGCGTCGTCCACGATCTCGGCGAGCAGCCGCCGCGCCCGCTCGTCGGTGACCAGGTCGTGCGCCGCCTCGGCCCGCATGGTCAGCGCGGCCAGGGTGGGGCCGAGCCCGTCGTGCAGGTCACGCCGGAGCCGCCGCCGCTCCTCCTCCCTGCCCATGACCAGCCGTTCGCGGGAGCGTCGCAGGTCGGCGGAGAGCCGCACGGCGTGCACGGCCACCGCGACCTGCCGGGCCAGGTCCTGGAGCACGCGCAGGTCGCGAGGGCCGAACCCGCTGTCGCCCGGCCGCGGTGAGAGCACCAGGCCGCCGACCCGCTCGCCGTTGTGCGTCAGCGGCAGCCGCACCGGATCGGCGGCCCTGGCCGGCTCACCGTGTTCGTGGCGGGCGCCCTGGCTGGTCTCCACCGCCACGTACGGCAGGCGCAGCGCCTCGGCGATCGACCGGGCGATCCCCGGCAGCACGGTGCCGGGGTCCGCGGTGCTCTCCAGCCTGCGGCCCAGCCGGGTGAGCGCGGCGTACGGGTCGTTCCGCTCGCCGTAGGTCAGCAGGTTGACCCAGCTCTGCAGCCGTTCGCGCAGCGGCGCGAAGGCGAGCGCCACCAGCCCGGCCGCCAGCACGGAGATCTGCAGGTCCCCGGCCGGGAAGAGCGCGCCGAGGTAGCCGACCACGAGGATGTAGCCGCCGGTCACGCAGCCCGACAGCAGCACGTACACCAGGGTGCGGTTGATGACCAGGTCGATGTCGAAGAGCCGGTGGCGCAGGATGGCCACGCAGATGGCGACCGGGATGAGCGTGGCGCCCGCGATGCCGACCAGTTCCCACAGGACGCTGGTCGACGGCCACACCGAGGCGGGGTCGTCGTCGGTCAGCCCGGCGACCAGCCGCGCCCCGATCACCACCGTCTCCAGCGCGACCACGTACACGAGCCACGCGATCTGGCGGCGCTCGGCGTCCTCGCTGCGCCGGGCCCGTACGGCCAGGTTCGCGGCGCCCAGCACGAACACCGCCGCCAGCAGGACGGTCAGCACCGCCTCGGCCGCCGACGCGGGGGCGGCCAGGGCGGGGACGCCGAGCGGGTTGGGCACCGCCGCGCCCATCCCCACCTGGAGGTTGTCGCCCGGGCGGAGCGCGCTCGGCACGGCGGCGAGCGCGGCGGCGGACACCACTCCCCTGACCGGCGGGCGCAGGCGCGGGGAGGGCAGTCGGCCGCCGGGGAAGTACAGCGGGATCAGGGTGGCCGCCAGGTTGGCCGGTATCCACAGCCAGGTCTGCGGCCAGGCGAGCCCCGCCGCGAGCGGCAGGCCCGGGTGGGTGAGGCCGAGGATCGCGTAGTGGCCACAGGCCTCCATCAGCGCGAAGCAGAACGCGCTCAGCGCGAGCAGCCGGCCCACCATGTGACCGGGGCGGTGGGCGCCGATGAGCCCGCCCGCCACCGCGCACGCCGCCACGAACAGCAGGTGGACCACCGGGAGCGGGGCGGCGCCGTTGGCGAAGGCCAGGGTGGCGGCCGTCGCCGCCAGCACCAGGGTCAGCGCACACCACGCCCACGCGACACGCGCCGTCGCCATCCGTCCCTCCCGTCCAGGACGCCTGCCGCAGCCCTGGTCAAACCCATATTTCGGGACAAACGGTATACGTCCTCTGTCCCGGTTCACCGGGACGGTGTCCCGGGAGTTCCGTGGCATTTCTCCCGGATGGACGGGGACGAGTGCCCGGGCGTGGCGGGACGGGGTTCGGATTCGCTGGGCAAGTGTTGAAAAATCCTGATTCGTTCCGCCGGATCGTCGCCGGCATCGCCCTCCTCGCCTGGCCCGTCTTCGAGTTCCTGGCCTTCCTGACCTCGCCTCCCGGGGCCGAGCACGCTCCCGAGGTCTTCCGTACGCACGAGACGGCCGTGCAGGTCAGCGCGCTGCTCTACGTGTGGGCGGCGCTCGCCCTCATCCCCGTCGTGCTGGCCCTGGCCCACCTCCTGCGCGAGCGCGCCCCCCGGGCGAGCGGGATCGGGGCGGCGCTCGGGCTGGTCGGCGCCGGTCACGGGCTGACGCTCTTCACCACCGACTTCTACGACCTCGCCCTGGCGCAGGTCCTGCCCGACGCGCAGGCCGAGGCGGTCACCCAGCGGGCCGGCGAGCTGCCGGGATTCGTGTTCGGGATGCTGCTGCCGGGGTTCCTGCTGCACGTCGGCCTGATCACGCTGCTGGTGACCCTGGCCGTGGTCAAGGTCGCGCCCTGGTGGGTGCCGGTCGCCGCGCTGGCGGGCACGATCGTGCCGTTCGTCACCATGGACCAGGCGCCGGTCGTGCAGTCCACCGGCGCCCTGCTGCACCTGGCCGCCTACGGCTGGATCGCGCTGCGCGTGCTGCGCATGCCGGACGCCGAGTGGCGCGGGGTCGGCAGCCTGATCTCCACGCGGGTGTGACGGACCGGCTGGCGCCCGCGGCCATCGCCGGCGCACTCTACGTCGGCATCAGCGGCATGGTCGCCGGATACGACCTGGCGGCGGTGCTCCTCGCGGGCACGCTCTGCCTGCCGTTGCGCAAGGGCCTGTCCCGGCTGCCGGTCCTCCCCTGGACGTCTGTCCGGGGACTGGCCGATCGGCTGGACCGGTGTCTGCGGCACAGCGCCCCGGAGGAGGCGCTGGCCTCGGTGGTGGCGGTGTCGCGTGACGCGCTGGCCGTCCGAGGGGTCGCGGTGGAGGTGGCGGACGGCGAGACCTCCGTGGAGAGCGGGCGGGCCGGCGCCGAGGCCCGCGAGGTGCCGCTGGTGTGGCACGGCGAACAGGTCGGACGGCTGCTCGTCGGTCCCCGGCGCCTGCCCTGGGCGTGCCGGGACCGGGCGCTGGCCGCGCTCGTGCCGTACGCCGCCCGCCTCGCCCACACCCTGTGGACGGCCGGCGAGCTGAAGCGCGCCGAGGAGCTCGACGTGGCCGCCAGGGACGAGGAGCGTCGCCGGTTGAGCCGCAGCCTGCACGACGGGCTCGGCCGGACGCTCGTCGCGATGGCCAGGACGATCGACCTGGCGCGGGGCGGGCCGGCGGACTGCCCGCACGCCGCCGACACGCTGCTACGCGACCTGCGGCGCGGCATGGACGACGCCACGGACCACGTCCGCGTGCTCCTGTACGGCCTGCCGGCGGGCGGATTCCGGACCCCGTCAGAGCGGGAACCAGCCGTTGCCCTCGTACCAGTGGCCGCCGGCGCGCAGGTGGGCGACGATCGCGTGCTCCAGCGTGGTGCGCGGGGAGAGCTGGTCGGGCGGCAGGTCGGGGTCGCCGAAGACGAACTCGATCGGGCCCCCGTCGTTGGGCTGCTCGGCCGGGTAGCCGGGGCGGAAGCGGCGCTGGAAGGCGACGATGTTGGAGCTTTCCGGCAGGTGGTCCGCGAGCTGGGGGTCGAGGAGCCAGGAGTAGCAGGTGGCGACGGTGGGCTCTTCGTCGGGGAAGTGACGGGGGAAGAAGGCGCGGGCGCGGGCCAGCGAGTCGTCGCAGGCGGCGGGCGTCAACGGCCCGGAGAAGTCGGGAATATGCAGATTCAGTGAGGGGGCGCCGGGCATGACGCCCTCGATGAGGGTCCCCATGCGGGTGCCGAGGGTGGCGCGCTGGTACTGCAGCCGGCCCAGCTGGTAGATCTCGCCCCGGTAGTGCATCTTGATCCAGGAGGGCTGGATCACGCCGCCGACGCCGCGCCGCCTGCGGTGGACGGCGACGTTGCGGCCGAGGTCGGCGAGGGTGTGCCGGGAGACGTCCGCCGGGACGCCGCGCTCACGGTGGTAGGCGCGCACGTGCGGGAGCGCCGCGACGAAGACGAACAGGTGGAAGTAGCGCCCGGCCGCGCCCAACCCGGCGGGCAGGTACGGCAGGTCGAAGGGGTGGTCGATCAGCCCGATGCCGCGCACCAGCCGCCGGGCGCAGCGTTCCAGCAGCCACCACAGCCCGGGGTCGGCCCTGATCGTCTTGGCCAGCGCGAGGATCCCGTTGACGTCCTCGTGCGGCACGGCCAGGTCGAGCAGGGTGAAGGCGTCCGGCAGGACGACCTCGACGTCCGGTGAGTCGTCGGCCTCCAGCCCGGCGAGCCAGGCGGCCGTCCGGTCGTCGGCGCGGAGCAGGTCCAGGGGGTTGTCCACAGGGGCTCTCCTCAGGGGGTCCGGTCGAGCGTGAGTCGCAGGTTGACCGCGCGGACCAGGTCCTCGGGGAGTTTCAGCACCTCGCGGTCGTAGGTGAGCAGCCCGTTCAGCTCGTCCTCCACGTCGGACAACTGGGTGTAGACCGTGGCGCTCAGGCCGCGCGGGATGGCCGGGACGATCTGCTCGGCGTGCAGCCGGGCGAAGGCCGCGCCCAGCCGGTCGGGGGTGTCGTAGCGCCGGTAGCCGAAGTTGCGGTCGTTGAAGGTGTGGCCGTCGACCCGCAGACCGTATCCGCCGTACTCCGACAGCACGAGGACCCGCCGGTCACGGCGGCGCGGCACGCGGAAGCGGCGGAAGTAGACGTGCAGGCTCCGCAGGTCGCCCGCGCCCTGGTCGTGCCAGCCGCTGGCGTGGTCGACGGTCCGGGTGGGGTCGAGCCTGGCCACCTCCGCCGCGACGCGGGCGGCGTCGAACTGGCCCCAGCCCTCGTTGAACGGCACCCAGACGGCGATGCTCACCACGTTGCGCAGGTGCTCCACCGTCTCGCGGAGCTCGGCGAGGAACCGCTCCCGGTGCGCCCGCCCGAAGAACCGGTCGGGCAGATGGAACGGCACGACCGCCGGGGCGGTGACCACCAGCGGATGGTAGCGTCCGCCCGCGTTGACCATGTCCTGCCAGACGATCATGCCGAGCCGGTCGCAGTGGTGGTACCAGCGCAGCGGCTCGATCTTGATGTGCTTGCGCAGCATGGTGAAGCCGAGCCGCTTCATGGTGGCGATGTCGTGGATCATCGCCTCGTCGGACGGCGCCGTGTACATGCCGTCGGACCAGTAGCCCTGGTCGAGGATCCCGGCGTGGAAGTACGGGCGGCCGTTGAGCAGCAGCCGGGGCACCCCGTCGGCGTCGGTCCCCACCCCGTACGAGCGCATGCCCACGTAGCTCCGCACCCGGTCGGCGCCCAGTTCCACCGTGACGTCGTACAGGAAGGGGTCCTCCGGGCACCACGGCCGGACGTCCGGGATCGGGACCCGCACCGGCCGACCGGCGGGGACGGTGGCGCGGGCGACGACGGTCCCCGCGGCGAGGATCTCGACGTCCGCCTCCCCTTCGGCGGCGTGCACGGTCACCTCGACGCACGACTCGTCCAGGTGCGGGGTCAGGGTGAGCCGCTCGACGTGCGTGGCGGGCACGCGCTCGGCCCACACGGTCTGCCAGATGCCCGACTGCGGCGTGTACCAGATGCCGCCCCGTTCCAGCTTCTGCTTGCCGCGGGCGTGCTGCCCGGTGTCGGTGTCGTCGCGCACCGCGACGGTCAGGACGTTCTCGCCGTCGCGCAGAAGGTCGGTGACGTCGAAGCCGAACGGGAGGTAGCCGCCGGTGTGGCGGCCCGCCTCGACGCCGTTGAGCAGCACCCGGCAGGTCTGGTCGACCGCGCCGAAGTGCAGCAGCACCCTGCCGCCTGTGCCGAAGCCGTCGGGCAGGGTGAGGCCGCGCCGGTACCAGAGGGTCTGGCCGGGCATCAGCCGCCGGTCGACGCCGGACAGCGCCGACTCGGGCGAGAACGGCACCACGATCGGCCCGTCGTACGTCACCGGTTCCTCGCCGTCGCCGGTGATGGCGTACTCCCACCGGCCGTTGAGGTTGAGGTAGCTGTCGCGGACGAGCTGCGGCCGCGGGTACTCGGGCAGGACCGCGTCGGGGTCGAGGTCCCGGCCCCAGCGGGTGAGCGTGCTCATGCGATCTCTCTCTTGCGCAGGATCCGGACGGGGACGGCGATCAGCAGCAGCACCGCGGCGGCGGCCAGGAAGATCGCGGGAGTGGGCACCTGTCTGAGCACCCCGAGATCCTCGTAGTACGCGTCCGCGCCCCGGATGACGAGGGCCCCGACATACGGTCCGATCAGCATGGGGATGAGGATCGCGAACACCATCCGGAGCCCCTGCACGTGCCCGGCGCGCTCCGGCGGCGTGTGGTCGCGCACGAGCGCGCCGATGGTCGCGGCGACCAGCATGAACCCGGACATCATCACCAGCCCGGCCGCGATGACCGGCACCATCCCGCGCGCCGCCCACATCGCCAGCAGCCCGGCCGCGTAGACGGCCACGGCGGGCAGCAGGAAGCGCGCCTTGCCGACGCGGTCGATCAGCCGGCCAAACCCGACGGTGACCGCCGCCGCGCCGGTCAGCACCACGCCGAGGACGACCGCGTACGCCTCGATCTGCAGGTAGCGCTGCACGTAGATGATCAGGTACGGGAGGAAGACCTGCGTCGAGACGCCCCAGACCGCCCACGCCGACAGCAGCAGGTAGAGACCGGGGTTGGCGCGCATGGCGCTCGGGCGCAGGCCGTGGAAGACGGCGGCCAGGGCGCCGTCGCGGGCCCGGGGCACGGACGGCCGGTCACGGACCAGGAACCAGGCCACCACCCCGACCACCGTGATGACCGCGCCGATCAGCACGAAGAACTCCCGCCACCGCCCGGCCCTGGTGAGCGGGTCGAGGGCGCCGAAGACGGCCAGCATCGACACCAGCGGCATGATCGCCAGGACGGACTCCACCCGGCCCCGGTTGGCGGGCCGCGTCACGTCGGTCACCCAGGCCTGGAAGGCGGCGTCGTTCGCGCCGGAGCCCAGGAACGACATGACGCAGTCCAGCACGATGACCGCGACCATGGCGACCAGCACGGCGTTCGCGGCCGGCGCGAGGTTCGCCACGGTGTCCACGGTGACCAGCCCGAACGCCGCCGTGGACAGCCCCCACAGCACGTAACCGGCGGCGATGAACACCCGGCGGCGGCCCGTGCGGTCGGACAACGAGCCGATCAGCAGCGTCGCGACCGTCGCGGTGACCGCGCTGGCGGCGACCATGGTGGCGATGGCCGTGGGGTCGTCGCTGATCGTGTCGTACAGGAACACGTTGAGATACATGTTCTCGACGGTCCAGGCGAGCTGGCCGACGAAGCCGAGCACGATCACCGCCGTCCAGCGGCGGGAGCCCAGCTGGGCGGGTACGGCGATGGTCACGCGCGACAGCGTATAGCTACCAACGGGTACGAAAACGGATCAAGCGTGCGCGGCGCCCGCGAGGACCGCGCCGTACTGGATGGCCACCAGGTCGTGGATCGGGATCGCGCGGGCCGGGCTCTCGCCCTCCGCGCACCAGGCCGCGTGCAGCTCGGCCAGCTCACCGGCCGCCGCCCGGACGGCGGGGGCGACGTTGCCGACGGCCAGCTCGCCCTCCAGCGCCCGCAGCAGGATCCCGCCGAACCGCAGCCGCATGCTGGACAGGCTCTCCCGGCAGGACGACACCTCGGCCACGGTCGCCGGCCGGTCGCTCGACGGGTCGCCCGCGCGCACCGCGTC
This sequence comes from Nonomuraea sp. NPDC054003, assembly GCF_055585125.1. NCBI lineage: Bacteria > Bacillati > Actinomycetota > Actinomycetes > Streptosporangiales > Streptosporangiaceae > Nonomuraea > Nonomuraea sp. NPDC054003. Next base: position 211,257 of record NZ_JBVJKR010000015.1, read on the forward strand.
GGTCTCGGCCATGCCCGCCAGCATCGGGATGAAGGCCCTGCTCGCCCGCAGGAACGGCGAGGACGTCACCAGGTCGCCCTGCGCCGCCGCGAGGGTCCGGGCGAGCGCCTCGTGGGTCTCGCGCAGGCCCACGGCCTGCGCCCCGATCAGGTCGCGGTAGGAGCGGCCGGTGGGCGAGGTGTCGGCGGCCGACGGGTCGGTCCAGTACGGGATCTCCGCGGTCAGCCCGAGCGTGCCGTACTTCTTGATGTGCGAGTCGCTGGCCGCGCCGCCGATGAGCGGGACCGGGTCCTGCCCGTTGGCCTCCAGGTAGTCGTACGCGTCCTCCATCGTGGGCGCCTGGTAGATGGCCTGCTCGAACGACCTGACCGCGGGATGCTCCGGCTCACCGGCGTGCAGCGGCACCCCGTACCTGCCGGGCAGTTCCTTGAGCACCTGGTGCAGCTCGGGGACGGGCCGGTTCAGGTAGTAGAAGACGCCGCCGGTCTCGCCGTTGTGCAGGGTGGTGAAGAAGGCGGGCCGGGTGTCGTCGATCAGCCGCATGAGGGCCAGCGTCTCGGGGAGCACCCGGTCGAAGTAGGAGCGCTTGTAGGCGAACGGGAACGTCCACTCCACCTGCTCGTCCGGGGCGGGCCGGTAGAAGTGCCGCGCGTAGTGGGTCCTGGTGAACGGACCGGCGAACCAGCCCTCGTTGAGCCGGGTGCCGTCGGGGTCGAGGCAGGCGACGAGGTGCCAGGTGTAGCCGCTGTCGCGGCGCAGCTCGCCGTCGGCGCAGAGCCGGGCGGCCAGGTGGCTGACGGTCAGCCCGCCGATGGGCTCGTTCGGGTGCGGGCCGGCCGCGACGATCGCGTGTCTCGGCCCGTCGCCGACCGTGAGGCAGAGCAGCGGGTCGCCGAGTCGGGAGGTGCCGATCCTGCGCAGGGTCGCCACGCCGGGATGACTGTCGGCGAGTGAGCCGAGGCGGGCGTTCACCTCGTCGACGGTGGCGAAGCGGTCGAAGGCGGGCACGGAGCCGAGTTCGTCGAGCACGGCTCCAGTGTCGCCCGGAGGGTGGACCGGGCGGGCCCGCGGGGGGGCCGCCCGGTCGCCGTCCCTAGTAACGGAGCTTCCTCAGGTAGCGGTAGCCGACCTCGGACGTCTGCCTCGGCGTCACGTCCGGGGTGTCGTTCTCCACGATGTACTCGTTGACGCGGTGCGCGTCGAACACCCTCCGGAAGTCGATCGTGCCCGTCCCCAGGTCGGCCATGTCGCCGTCCAGGTGACGGTCCTTGACGTGATACTGCAGCACGCGCTGCGGCGCCCGTTTGATGACGTCGATCGCGAACCGCTCCGGGTCACGGACGCCGCGGCCGACGCCGCCGGTCACCGCCCAGTAGATGTCGATCTCCAGGTGGACCAGGCGCGGGTCGAGTTCGGCGGTGAGCACGTCCCACGGCGTCCGGCCGCCGCCGAGGTCGATGGTGAACTCGTGGGCGTGGTTGTGGTAGCCGTACTTCAGCCCGGCCTCGCGGGCGGCCCGCGCCTCGACGTTCATCCGCTCGGCCCAGGCCTTCCACTGGTCCAGGCTGTCGGAGTTGAGGTACGGCACGACCATGTAGGTCTGGCCGAGGGTCAGCGCGTTCTCGATCTTGGTTTCCAGGGCGGCGTCGTCGGGGCTGATGCCGTCGTGGCTGGAGGTGGCCCGGATGCCGAGCCCGTCCAGGAACTCGCGGAGCTGCTTCGCCGTACGCCCGAAGTAGCCGAGCGCGACCTCGATCCGCGGGTAGCCGATCTCGGCGAGGTAGGCGAGGGTGGCGTCGTAGTTCTGCGCGAGGTCGTCGCGTACGGTCCAGAGCTGCATGCTGATCTGGCCCGGGGGGACGCGGTGCTTGTGGTGCGGCCGGTGCGGCGACGCCGCGGCGGCCGGGGAGGCGGCGGCGAGCGCGCCCGCGCCGAGGCCGAGCCCGGCGGCGAGCAGCGACCGCCGGCTGGGGCCGTAGCCGTAGCACATGGGGTTCTCCTAACGGGTGGGCTGGAGGACGACCTGGTCGGTGCCGGTCAGCTCGGGGAGGCCACCGGTGCCCGGGTCGGTGTAGCCCGCGACGAAGACGCCGGTGAGGTCGTCGTTCTCCGGGTCGTGGCCGCCTGGCTCGGTGGTCTGGATGGAGCCGGTGCAGCCGCGGGCCGTGGTCTGCGGGTGGCCGTGGTCGTCGTGGCCGAGGATGTAGTCCACGGTCACGCGGGCGCAGTCGACCGGCTGGTCGTCGGTGACCCGCACCTCGAACTCGACCACGTCGCCGAACGCGAACGGGTCGCCCTCGGCCGGGCGGAGGATCTCGACGACCGGGGTGTCGTTGCCGACCACGATCCGCACCGACGTCGAGGCCGACCTGCCGCTCGGGTCGCTGACCCGGAGCGTGGCGTTGTACAGGCCGTTCTCGGTGAACGTGAACGCGGCCTCGGGGCTGCGGGAGTCCACCCTGCCGTCGGCGTCGAAGTCCCAGGCGTACCGGAGCCTGTCGCCGTCGGCGTCGGTGGTGGCCGCGCCGGTGAACTGGACGGTGAGCGGCGCCTGCCCGGCGGTCACCGACGCCGCGGCGGCCGGGACGGGGGTGTGGTTGCCGGTGTTGCCGATGTAGTCGATGCGGGCGAGCTGGGCGTCCGGGTTCTCCTGGAAGAAGCCGTCGCCGTACTCCAGCACGTAGAGCGCGCCGTCGGGGCCGAACTCCATGTCCATCGGGTTGTCGAAGACGAACGAGGGGAGCACGTCCTCGATCCGCCCGCCCCGGTGGAACGCCTTGACGTAGTCGCGGGTCCACTCGTAGAACAGCGGGACGCCGTCGTAGTGACGCGGCCAGCCCACGGCGTCGCGACCGCGCGTGTCACGCTGGTCGAAGTCGTAGGCGGGGCCGGCCATCGGCCCGATGCCGCCGGTGCCCAGCTGGGGGAACTCCGCCGACTGGCCGTAGGAGTACCACACGTCCGGCTGGACGACGGGAGGCAGCTCGCGCCGCCCGGTGTTGTGCGGCGACTCGTTGACGGGCGCGGCGCAGTCGAACGCCGCGCCGGACGTCCCGGTCGCGAAGTCGTAGTCGGTGTACGGGAGCCGCGCGGTCGCGCAGTAGGGCCAGCCGTAGTTGCCGGCCTTGCGGATGACCGTCCACTTCCCGGTGCCGGCCGGGCCGCGCGCGGGATCGGCGTTGCGGGCGTCGGGCGAGTAGTCGGCGACGTAGAGGTCACCGTTGGACCGGTTCAGCTCGATGCGGAACGGGTTGCGCAGGCCCATCGCGTAGACCTCGGGCCGGGTCCCGGGGGTGCCGCGCCGGAAGAGGTTGCCTGACGGGATCGCGTAGGACCCGTCGTCGCGCGGGCTGATGCGCAGGATCTTGCCGCGCAGGTCGTTGGTGTTGCCGGAGCTGCGCTGGGCGTCGAACGCCGGGTTCCGGTCGGCCCGCTCGTCGATCGGGGTGTAGCCGTCGGAGAAGAACGGGTTGGTGTCGTCGCCGGTCGACAGGTAGAGGTCGCCCTTGGCGTCGAAGACGATGTCGCCGCCGACGTGGCAGCAGATGCCGCGGTCCACCGGCACGTCCAGGATGCGCTGCTCGGTGCGCAGGTCGACGGTGGCGCCGGTGAAGCGGAACCGCGACAGCCGGATCAGGCCCTCGAACGGCTCGAAGTCCTCGGGGGCGCCGGTGAACGGGGCGTCGCCCTCGTTCACGCCGGGCGTCGAGGGGTCGTCGATCGGGGTGTCGAGCGGCGGCGAGTAGTAGAGGTAGACCCAGTCGTCCTTCTTGGATCCCTTCCCGAAGCCGGGGCTGAGGGCGATGCTCTGCAGGCCCTCCTCGTCATGCTGGTAGACGTCGAGGTCGGCGGCCAGCGTGTTGAGCCCGGTCTTCGGGTCGTGTAACCAGACTTCGCCTTTCCTGGTCGTGTGGAGCACCCTGGAGTCGGGTAACACCGCCAGGTCCATCGGCTCGCCGGGGTTGTCGTTCAGCGTCACCTTCTGGAACCGGTCATCGGGGGGCGGGGCGCTGGTGGTCTCCGCGCCCTGGGCGGCCGCGGCCGGCATGAGGATCGCCGCAGCAGTCATGGCCGCGATCGCGGTTCGCGCTCTCATGCCTCTCCCTTCGGTCAACGTGAGGGATAAGTGAGGGCAGATCAACGTGAATGTAACCCGGGTTACGCCGATAGAGGAGGACCCAATCGGCGGCGGGATGACCGACTTTCGCGTCCGATTGGACAAAGTGCCGCCGCCGCGGGGTCGTGGTCAGGCGGCCTCGACGAGGCCGCCATACAGGCCGGTGATGCGCAGCAGCCGGGACATGAACGGGCTCGGCCTGGTCAGCTGGACGGTGACGCCCCTGGCCCGGGCCCGGTTGCGGAGCTCGACCAGGACGGACAGCCCGGAGGCGTCGCAGAAGGTGACCCGCGACAGGTCGAGCACGAGCGTGTCCGTGGCGTGGCAGAGCGCGTTGAGCAGCTGCCGGCGCAGTTTCACGCCCGTGTGAAGGTCGATCTCACCGGACGCCTGGACGGTGGTGCGGATGGTCATGCGGTTCTCCGTTCGGAGATGAAAAGCGTCGGGGGCGCGCGACGGGGCCGAAGACGGGGAGGTCGGCTGCCCGAAGCCGGTCACCTGAGCTGGGGCTCCAAGGTGAGCGAACGGCTTGCGCGGTGAACCCACCCTACCTCACGGGCCGACGAGCGCCCTGGTTCCGAGCGTCCCGCCATACCCATATGTGATCGGCTTGAGAAAGATGGGCGGGTCCGTGCGTACCTCCTGATGGCAGATTCCGGTCTTCGGGAGGTACTTCATGCACCGCAGAGTCGCCCTGCTCTCCGCCGCCGCGCTCGCCTTAGCGGGCGCGCTCGTCCCCGCACAGGCACAGGCAACCGTTACGGCCGATCACCGGCCCGTCCGGTGGTCCGGCGCGGACTCGTCGTCGGAGCGCAGGACCGTCCTGCAGTACTGGACCACGCAGCGGATGCTGGCCGCGCAGCCGATGGACACCATGGCGGCACCCCGGCGGGCCACCCGGTCGAGCGGGCCCACCCGTGGTGAGCCGTGGGCGGCCAGGGGCGACGCGGCTCAGACGGGGCAGCGGGCCACACAGCGGACGCCGTGGCGCACCCAGGGCTCCGGGAACCAGGCCCGCGGCGCCCAGACCCAGCAGGCCGTGCCCAACAGCCCCGGCCTGCGGTGGACCGACGGCGGGGCCGTCGTGCGCACCAGCGGGCGGCTGTTCTTCACCACCGCCGAGGGCGCCAACGCCTCCTGCTCGGGAACGGCCGTGACCAGCGCGAACGAGAGCGTGGTGATGACCGCGGGACACTGCGTCAAGCTGAACGGGGCCGCGCACCGCAACGTGGCGTTCGTGCCGGCCTTCGACAACGGCCGCCGCCCCTTCGGCACCTGGGTGGCGACCAGGCTGTTCACCACGCAGCAGTGGAACGCCCGCGAGGACATCAACTTCGACATCGCCGCCGCCGTGGTCGCGCCGCTGCAAGGGCGGACGCTGACTGACGTCGTGGGCGGGCAGGGGGTGGCGTTCAACCAGGCGCGGCAGCGGCAGATGTTCGCGTTCGGCTATCCGGCGGCGTCGCCGTTCGACGGCTCGACCCTGATCTACTGCAGCGGGCGGGCGTTCAACGACCCGGTCGCGACCAGGGGCCAGGGGGTGCGCTGCAACATGACGGGCGGGTCGAGCGGGGGCGGCTGGTTCCTCGGGTTCAACGAGTCGACCGGGCTGGGCATGCTCAACTCGGTCAACAGCTTCACGTACGACTTCGCGCCCGGCTTCATGTTCGGCCCCTTCTTCGGGGACGAGGCGATGGAGGTCTACCAGGCCGCGCAGAGCTCCGGAGCCCTCTGACACCGGCCGCTGGAAAAGGGAGGGGTGCGGCGGCTACGTTGAAGATCGGCGCATCCCGACAAAAGAGGAGTAACTCACATGACGGGTGAAACCCCTCCCCCCGGCTCCCGAATCGACACCACCGTTCCCCATGCCGCGCGGATGTGGAATTACTGGCTCGGCGGCAAGGACCACTACGACGTCGATCGCGTGGCGGGTGACCAGTTCAGCCAAGCATTTCCGGACATTGTGCATATCGCTCGGCTATCTCGTCACTTGCTCGCCCGTATCGTGCGTTATCTGGTCAATGAGGCAGGTGTCCGCCAATTTCTCGACGTGGGGACGGGACTGCCGACGGTCGACAACACCCACGAGGTCGCGCAGCGGGCCGACCCCACCTGCCGCGTGGTCTACGTGGACAACGACCCGCTGGTGCTGACCCACGCCCGCGCGCTCCTGGTCGGCACGCCGGAAGGCGCCACCGACTACGTCGAGGCCGACCTGCGCGATCCCGAGGCGATCCTCGCCGCCGCGGCCAAGACGCTGGACCTCACCCAGCCCGTCGCGCTGATGCTGATGGGCATCGTGGGCTTCGTGACCGACGAGGAGGGCGCGCACGCGATCGTGGCCAGGCTGATGGACGGGCTGCCGCCCGGCAGCTACCTGGCCCTGTGGGACGGGGTCAACGTCGTCACCGGCGAGGCCCTCGACCAGGCCCAGGAGGACTACAACGAGGGCGACGCGGTGCCCTACAACCTGCGCTCCAGGGAGGAGTTCGGCGCCTTCTTCGACGGCCTGGAGCTGGTCGAGCCCGGGGTGGCGTCCATCCCCTTCTGGCGGCCCGACCCTGACCCGCTGGCCGAGCTCAAGGAGGTGGACGCCCTGGTCGGCGTCGCCCGCAAACCGTAGGCCCTACAGCTCCTCCATAATCCGGCGCAGGATGCCCGGCGTGGCCTTGGGCGGGGGCGCGTGCACGCTGAGCTCGTTCAGCAGATGCCGGTACGGGTGCGCCTCCGCGTCCTTCGTGAGGTACTGGGCGCTGGCGAGCTGTTCGAGGTAGACGATGTCGTCCAGCTCGGCCTGGGGGAAGCGCAGCAGCGTGACGGGACCGACGCCGCCGACCGCGACCTCGACGCTGAACGGCAGCACCTGCAAGGTGACGTGCGCCAGCCCGGCCATCTCGACGAGGTGGCCGAGCTGGGCGCGCATGACGTCGCGGCCACCGACCAGCCGGCGCAGCGCGCCCTCGTCCACGATGGCCCAGAGCCTGCGGCCGGAGGAATCCAGCAGCTCCCGGCGGCGCATCCGCAGCGCGACCCGCGACTCGACCCGCTCGCGGCTCTCGCCGCCGTGGCCCCTGGCGATGACCGCGCGGGCGTAGTCCTCCGTCTGCAGCAGGCCGGGGACGTACTGGATCTCGTGCGTACGGATCAGCTCCGCGTCCTGCTCCAGCCCGAGATACTCCTCGAACCAGTCGGGCACCACGTCGCGGTAGTCGTGCCACCAGCCGTGCTGGTTGGCCTGCTCGGCCAGAAGCAGCAGCGTCGCGCGCTCGGCCCGCTCGACGACGCCGTACAGGGTGAGCAGGTCCTCCACGTCGCGGATCTTGAACCCGCAGCGCCCGCCCTCCATCCGGCTGATCTTGGAATGCGATCCGCGAATGGCGTAACCGGCACGCTCGCGGGTGATGTTCCGCTCCTCCCGCAGCCTGCGCAGCTGCGAGCCCACCAATATGCGCAACGCGGTCGGCCCGGTCCGCTGGAAATCCCCGCCCACGATTTCGGTCAGACCTCTCATATTGCGATAAGTCGGCATAAGCGCTCCTCTATGCCTCCGTCGCCCCACCCCTTCACCGACAATCCTGCCACGCCAAATACCGTAATCACTCTGAATTGCGGCAGCTCGTGAACGCACCGTCACAACACTGGTACGAAAAAGGGTGTATCAGAACCCGGGAACGGACAGGTCAGGTGACCCATGCGCCCGGGAACGGGGGCGGGCGAAGCTTCAGATGTCCGGAAGAGCCGGTGACCACCGGCCCCGACATCCAGAAGGGAACATCACCATGAAGCAGCTGCTCGCCATCGCCGGATTCGTCGTCACGATGGCCGCCGCCCCTCTCGCCGCCTCCGCGGCCGCCGACCACCTGCCGATCCACCGGGGCAAGTTCCTCTTCCACAGCGACTGCATCACCGCCGGCCAGCAGGGCATCGACCGCGGCCACTGGTCGCGGTACCAGTGCGCGGAGGGCTGGCTGTGGAACCTGTGGACCGACCGGTGACCCGGCGGGCGGGCCCGGGATGGCGGCCCTCCGGTCATCCCGAGCCCAGCCCCGCGTCCCTCGCCCGGGCGATCGCCGCCGCCCTGTCGTGGACCTGGAGCTTGGCGAAGATCGAGCCCACGTGGTTGCGCACGGTCTTGTCCGTGACGAACAGCCGCTGGGCGATCTGCCCGTAGCCGAGCCCTCGGGCCAGCAGGTCGAGGACCTCGCGCTCGCGTCCGGTCAGGGTCGGGAACGCCTCCCTGGCCGGCGCGGCGGAGTGGGCGGCGAACAACCCGGCCAGCCGTCCGGCCATGTGCGGGCTGAACACCGCGCCACCCAGCCCGACCGTGCGCAGGGCGAGCAGGATCTCCTCGCGTACGGCGCCCTTGAGCAGGTATCCGCGGGCGCCGGCGCGCATGGCGGCGAGCAGGCTGTCGTCGTCCTCCGACATCGTCATCACCAGCACCCTGACCTCCGGCCGCGCCCTGAGCAGCTGGCGGGTGGTCTCGATGCCGGACTGTCCCGGCAGGCCCAGGTCCATCACCACGAGATCCGGGCCCGTCCGCTCGGCCTCCACCAGCGCCTGCTCCCCGGTGGCGGCCTGCGCCACCACCACGAACTCACCGTCCAGACCCAGCGCCGCCGCCAGCCCCTCCCTGAACAGCGGATGATCGTCAACCACCAACACCCGCCACGGCCCCGCACCATCCATCGCCCCACCCTCACTCATCCACACCCTCCCCCAAACCAAGAACCCCGGCACACCGACGGAAACCAGAAAGCCCAGCGACCCCGCCGCCGGGGGCGGTCCGGAGGAGCCGGGGGGTGACGGTCACGATCCCGCCGCCGGCGGCGGGGCGAAGGCTCAGGAGCGGGACAATCACCCTCCGGACGCCGGGGGCGGTCCGGAGGGCCGAGAGGGCAGCGCTCACAATCCCACCGCCGAAGTCAGGGAGGTGCGGGGGGTGACGGTCACGATCCCGCCGCCGGAGGCGAGGCCTAGGTCCGGGATCGGAACAATCACGATCCGGACACCGAGGGCGGTCCGGAGGACCGGGAGTGCAACGGCCACAATCCCGCCACCGAGGACGGTCCGAAAGACCGAGAGAGCGGCGCCCACGACCCCACCGCCGAGGTCAGTTCGAAGGAGCCGGAAGGTGACGCCGGGGGCGGTCCGGAGGACCGGGAGGGCTGCGCTCACGATCCCACCGCCGAGGTCAGTCCGGAGGAGCAGGGGGTGAGGGTCACGACCCCACCGCCGGAGGCGGGGTGGAGGACCGGGAGGGCTGCGCTCACGACCCCACCGCCGAGGTCAGTCCGGAGGAGCAGGGGGTGAGGGTCACGACCCCACCGCCGGAGGCGGGGTGGAGGTCCGGGGGGACGGCCACGATCCCACTGCTGAGGGCGGGGAATGACCCTGGTCCGGACGTCCGGGGTGGTCTGGAAGGGCCGGTGGGGGTGGGGTGGGGAGGGTGGCGGTGATGGTGGTGCCGGTGGGGGTGGGGTGGAGGTCGGCGTGGCCGCCGACCTCCTCGGCGCGTTCGGTGACCGAGAGGAGGCCGGTGCCAGGGATCGTGTCCGCGCCGAAGCCGGTCCCGTCGTCGGTGACGGTGACGGTGAGGGTGCCGGGGGCGGTGGTGAAGGCCACCTCGACGTGGCGGGCGCGGGCGTGCCGCACCGCGTTGGTCACGGCCTCGGCGGCGATGCGGTACGCGGCCGTCTCCACCGCAGGGGCCATCGCGGGGAGCGGCCCGGCCGTGACCGTGACCCGTACGGCGTCCGTGGTGAGGCGGTGCGCCAGGATGCGGGTGGCGTCCAGCAGGCCGCGCTCGACCAGCGTGGCGGGAGCCAGCCCCGCCGTGATGCGACGGATCTCGGCCAGCGCCTCGACGAGCACTTCCGCCGCCGTGCCCAGATGGGCCCGCGCGGCCGGGGACGCCTGCCCGCACGCCTGCGCCACGCCGAGCCGGAGCTGCACCGCGGCGAGCTGAGGGCCGAGACCGTCGTGGATCTCGCGCCGCAGGCGGCGGCGTTCCTCCTCACGCGCCAGCACGAGCCGCTCACGGGCCGCCTGCGCCTCCTCGCCGAACCGCAGCGCGGCCAGCGCCGGCCCGGCCTGGTCGGCCAGCAGCGCCAGCAGCTCGCTGTCGCGCTCGGCCGGGGTGCTCGCCCCGTCGCGGGCCACCTCCAGCCTGCCCACCACCTCCCCGTGGTGACGCAGCGGGAAGACCTGCGCCGGGCCGTCGACCGGGGCCCCGGCGGCGGCCAGCAGGCGGGCGCCGGCGCGGGTCTCCAGCGCGATCCGCGCGCCCGACAACCCCAGATCCTCGACGACGCCGCGGCAGATCTGCTCGGGCACGTCGCCGGGGTGCGGGGCCTGCTGCAACCGGACGGCCAGCGCCCGCACCGCCTCGTGCGGCCGGGCGCGCGGCCCGTAGAAGGCGCGTTCGACGGCCAGGACGGCGTGCCGGACGAGCGGCCGGGCGGCCCATCCCGTCACCAGCGCGCAGCCCGCGACCACGGCCGTGACGGTGGTGCGCCCGGTGGGCAGGGCCGCCCAGGCCGCCATGGCGGCGCAGGTGACGGCGATGACCAGCACCGCCAGGACGAACGCGCGGGCCATGCGGTGGCTGGTCACCCGCTCCAGGCGCCACAGCCCGCCGTGCGAGGCGGCCAGCCCGATCATCGCGACCCACAGCACCACCCCGGCCGACCGGGCCACCATCGTCCAGCTCTCACCCCACAGGTCGGAGAGCAGGAGGCAGGCGTAGAGCGGGCAGGCCGCGGCGATCACCCACCGGGCCGCGCTCCCCCGCCCGGCCTTCGACGCCGCGCGGGCCAGCTCGGCGGTCACCGCCGCCGTCACGACCGGCGCCAGCCAGTCGAGCGCGACCTGGCTGTCGTGCAGCAGGCCGGCGGCCCACGTGGCGGGCGCGGTGCCGGCCCACGGGCTGGCGAACCGGGCCGAGCCGGGGGTGCCCAGCCCCCAGACGACCGCGTACTGGATGCTCGCGGCGGCGGCGGTCACGATCACGGCCGTCCTCGGCCACCGCACGGCCGGGCGGGGCAGCAGGCACAGCGGGAAGAGCAGCACCGTCAGCGGCTGGCAGGCGGTGCCGGCCGCGGCGAGCAGGATCGCGGCGGCGGCGACGGGCGTCCCCGGGTGCTCCACGGCGGCGAGCACGTCGGACATCGCGGGCGGAACGATCCACACGACTCCGGCGGCCAGCACGAGCGCGCCCCTGCGGCGGGCGTAGCGGTCGGCCAGGAGCAGCACCCCGACGACGCACACCGGCAGGCCCACCACCAGCCGGGTCACCTCGGCCGTCATCAGCGCCGCGCCGGAGGAGAGCCGCCCCCATTCCGGCAGCGTCACCGCGGCCCTGGTCACCAGCACCGCCAGCAGCAGCGCGGCGGCCATCCCGGCGAGGTGGGGGCCGCGCGCCTGCCACCGGACGGCGGGCGCTAGCCCACCCAAAGGTCCCAGGTGCCCAGCGCGTAGAAGGACCTGATGCACTGGGGCTTGGTCCACTGCCGCTTGCGCACGCCCTCCTGCCCCGCTTTGAGGCAGCCCGCCTCGGAGTGGTAGGAGGCGATGTAGCGCTTGCCGAGAAGGTCGGCCGCGGCGGGCGTCACCGGGGTGACGGCGACGCAGAGGGCCGTCAGGAGAACGGCGAGCGAGCGAGGGGACCTACGCATGCGAACTCCCGAGGTCACTGAGAGAGATGGATCGCACACTCAGTGTAACGGTCGCCTCACCCGCGCGGCCAGCGTGGCAACAGGCGGCGACCCGGGCGCGTTGGGTTTTCAGGAACGGGGCATTGACGAAAAATTCTTACATGTTATTCATGGATCAAGTCAGAAACCTTCAGCAGCGAGCGCACCCGTAGAGAGGAACTCGCATGGCTCGAAGCAAGTCCCCCGACCCGCCCGCCGACTTACTCGGCCCCGTCACAGGCGAAGTCTCCTGGTTCTGCTGCGGCACCGCGTGGGGGCCGTGCAGCAGCACCGGCAAGGGAGCGTGCGGCACCTGCAACTCCGGCAGCCTCCAGCACGCCTGGCCCAACACCTCCGACGCCTGCTGGTCGATCACCCGGCCCGACCGGTGCGGCGTCGGGCTGTCGCGCCGGACCTGCGGCTTCCGCCACCGCACCACGGCGCTGTGCGGCGGCGCCAGCGTCGTCACCACGATCGCCGACTGCGGGCCGCAGACCGACCTGTTCTGCGGCGAGCGCAGCTGCTGCGGCGCCACCTGCGCCGACAACCGGCTGATCGACCTCACCCCGGCGGCCTTCAGCCGCATCGCCAGCCTCTCCGCCGGCCTGCGGCCGTGCGAGATCGCGACCGGCTGAGGAGGCGGCGATGACCAGCAGAAGAGACCTGCTCAAGTCCGCCGTGCTCGGCGGCGGCGCCACCGTCGTGGCCGCGACCGCGCTCGGCTCGCTCGGGCCGGAGGCGGCCTTCGCGGAGACCGCGTACGACGCCGAACCCGGCGCCCCCGACCCCGATTTCGCCGAGGGCAGGATCCGTACGATCAAGGACGACACGCTACTCGTCCTGGGCTCGAACATGGTGTTCCACACCATCCGGATCGTGAACGGGACCAGCCTGTGGAAGCTCGGCCCGGTCCCGTTCGAGGCGGCGAAGCCGGGTGACGGCCTCTACGCCCGCGGGGTGCGGATGCCCGACGGGATGCTCGCCGCCGAGTCGGTCTGGCTCAACATCGTGAACATCAAGGGCCACATCAAGAACATCACCGACGGCAAGCTTCACCTGGACCACCACGGCAAAGAAGTGCTGTGCCACGTCGTGCCCGGCAAGTCCGTCGCGATCCAGGCGCAGGCGCCGCCGACCGCCGACCTGTCGATGCTCAAGGTGAGCCAGCACGTGCAGATCCTCGGCGCCTGGCGGCCCGACACGAACGAGGTCGACATCGCCACCGTCTTCTCCCCCCACTAAGGAGGCACCGCATGCACGGGATCGCCGCGTCGCAGCCGTACGTCCTGGCCTTCTTCCTCAGCTGGGCGGGCCTGCTGAAGCTGTTCAGCCGCCGGACGCGGGCCCAGGCCGGGCAGACCGCACTGGCCCGGCTCGTCGGCGCGGCGCGCGCGGTCCCGGCGCTCGTCGCCGTGGGGCTGGTGGAGGTGGCGGTGGCCGCGGCGCTGGTGCTGCCGCCGTACTCCGCCGCCGAGGGCGCGGCCGCCGCCGTGCTCGCCGCCGGGTTCCTGGCGTATCTCGGCTACGCCCACGTCGCCGCGCCCACCTCGTCGTGCGGCTGCCTCGGCGCCCACTCCCGCCCTGCCGACCGGCGCGGATTCGGCAGGGCGGGGCTCCTTCTCGCCGCGGGCCTCCTGTCGATGACAGCGGGGCCGCACCCGCCGGTCGCGGCGCTCGTGGTGGTGGAGGTGGTGATCTTGCTGGCGCTCTCGGCGGAGCTGGACCGCTACTGGCTCACGCCGTCGCGGCGCTTCCTCGTACGGATGCGCGGGCCGCTCTCCGTGCCGCCGCCGGGCGACGTGCCGCTGGAGACCTCGCTGCGGCTGCTCTACCTCAGCCCCGCGTACTGCTCGGCGTCCTCGCGGCTCTCCTCGGACATCCGGGAGACGTGGGACGAGGACGGGACCCGGTTCGTGGTCTACGGCGCGGGCGCCCGGACGGCGGTGTTCGCCGTGCCGCTCACCGGGGACGACCCGTCGGCCGTCCGCGTCGCGCTGGTCGAGGAGCCCGCACCCGCCTGACGCTCATGGGAGTTTAAGAATGGCCGCCTAGATTCGTGGCCGTGCTCAAGCAAGAGGTTGTGGAGGGGCCGGTGCGGGCCCGGCCGCGGCGGGCCCGGACGGCGCGGCTGACCGTCGTGGTGGCGGTGGTGTTCGCGGCCGGGACGGCGATGCGGCTGGGCGGGCTGGAGACCGGGTTCCTCCTGGTGCCGCTGGTGTCGTTCACTCCGTACTTCGGGGTGGCGGCGCTCGTGGCGCTGGCGTGCGCGCTGTGGGCCAGGAGCCGGGCGGCCGTGGCGGTCCTGCTGGCGGTCTGCGTCTGCCTGGCCTGGCTGGTGGTGCCGCGCGCCGTCGCGGGAGAGGCGCCCGCCGGGGGACGGCCGCTGCGGCTGCTGACCGCGAACCTCAACGGCGGCCGGGGTGACGCCCAGGTGATCGTCGACCTCGTACGGAAGCTCGACGTGGACGTGTTCAGCGTGCAGGAGCTGACCTGGGCGGCGCGGGAGCGCCTGACGGCGGCCGGGCTGAAGGAGTTGCTGCCGTACGAGGTCACCCAGCCGATGCCGCGCGGGCCGGAAGGCAGCGGCATCTACGCGCGTCACCCGCTGCGCGAGCGTTCGGGGCTGTTCCGGCGGGTGGGGCACCACATGCCGGTGGCGCAGGTGGCGCTGCCCGGCGGCCCGGCCGTGGAAGTGGTGGTCGTGCACCCGGTGGCGCCGGTGCCGTGGACCGTGGACGAGTGGGAGGCGGGGCTCTCGAACCTGCCGCCCGCCCAGGCCGAGGGTCCGCCGCGCGTCCTCGCCGGCGACTTCAACGCGACGCTGGACCATGTCGTGTTCCGGCGGCTGCTCGGCACCGGTTACACCGACGCGGCGGCGGCCACCGGGAACGGGCTGGCGCCGACCTGGCCGAATCGGGTGCTGCCGCCGCTGGTGGCCATCTCGCACGTGCTGACCGACGGCCGCGGCGCGGCGGTGGCGACGCGGGTCCACGACGTGCCGGGCTCCGACCACCGCGCGCTCTTCGCCGACCTGCGCGTACGGTGACCGCGACGGAGAGTGGGGACGCCCTGGAGGGGTTCGCACTCTCCGCGTATCGCTAGGCCGCGACGATGAACGCGTTACGTGCTCTTAGTCTGCGTTCAGCGACATCCTGGGGCGTTGCGCTCAATGTCGCAGATGTCCCAGGGGGGCGGTCCATCGGGGTATCGGTCGCCGCCGCCGGTCCCGCCGTCGGGGCTTCCGCTACCGCCGTCGGGGGTCCCGCCGCCACCACCGCCGCCACCGCCACCGGGGGTGCCGCCACCCCCGGGGGTGCCGCCGCCGCCTCCTCCGCCGCCCTGCCCCTCGCACACATAGAAGTCGCAGTTCGGCGGCATGGCCGCAGCGGGGCCGGCGCTGATCAGGCTCGCGGCGCCGACCGCGAAGAACATGGCCATGACCATGACGGCCTTGCGCTTTCTGTTCATCCGGTCATCTCCTTTCGTGGTAGGACACCCGAAAGGATCTCCGGCCGGCCTTGGAAGCCGGTTGTGGATCAATGAGAGCCGCTGCCGGACGCGACAGGTCCTAACCGTCGATGTCGAGCGCGGTTCCGTACAACCGGTCCACCTTCAGGCGGATGACCATCCGGCGCTCGGCGACCAACTGCTCCAGAAACGCGTCCCCGTCCTCGGGCCTCGCGTCCTCCGGGATCATCGCGAGCAGTTCCCGCCCCACCGCGTCGCCCGGAACCGTCGTGATGTCGGAGACCTCGGCCTCGCCGTCGGCGGCGGCGAACGACCACACGTCGCCGCCCTGCACGTGCAGCGCCGCGCGCGGGTTGTGCCGCAGATGCCGGACCTTGATCCGGTCGGCCGTCGTCGAGAACCGCGCTATGCGGGCTTCGGGATCCCAGCTGTAGAGCATGGTCGTCAGATGGGGGTGGCCACTGCGCTTGACGGTGGCGAGCGTGCCGAACCGTTGCTTGCCGAGCAGGTCGGAGAGGGCTTCGTCAGAGAGGGGCCGAGGCGCCGGTCCTTGGGTCATGACCTGATCAACGTCCGCGGCCTGCCGGGAATTTCCCTCTTGTCCGTACTGTGTGCCACACAGTACCGTGTGAGACGTGATAGAGGATGACGTACTGGCCACGCACCGCCAGGAGATCCGGCGCGGCACCATCGTGCTGGCCTGCCTGCTGATCCTGCGCCGCCCCGGCTACGGCTACGCGCTGCTGGAGACGCTGGAGAGCTGCGGGTTCGCGGTCGACGCCAACACGCTCTACCCGCTGCTGCGCCGGCTGGAGAAGCAGGGACTGCTGACCGCCGAGTGGAACACCGACGAGTCGCGCCCGCGCAAGTACTACGTGACCAGCCCCGACGGGGCCGAGCTGGCCGACATCCTGTCCCGCGACTGGGACGAGCTGCACACCGCCTTCACCAAGCTCAGGGACGACGAATGACCACGCTCACCGACCGCTACGTCGCCGAGGCGCTGCGCGGCATCCCCGAAGGGCAGCGCCGCGACATCGAGCTGGAGCTGCGCTCCTCGATCGCGGACGCCGTCGAGGTGCGGCTCCGGACGGGCGAGGACGAGTCGCGGGCCGAGGTGGAGGCGCTCGCCGCGCTCGGCGACCCGGCCCGGCTGGCCGCCGAGTACGCGGGCCGGCCGCTCCATCTGATCGGGCCCGCGCTCTACCTGAGCTACACGCGCCTGCTGAAGACGCTGCTGACGACCGCCGTCCCGCTGGTGTTCCTGGGTGCGAGCGTGGTGGGGTTCGCGCGGGGCGGGCCCGCCGGGCGGGCGCTGTGGGAGGCGACCGGGACCACGCTGACGGTGGCGATGCACGTCGCGTTCTGGGTGACGCTGGTGTTCGCGGCCGTCCAGCGGGCGCCGTCGATGCGCGACAGGCGGCCGGCCCGGTGGGATCCGGCCACGCTGCCCGAGCTGCCCGCGCGGCGGATCGACCGCACGTCGCTGATCGGCGGCACCTCGGTCGCGACGGTGCTGATCTGCCTGCTGGTGCTGGTCCAGCTCTACGGGCCGGTCCCGGTGATCTCGCCGGGGCTGTGGGAGTCCGGCTGGCTGTACCTGGCGGTGGTCTTCGCCGCCGTACGGATCGGCTTCGACCTGGTCGGCTACTACGTGGGCTGGGGCGTCCCCCAGGCGGTGGCGCACGCGGTGATGGGACTGGCGTTCGTCGTGCTCGGCGTGTGGGTGACGGCGGGCGGGGCGCTGCTGAACGACGCGTTCCTGGAGGCCATGGGCTGGCCCGAGGGCGTGGTGACGTGGGTGGTCGTGATCGTCGTGGTCCTCATGGCGGTCAACGACTCGATCAACGGGTTCGTCCGGGCACGGAGGAGGAAGGCATGAAGGCGATCGTGCAGCGGGCGTACGGCCCGCCCGGGATCTTAGGGATCGGAGAGGTGGACCGGCCGGTGCCCGGTGACGGCGAGGTGCTGGTACGGGTGCGCGCCTCGTCGGTCAACTTCGGCGACCTGGTCACCACCAGGGGCGTGCCGTACGCGGCCCGGCTGGTGCTGGGCCCGCGGCGGCCCCGGCATCGGGTGCCCGGCCACGACCTGGCCGGCGTGGTGGAGGCGGTGGGGCCCGGCGTGACGCGGTTCGGGCCGGGTGACGCGGTGTACGGCGAGGTCGTGGCCGGGGCCTACGCCGAGTACGCGCGGGTGCCGGAGAAGTTCCTGGCGGCCATGCCCGGCGGGCTGAGCTTCGAGGAGGCGGCCGCGGTCCCCGTCGCGGGCAACACCGCGCTGAAGGGCCTGCGCGACGCGGGCAGGCTGCGGGCCGGGCAGTCGGTCCTGGTCAACGGCGCCTCCGGGGGCGTCGGCACGTTCTCGGTGCAGGTCGCCAAGGCGCTGGGCGGCGAGGTCACCGGGGTGTGCCGGACGAGGAACGTCGAGCTGGTCCGGTCGCTCGGCGCGGACGAGGTGATCGACTACACCCGTGCCGACTTCGCTCAGGCGGGGCGGCGCTTCGACGTGATCCTCGACCTGGTCGGCAACCGGCCGCTGCGGGAGCTGACGCGCCTGCTGAACCCGGGCGGCGTGCTCGTGCTCTCCTCCGGAGGCGGCGGCACGTGGCTCGGCCCCATGGACCGCATCCTCCGGGCCGTCGTGATGTCGCCGTTCGGCGACCGTACGCTCCGGTCGTCCGTCGCCGGCCGGAGCGCCGGCAACCTGGCCACGCTGAAGGAGCTCATCGAGTCCGGCGCCGTCCGCCCGCACGTCGAGTGCGCGTACCCGCTGGGCGAGGCCCCCGACGCCCTGCGTCACTTCGAGGAACGGCACGCCCGATCGAAGATCGCCATCACCGTGTGACGCGGGCGGCCGGGAAGCCAGGGTAGCCCTGGCTTCCCGGCCGTCTCGTCATGCCAGGGTCTCGGTGAGGGGGACGGCCGGGTCGGCCAGCTTGGCGCGGTCGGCCGGGGCCGCGGCGCGGATCAGGGTCTTGATGTCGTCGGTGACGTCCCAGACGTTGACGTTCATGCCGGCCACGACCCTGCCCTCCGCCAGCCAGAACGCGATGTACTCGCGGGAGTCCAGGTCACCGCGGATCACCACGTCGTCGGCCTCGCCGGGGCGGACGTAGCCGGTGTACTCCATGCCCAGGTCGTACTGGTCGGTGTAGAAGTAGGGCAGCCGGTCGTAGGACGCCTCCCTGTCCAGCATCGCGGCGGCGGCGACGGCCGGCTGGTTGAGCGCGTTGGCCCAGTGTTCGACCCGGATGTGGGTGCCGAGCAGCGGATGGTAGGCGCGGGCCACGTCGCCGGCGGCGAAGACGTCGGGGTCGGAGGTGCGCAGCGAGGCGTCGACCACCACGCCGTCGTCGACCTTGAGCCCGGCCGCGACGGCGAGCCGGGTGTCGGGCTCGACGCCGATGCCGGCGATGACGGCGTCGGCCTCGACGCGGGTGCCGTCGGCCAGCCGGACGCCTCCCGCGATCTCCTCCACCTTGACGCCGAGCCGCAGGTCGACGCCGTGGTCGCGGTGGAGGTCGGCGAAGGCGGCGCCGAGCCGCGGGCCGAGGACGCGCAGCAGCGGCGCGCCGTCGGACTCCAGCAGGGTCACCTCCACGCCGGCGGCGCGGGCGGCGGCGGCCACCTCCAGGCCGATCCAGCCGGCGCCGATGATCACCACCCGGGAGGCGCGGGCCAGCACGTCGCGGATGCGCTCGCTGTCGTCGACCGACCGCAGGTAGAGGGCGTCGCCCGGGAGGCGGCGCGGGGTGGCGCCGGTGGCCAGCAGGAGTTTGGCGTAGTCGAGCCGCGCGCCGTCGGACAGGGTGACCTGGTGGGCGGCGCGGTCGACGGCGGTGACCGAGGTGCCGGTCAGCACCTCCACCTGCTGTTCGGCGTACCAGGCCGCGTCGTGGACGAAGATCTTGTCGCGCTCGGACTTGCCCTGCAGGTAGGACTTCGACAGCGGGGGACGTTCGTACGGCAGGTGCGGCTCCGCCCCCGCCAGGACCAGGCGGCCGTCGTAGCCCTGCTCGCGCAGCGCCTCCGCGGCCTTGGCGGCGGCCAGGCCGCCGCCGGCGATCACGTAGGTCATCGGTCAGGCTCCTCTCAGTTCGACGCAGCAGGCGCCCGGCCGCGGGGCCAGCACGGCCTCGGCGGTGGACGCGTCCAGCCCTTCGAGGAACCCGGCCAGGAACGCGTGGTTGATCGCGCACACCAGATCGGGGTCCTTGGCGGCCAGCGGGTGGAAGGGGCAGTTGAGCAGCCGCAGCAGGGTCGGGCTCGCTCGTACGGGCTCGAACCCGTGGCGTTCGAGCACCTGCCCGGCGCACGTCAGCGCGCGCTCGGCGCCCAGCCTGCCCGGCTTGGCCCGGTCGCGCTCGGCCGCACCCAGCTCGCGCCCGCGTGCTGCGGCGGCGCGGAGCGCGGCCTCGCGGCCCGTCTCCTCCGGGCCCTGGACGCGCAGGCCCTCCAGGAGGATGCCGGCGAGCAGCTCGTGCTCGCGCGGCGGGATGCTGACCCGCACGTCGAGGCCGGTGGGCTGGTAGACCTTGGGCGCCCGGCCGACCGGGCGCGGCTCCCCCGGACGTCCGTATCCGGCGGACAGCAGCCCGACCGCGACCAGCTTGTCGAGGTGGAAGGCGGCGAGCTTGCGCGAGATGCCGACGCTCTCGGCGGCCTCGTCGCGGGTGACGGGCCGGTCGGCGCGCCTGATGAAGTCGTACATGCGCCGCCGCAGGTCGTCGCTGAGCACCGCGACGGCCGCACGGGCCTGCTCCGACATCGTCACGCCGTCAGGTTAACACCCAAGACCGCTGGCGAAACAGGTCACTATTGACCAAATATGGGGATATGACTAACACTTGTTGGTGAAAATAGGAGGTGGTCCCTTGATGGACCTGGCCGAGGCCGAGCACGCGGCCGAGCGGTTCCTGGCGGCGCTGGGCGTCGACACCGACGAGGAGAGCCTGCGCGAGACCCCGCGCCGGATGGCGCACGCGTACGCCGAGATGCTGAGCCCGCGCCCGTTCGAACTGACCACCTTCCCCAACGACGAGGGCTACGACGAGCTCGTCCTGGTACGGTCCATCCCCCTGCGGTCGATCTGCGAGCACCACCTGCTGCCGTTCACCGGGCTCGCGCACGTCGGCTACCTGCCGGGCAAGCGCATCGTGGGGCTGTCGAAGCTGGCCAGGGTCGTGGAGCACTTCGCCTGCCGCCCCCAGGTGCAGGAACGGCTGACCCGCCAGGTGGCCGGGTGGCTGCACGACCAGCTCGACCCCGAGGGGGTCGGCGTCGTCATCGAGGCCGACCACACGTGCATGACGCTGCGCGGCGTGCAGGCTCCCGGATCGCGCACCCTCACCTCCACGCTGCTCGGTACGCTGCGTGACGACGCCCGCGCCCGGGCCGAGTTCTTCGCTCTCACGGGACTGCCGAAATGATCGAGATCTGGATCAACCCCGACTGCTCGAAGTGCCGCGCCGCCCTGTCGATCCTGGACGCCGAGCAGGCCGGCTACACCGTCCGCCGCTACCTGGACGACCCGCCGACCGAGCAGGAGCTCCGCGACGTGCTGGCCAGGCTGGGGCTGGAGCCGTGGGACATCACCCGCCACGGCGAGCCGGTCGCCGCCGAGCTGGGCCTGGAGACCTGGCCGCGCGCCCCGGAGAGCCGCGACCGCTGGATCGGCGCGCTGGCGGGCCATCCGATCCTGATCCAGCGCCCGATCATCACCGCCGCCGACGGCGCCGCCGTGGTCGCCCGCACCGAGGAGGCGGTCCGGTCAGCCCTCTGACGGGCCGGTGACGCGCCGCTCCCCCTTGGTGGTGATCACGTACACCTGCCAGTTGTAGTAGACGTAGTAGTTCACCGGATCCCGCTTGATCTGGCGGGCGTGCGACTGGATGGCGTTCACGTACCGCTGGGAGGGGTTGTAGGCGTGCAGCGCGCGCCCGTAGTCGCGGGGCGCGCCGGTGGCGCGCAGGTAGTTGGCGGCGGCCATGACCGCGTCGCGGTGGTCCTGGACGTCGCCGCCCATCCCGTACGCCTTCCAGGTGGCGGGCATGAACTGCATCGGCCCCTGCGCGCCGACGTGGCTGGCCGACCTGACCCGGCCGAACTTCGTCTCGGCGAACATGACCGCCGCCAGCACCTCCCACTCCACGCCGAAGCGGCGCTCGGCCTGCTTGAAGTAGCGGAGCAGCTCGGCGGCGGGGCGGGCGTCGCGGGTCCTGATGACCGACGTGCTCTTGACGGGGTGGGCGAGGGCCAGCAGCTCGCGGATGGCCCGGGTGTCGTCCCTGGCTCCGGCGGCCAGCCGCTCGGGCAGGCGGGCGAACGCCTTCTCGGCGATCTCCGGGTTGCGCGCGGCGAACCGGTGGATGCGCTGGTGGTGGAGGGCGAGGAGCTCGACGTCCTCGGGCGGCTCCCGCTTCTTGTCCCAGCCGTCAATGGCCTCGGCGAGGGCCTCGGTGGTCTTCTCCAGCGCCGCGGCCAGCTTCGCCGGATCCCTCGGGATGCGTTCGTCCGGATCGGGCAGGTCGGGGCTGGGTTCCGGGGCGGGGGACGCGGTGGTGGGCGCCGTGGTGGGCGCCGTGGTGGGCGTGGGGACCGACGGCGGGGCGGCGCTCTCCTGGGCGGCGCAGCCCGCGGCGGCCGTGAGCACCGCCGCCGCCGTCACGACGCGGAAGCTTCGCATGGGCGGCCAATCTACCCGGTGTGTGAAGGTCCGTTCCGGTGGTACGCCAAGGGTGACGGCCACTTACCGCAGGGAGCACATCATGACCGAACTGCTCAACCGTGACGAGATCGACACCGCGCTGGTCGCGCTGGAAGGCTGGCACAGCGAGGGGAACGCCCTGGTCAAGGACGTCCCGATCACGCCCGACAGCTTCGGCTGGCTGAGCGAGGCGGTGCTGAACGAGGCGGAGGAGATGAACCACCACCCGGACATCGACCGCACCGACAGCGGCGTCCGCTTCCGCCTCTGGACGCACAGCGCGGGCGGCGTCACGCCCAAGGACGTGGAACTGGCGGCCCGCATCGACCAGGTGCTGAGCGGCGCCACACGCGACAAGGGCTGAGGTCCTGTCCCGATTTCGGTAGCTTACGTAGTTCTGAACCACCGGAATCGCGACAGAAGGGACCCGGCACGTGGTCGACGACCCCGGTTTGAGGGCGCTCAGCGAGGCCGCGCGCCTCTCCCCGGACAACCTCCCACTGCGCCGGCACCTGGCAGAGCAGCTGCTGGGCAAGGGATATCTCGCCGACGCGGAGGCCGAGTTCCGTGCCGCGCTCGTGCTCGCGCCCAAGGACCCGGACATCGTGGCCGGGCTGGCCGAGGCGTTCGTCCGGCAGAGCTCGTACGGAGAGGCGCTGTCGGCGCTGGAGCCGCTGCTGGCCGAGGGCGGGTACCCGCCGAAGGTGGGCGTGCTGGCGGCCCGCGCCCTGCTGGGTGAGGGCGACCTGCACAAGGCGGCCTACCGCTACCACGAGGCGGTCTCGCGTGACCCGTCCGTCGCGGACGCCGACCTGGCGGGCCGCCTGGTGGCCTCGCCACCGGTGGTCGCGGAACCCGCCGGGCCGCCCGCGGGAAACCCGCCCGCCCCGCCCGCGTACATGGCGCCCTCGTCCGTCACCCACGAGCGCTCGACCGCGGAGGTCGAGCGGTCCGGCTTCAGCTTCGCCGACGTCGCCGGGATGGACGAGGTCAAGGAGGCGCTCCGGGTCAAGCTGCTGCTGCCGATGCAGCAGCCCGAGCTGTTCGCCGCGTTCGGCAAGCGCGCCGGCGGCGGTGTCCTGCTGTACGGGCCGCCGGGAGCCGGCAAGACGCACCTGGCCAGGGCCGCCGCCGGGGAGCTCGGCGCGGCGTTCGTGAGCGTCGGCCTGGCCGACATCCTCGACATGTACGTCGGCTCCAGCGAGCGGAACCTGCGCGCCACGTTCGACCTGGCCCGCCGCCACCGGCCGTGCGTGCTGTTCTTCGACGAGGTGGACGCGCTGGCGGCGCGCCGCTCCGACATGCGCCAGACGCACAACCGGCAGCTCGTCAACCAGTTCCTGGCGGAGCTGGACGGCGTGGACCAGAACGCCAACGAGGGCGTGCTGGTGCTGGCCGCCACGAACGCGCCCTGGTACATCGACGTGGCGTTCCGCCGGCCGGGCCGGTTCGACCAGCTCGTCTTCGTACCGCCGCCGGACGCGGACGCGCGCGCGGCGATCCTGCGCATCCTGTGCCGCGACAAGCCGCTGGCGGAGGTCGACTTCGGCGCGGTGGCCAAGGTCACCGACCAGTTCGTCGGCGCCGACCTCAAGGGCGTGGTGGACCGGGCGGTCGAGGCCAAGCTGCAGGAGTCGATCCGCGCGGGCCGGCCGGTCCCGCTGTCGACCCGCGACCTGCTGGCCGCGGCCAAGACGGCCAGGCCCACGTCCGTGCGGGAGTGGATGGCGACCGCACGCAACTACGTGATGCACGCCAACGAGTCGGGCGCCTGGGACGACCTCATGCCGTACATCCAGCGCACATGGTGACGGTCCGCGACTCGCTGGAGCGGGCACGGCTGTTACTGCAGATGGGCCGCCCGGCGGACGCCGAGCGGGAGCTGCGCGGAGTCCTCACCGAGGAGCCCCAGCACGCCGGCGCGCACGCGCTGCTCGGCCTGGCGCTGGTCCAGCAGGACCGTACGGACGAGGCGCTGGAGGAGTCGCGCGAGGGGGTGCGGCTCGCGCCCGACCACTACGTTCCGCACTACCTCTCCGGCCAGGTGCACTTCCAGGCGGGGCTGGTCGACGAGGCGGTCCGCGCGGTCGTCGCCGGGCTGGCGCTCTCACCCGAGCACGCCCCGTCCTGGGAGCTGCTGGCGCGCGTCCACATGACCAGGCACGACTGGCCCCAGATGGCCGAGACCGCCGGCCGCGGCCTGGGGCTGGACCCGCAGCACGCCGAGCTGGCCAGTCTGCTGGCCATCGCCCTGATCATGCTCGGTCAGAACGAGCACGCCAGGACCGTCGCCGCCCAGGCCGTCGGCAACGACCCGGAGAGCGCGCTGGCGCACTGGGCCTACGGCCGCGCCGCGCTGGCCGCCGGCGACCCGAGGACCGCCGCCGAGTCCTTCCGCGAGGTGCTCCGCCTGGACCCGGGCTTCGACGCGGCCAGGGACCTCCTGGTGTACGCGCTGAAGCAGCGCAACCCCGTCTACCGCCTGCTGGCGAAGCTGCGGTTCCGGGTGAGCTGGCGGCTGCTGTTCCTGCTGCCCGCGCTGCCGCCGGTCATCGCGGTCTTCGTGATCAGCGCGCTGCTGCACTGGGCGGCGTGGGTGGCCGAGTCCTGGACCACGCTCCGGCTGGCCAGGGCCAAGGCCACCCGCCTGCTGTTCGAGGGGGCGGCGGGCCGGGTGTCCCTGCTGTGCCTGGCCCTGCCGGTGGCCGGCGCGGTCATGCTCGGCCTGGGCATCGGACTCGGCCTCGATGTCCTCGGCACCGCCGGCGTGGCGACCATGGCCCTGGTCACCCCGGTCCAGGAGGCCGTACACACCGGTTCGGCGGCCGGCCGGCGCATCCTGGCCGTCTGGGCGGGGGCGCTCGCGGTGACGATCGCCGTCGCGGTCGCCACCTCCGCCTTCGCCCCCGCCATCCTGTCCCTGTACGCCGCCCTGGCCACGATCTGGATCGCGGCCGGCGTACGGAAGGTCTTCCGCCCCCGCCCGGCGGTCTAGCGGGACAGGCGGCTCGGCCACCACATGCGGCGGCCGATGTCCAGCGACAGCGCGGGCACCAGCAGCGAGCGCACGATCAGCGCGTCCAGCAGGACGCCGAAGGCCACCAGGAAGGCGAGCTGGATCAGGAACAGCAGCGGCAGCACGGCAAGCGCCGCGAACGTCGCCGCCAGCACCACGCCGGCCGAGGTGATGACGCCGCCGGTGAGCGTGAGGGCGCGCAGGGTGCCCTCGCGCTCGCCGTGCCGGATCGTCTCCTCCCTGGCCCGGGTCATCAGGAAGATGTTGTAGTCGATGCCCAGCGCCACCAGGAAGACGAAGGCGAACAGCGGCACCGCCGGATCGGCGCCCGGCAGGTCGAGCACGTGGTTGAAGATCAGCGCGCCGACGCCCAGGGCGGTGGCGAAGGACAGCACCGTGGTCGCGATGAGCACCAGCGGGGCCACCAGCGAGCGCAGCAGCGCGATCAGGACCAGCAGCACGACGAGCAGCACGAGCGGGATCACCACCCGCAGGTCGCGCGCCGAGGTGTCGAGCGTGTCCAGGGTGACCGCCGCAGTGCCGCCGACCTGCGCGTCCGCTCCCGGCACCGCGTGCACGGCGGCCCGCAGGTCGCGGACGACCTCGACGGCGGCGGTCGACTCGGCGGGCTCGCCGAGCGTGGCGTGCAGCAGCGTCCGCCCGTCCACGACCTTGTCCACCCGGGTGACCTCGGTGACGCCCGCCACCCCTTCCGCGGCGGCCTTGACCTGCTCCGCCTGGTCGGCCGAGGTGAGGATGGTGGCGGGCGTGGCCGAGCCGGCGGAGCCGAAGCCGCGCTCCAGCGTCCGCTGCCCGGCGACGGACTCGACCTCGGTGCGGAACACGTCCAGCTGCGAGGTGCCCTCGGCCTTGAACTGCGGCACGAACGCCGCCGCCGCGGCCAGCGCCACCACCGTGATGACCCAGTACGCGCGCGGCCGCCGTTCCACGGACCTGGCCACGCGGCCCCACAGCCGGTGACGGCGCACGATGGCGGCGGTCGAGTCGGCGTCGGCCTCCTGGTCGCCGGTACGCGGCAACAGCGGCCAGAACGCGGCCCGGCCGAGCAGCAGGAGCACCGCGGGCAGGAACGTGAGCGCGGAGACGAGGGCGGCGGCGATGCCGAGCGCGGCCACCGGGCCCAGCCCGCGGTTCGAGGCCAGGTTGCTGGCCAGCAGGCAGAGCACGCCGAGGATGACGGTGCCGCCGGAGGCGACGATGGGCTCGACGGTGCCGCGCACCGCCACCCTGATGGCGTCGATCGGCCGTTCCTTCTCGTACAGCGCCTCCCGGTAGCGCGCGACCAGCAGCAGGGCGTAGTCCGTGCACGCGCCCACGACCAGGATGAACAGGATGCCCTGGCTCTGCCCGTTCAGCTCGATCCAGCCCGCGTCGGCCATCAGATAGACGACGAAGGCGGCCAGCACGAGCGCGAGCATGGCGGAGACGATGACCACGAGCGGCAGCAGCGGCGACCGGTAGACGGCGATGAGGATGACCAGCACCGCGCCGAGCGCCACGAGCAACAGCGTGCCGTCGATGCCGCCGAACGCCGCGCCGAGGTCGGCGCCCAGCGCGGCGGGCCCGGCGACCTGCACGGTCGTGCCCTGGGCCGCGCTGTCACCGAGCAGGGCGCGCAGCTCGTCGACGGCGACGTCGGCCTCGACCTGGTCGCTGATCGACACGACGAGCTGGGCGACGCTCGGGTCCTCGGTCCCCGGGATGGGCCCGGCGACCTTGCCCTGGATCCAGGGCTCGGCGGAGATCCGCTGCGCGTCCTGGGCGATCTCGGCCAGCCGTTCCCGGGAGAGCGGCTGGTCGGCCGAGTAGACGACGAAGGCGGGCACCGCGTCGCTCTCCTCGAAGGCCTCGCGCGCCTCCTGGACCTGCGTGGACTCGGCGCCGATGGGCAGGAAGGCAGACTGGTCGTTGGTCTGCACCTCGGTCAGCTTGCCCATGAACATGCCGAGCGGGCCGGCTCCGAACAGCCAGACCACGGCGATCAGCACGGCCGCGCCGTACCAGGCTCGGTGCCGCCGCGGCCGGGCATGACGGCGCTCCGTACCGGTCCGCGTGCGGGTGTCGTGAACGGACATCCTGCGCCTTCCCTCGATAATCAAGCTACTTGAAAATCAAGATACATGACGCGAACGGGCCCCCACACCGCCCCCCTGAGCTGCCCCTACAATGACGGGCGACACCGCGCCGGCCGGTAGGGAGAAAGATGGACACCTCGCGCTCCGGATCCCGCGAGCGCCTCTATCTCGACATCCAGCAGGACGGGCAGCGCCTCGCGACCGGGCTCGTCCGGCTGCTCCACACCATGTCGCTGGGCCTCGACCTCAACCCCACCGACTTCCAGGCGTACGCGCTGCTCCGCATCCAGGGCCCCATGACCCCCGGCGAGATCGCCCAGTGGCTCAGGCTGGCCACCGGGTCGGTCACCGCGCTGATCGACCGGCTGGAGGCCCGCGGCCTCGTCGCCCGCGACCGCCACCCCGACGACCGGCGCAAGGTGATCGTCCGCCCCGCCACCGAGCCCGAGCCCGGCCCCGCCACCGGCGACCAGCTCGGCATCGCCCAGGCCATGCTCGCGATGCACGAGCGCTACTCGGAGGCCGAGCTGGAGGTCATCGCCGACTGGTTGCACCGCGTCACCCAGACGCTGAACGAGCTCGCCACCCGCCGTTGACGCATCTCCGACGATGCGCCGCGCTCGCATCGCTCGGCGAGGTGGCGCTGAAGACGACCACCCGTCAGACGGCCGCCTGTCGCGAGGGAGCTCCGGCCAGGCGCCGCGTGACGTACTGGGCGAACAGGCCATGAGCCACCACGACGGCGCCGAACCCGACCACCACCATCGCGATGTACGTCATGCGCCCGTCGGGCGCGAGAATGACCGCGGCGCCGTCGGCGAACCCGGTGGACGCCACCCCGAACCCGGTCACGGCCGCGGTCACCCACCGCCCCGCCACCCGCACCACCCTCGGCGCGGCACCGGTCACCGCCGCCGGCACGGCGAGCACCGTGAACGCGATGAAGACGCCCACCGTCCCCATCAGGCTGAACTGGCTCTGTTCCGCCGCCGCGATCGCGATCAGGCTCATCAGCAGCCGCGCCGCACCCCCGACCACGATCCCCGCCACGACCGCTCCCCCGGCAGCCGCCGCCATCAGCCGGACCACGCGCCGGCCAGTCATCCCCGACATACACCCCTCCAGTTGCTCAAAGAGGGTTGTAGCGACGCAAATCCCCTCCCGGCAATGCCGGAATTGCAATGCAATGATGCTGTTATTGATGATTTGTCGGGAAAAGCCTGACAGGTGCTGGTCGGAGAGGGGCTTCGAGGCGGTTTGACATGATCCCCTCGCGAGCGATAAACGCGTCGGTGGTGTCGTCAAAAACCTCCGTGCCCGCCTTATCCGCCCTGGCGATCCTCATGCCGCTGGCCCCCGCGGTCATCGTGCCCAAGACCGCGAACGTCGTCGCCGGCGCGGTCATCGCCGTCCTGCTGGTGGTCCCCGTGGTGGCGCTGCGCCGTAAACGTTGGGCTTCGCGGGCCGGGGCCGCGCTGCTGACGCTGCTCGCCGTGGCCGCCGCCGTGCCGCCGGTCTCCGGGCTCGGCAGCCCGAGTGCGGAGGAGATCCAGCACTATGTCACCGTCCAGGTCGCTCTCGGCAGACCGGTCGACCTCCATGGCGGGGCTCTGGGGTCCCTCCCCTGGGACGACATCGATCTGCTGCTGCTCGCCGTCGCCTGCCTTGCCACGGCGGCACTCGTGCTGACGCTCGGCCGAGCCGTCCATCAGGAAGGACAGCGCGAGCTTCGTCCGCTGCGCTGGCGGTGGCCGCTGGTCATGTGGGGCGTGGCTCTGCTGCTGGTGAGCGTTCCTCAGACGGTGGTGGTCCTCGCCGCCGGTACGGCCGAGTACGGGATGATCGTCATGGACGGCTCCTGCTTCGGCGCCCTGGAGGAAATCCTGCTCGGGCCTGCCATGGCCATGGTGATCCTGCTCCCGCAGCCGCTGGTGGTCGCGCTGGGCTTCGCCCTATGGGCGCTGCTGGCCCGCACCGGTCACCGGCTTTTGGGCCGGGCTGTGGGCTGGCTGACGCTGGTGCCCCTGCTGGCCGCCGACCTGATGATGACCTGGATGCCCTTGCTCGGATGCACCCGGTCCCCTGCCGATCCGATCACGCTCACATGGGCGCTGTTCACGTTCCTTCCCGTCGTCCTCATCGTGCTGGCGGTACGGGTGCGCCGGGTGGCATGACTACTGATAAGTGTTGATTCAGCAGCACTTCTCAGTTACTGATCAATTTCAGTGGGTGTCATGCTGGTCGGGGACGCGGTCCTGGGGCTGCGCAGTCCAGGCGGGAGGTTCGTCCACGCCGAGCGATTCGTCGCGCTCGGCGTCGGTGCTCGAAGGCTGGACGATGCCGCGCGAGTGGTGGACCGGGGCGTAGATCGCGTAGAGGCGCAGTGGCTCGTCACCGGTGTTGATCACGTCGTGCCAGGTGCCGGCCGGGACCTGGATCGACCATCCGTCGGAGACCTGTTGCTGGAAGTCCAGCCGATCCTTGGCCTGGCCCATGACACAGGTGCCCTGCCCCGCGTCCAGACGAAGGAACTGGTCGGTCTCCGGGTGGACTTCGAGGCCGATCGACTTACCGACCGGGATGGACATCAGGGTGACCTGCAGATACTTCCCGGTCCATGCGGTGGTTCGGTAGTTCTCGTTCTGCCGCGTAGCCGCTTCGATATCGAAGGCGTTCGGCCGGGGCCCGTTGTCGCTGATGTGCATCGTCTCTCCCCGTCGGTGCTGACTGCCCCTGAGGCGCGGGTAAGTCCCAGGTGCGGATACCGAAGATGGTTGCCGCTAAACCTGCCGGTCACTGATCGTCGACGCGGCGACCATGACCGCGCGGATGCTGGCATGGCGCCCCGGTACCGGCGTCACCGCCGCGGATCACCGGCATGACTACTGAGAACCAACTGAGAAGTGTTGATTCAGCAGCACTTCTCAGTTACGCTCAGTAGGTGGATCAGCGGGAAGCGTTGCAAGCACTGGCCGTCGTGGGGGACGGTGTGGCAGCGGATGCCCTGGAAACGGAGACGCTCGACTTCGAGCTTCCAGGAGAATCTCAAAAATCCACTTACAATCTGCTCGCCGATGCTCTCGTATGTTTTGTGAATGCCCGCGGCGGGACGGTTGTACTGGGCGTTGACGACAAAGCGACGAGTCGGCTGAACGCGCTTCGAGGAGTGCCGCTGAGTTACAGCGTGGACTCGATACGCAAAGGCATATTTGATCGTACACGCCCCCCGATAACGCCCTTCGTTGAAGATGTGACGGTCGACGGTGTCCGCCTGATACTGATCACGGTTCCGGAGGGCGTCATGCCGCACAGCAATGCCGCAGGGCTGTCGACTCGCCGCCTGGGAAAAGAGTGCCTGCCGTATCCCCCGGATCAACAACGCGAAGTGATGATCGCCCGAGGCCAGGTGGACTGGTCGGCCGACTCGTCCAGCGTCGGCATCTCGGATCTCAGCGCGGTCGAATTCGAAAGACTTCGTCAGATCTTGACGGCAAGCGGACGCGACAACTTGGCAGACCTACCGAACAAGGCACTCCTGGAGTCGTTGAGGCTGATCGCGTCCGACGGGAGCATCACCAACGCAGGCGTGCTTCTGCTGGGCGATGAGTCGCTTATCGGCAGGGTCGTTCCCAGCTACGGTTACTCCTACCAGTTCAGGCCGACCTCGGGCAGTGAGGCGACCGGACGGATGCGAGGAAACCGGCCTTTGATAGCGGCCATCCAAATCTTGACGGAGGCCATCGAAACACGTCGCGAGATCCACCCTCTCAATGTGGCAGGCGGAGTTCAACTAGCACTCACGGACTACCCTGGCGAAGCTGTCAGAGAGATCGTCATCAACGCGTTCATCCATCGCTCTTACGAAACCAGTGGAACGGTGGATGTCGAGCACTCACCAGAACGTCTGGCGATCTCAAGCCCTGGCGGCCTGGTCGCCGGGGTGACGCCGGCCAACATTCTCACGTATCCATCGACCCCGCGAAACAGGCTTCTCACGGAGACGGTATCCGTACTTCAGCTGGCTGAGCGCACTGGGCAAGGAGTCGATAGAGCCTACCGCGAGATGCTACGCGTCGGTAAAGAGCCACCGCAATTCGAGGACAAGGGCACCCTGGTTCGGGCGACCCTCGGCGGAGGGATCGGGAACAAGGCGCTCGCGCGTTTCGTGAGCGATTTGCCGGCTCGGGCCGGCCGAGACCTGAATGTTCTTCTCACACTGTCACATCTGCGGCACAGCAGAAGTATAGACGCCCCGAAATTGGCGAGCACAAT
This sequence comes from Nonomuraea sp. NPDC054003, assembly GCF_055585125.1. Classification (NCBI taxonomy): domain Bacteria; kingdom Bacillati; phylum Actinomycetota; class Actinomycetes; order Streptosporangiales; family Streptosporangiaceae; genus Nonomuraea; species Nonomuraea sp. NPDC054003. Next base: position 242,628 of record NZ_JBVJKR010000015.1, read on the forward strand.
TCAACGCACGCCGGCAGAGGCGCAGGAAGTGCTTTCCACCATGGCGGACGAATATGGCCTCATCGAGGCCACGAGCCGAACCGTTCGCCGACCGTTCCCGACGTATCGACTGCGGTCAGAATCCCTTGCGTCCATGTCTCGGTCAGTCACTTACCGTCAGCGCGCGATCGACGATACCGACCAGAAGGTCATAGATCACGTAAAAGAATACGGCTTCATCACCAATCAGAGTGTTCGCCGCCTTTTCGATCTTCACGTCTACGCCGCCCGCGACCTGATCAACAGCCTTCGCGAACGCGAAATTCTGAAGAAGATCGGAGACGCGAAAGGAGGCGCTGGAGTGCGCTACGGCCCGGGAGCCAAATTCCCGAAGTGAGACCGCGGCACTCATCTCCACGCAGGCCCTGTACGAGGAGACGGAGGCGCGGGCGAAGTTCAGCGCCACGCTCCACACGGAACTTCCGCGTGTACCCGTACCCTCCGAACTTCCGTCGTCCTCATCGTGCTGGCGGTACGGTGCGCGACTTCGCGGTCCGATACCGAGGCGCTCTAGCCTCGATCTTTCTCGACCTTGAGTTGGTCGGCTGAAGTCTTCGGCTGGAGGTCGATTTCCTCGCTGTGGTCAGCGTGGGTGCCCGGCTGT
>NZ_JBVJKR010000016.1:0-237011 GCF_055585125.1 Nonomuraea sp. NPDC054003
GGCCTTAGACAAGCCCGATCCTCCCAGCTCAAGGGCACTTTTCTTATGTGAACTATCAGGTCGGCTCAAATTCGCTGTGAAAGCCGCAGGCTAGGGAGGCGCTCCGGCTCAGTTGTCCCCGTCGCCGGACAGGAGGCGATCGGCGATGGCCCTGAGCGTTCTGGCGTCGTCCGGGCCGAGCCGGTCCAGCAGGTGGCGGCGAGTGGCCATCTCCAGTGTCGGCAATGTCGCCTTGATCGTGTTTATGCCTTCCGGGCGTAGCGTGACCTCCACCCCGTTCGGAACCTTGTCGCGGGCCACGTAGTCGCGGTCGGCCATCCGGGTCAGCAGGTGCGACAGCCGCGTCCGGTCCCAGCCGAGGGCGGCGGCGAGGGCGTTCTGCCGCAGGCTCCCGCCGGACTCGTGCAGGCAGACCAAGACGCTCAGTTCCGCCTCGGAGAGGCCGGACGCCGCTGTGGTTTCGGCGATGACGGCGGCACGGACCAGCTCATGAGCGCGTTTCCATCGCAGCCACAACTCAGTCGCCTCACCTTGGCTAGCTGTTGACATGTCAACACCGCCTTTCTAGTGTTCGACCTGACCATACGGCTCATGCGAAGGACTTCTCCGATGCTCGATGCTCGACGGCACTACGCCAGCCTCCGCCTGCTGGCGCTCTTACCGCTCGTTCTGTTCCTGCCTGCGGTGATCGCCTTCTTCACGGACCCGGACGTGGCGTGGGGAGAATACCTGGGCGTCTTCTTCCACCTCTCGATCCTCTTTCTGGTGTCCCGCCTGGAGGCGGCGCCCTGGGCCAAAGCCGCGGGCTACGGCTGGGTGGTTCTCGATGTGCTCGCCGGCATCCTCATGATCAACGCGATCGAATACGACACGGCCTGGGCGGTCCGGCTCGGCGGCCACGTCCTCGCCGGCGTCTGGATTGTGGCGAGTTCCCTGGTCAGCCACTCCTGGCCGATCCGCGTGGTCGGCGTCGTCACTGGCGTCTGGCTCGCCGGTTACTCCTTCGTCGGCACCCTGCTCGCTGAGGAGTACCTGCGCCCGGCCGGAATCATGATCCTGGTCTGGTTCGCCCTCCTGGCGATCTTCCACCGCGACAATCCGGGCCACCCGGCGGCACCGGCCATCCCAGCGCCGGCCTGACATGTCCGTCCGGGTGCACATCGCAGAGCTGCGGCAGCTCGTGCGCCGACACACCATCTGTTGCCGAGCGCGGCGCCCGGGCGTTCACCGGCGTCCTTCGTCTGAAGGGGTGCCACAGTGTGCCTGGCGCCGGCCCCGCCGTACCAACCGAACGCCCCAATTCATGTCCGGTCGCTGAATCAGCGGTGTCGCCCGTACTGCAGATAAACGATCCCGTTGCTGGAGGCGGTGCTGGAGACCAGGTCGAGCTGGTAAGACTTGGGGACGCCGTCGAACAGCCGGGTGCCCTCACCCGCGACGTAAGGGAACATGCTCACCTGGAACTCGTCGATCAGGTCGAGCCGCATGAGCGACTGCCAGAGGCTGACGCCGCCCCAGACCACGATGTGGCCGTCGCCGCCCAGCCTCAGCTTGTCGATCTCTTCTGCCGTGTCACCGGCGGCGACGGTGGTGTTGGCCCAGTCGGCCGTCTTCATGGTCCGGGAGAAGACGACCTTGCGCCCGGCGTTCAGAATGTCCGCGAACGGGTGGTCGGTGGTCGTCATGGCCCGGGCCATGCCTTCGTACGCGGTGCGGCCCATGAGGTGCGCGTGGGCGCTCTGGAGAAAGTCGAGATGCGCAGGGTCGTCGGGCTCGCGGTTCTCGGGCAGGCCGAAGCAGAACTCGAAAAACTCGGTGCCCTCGTCGGCGAGGAAGCCGTCGAGGGAGTAGTTGAACACTGTCGCTATCAGCTTCCGCATGTTCAGAACTCCGTGGTCTCGGGTCGTCTAAGGCCCACGGGCCGCAACGCTCGCGGGGGCGCGGCGTCCGTGGCCTGTCGCTGATGCTGTAGACGACGTTGCCGCCCGGAATTCATCGGTGCACGGAATGTCAGGTGGCGGCGGGCGGTGCCGGCTGCGACGGGGTGCGTGGGCTTTGCTGTGCCGGGGCGAACCACGTTCTCGCTGGAGGAAGCAGGAGGAGAGTCACGATGAGCGCGGACCAGGGTGCGGTGAGGACCCACCCGAGGGTGTCTGAAATCAGGAAGTCGATGAAGTCGAGCAAGGGGATGGCGAGCTGAACTGCGATGGTGGCGTGACGGACCCACGGGCGACGGGTGTGCCACTGGTTCGCCAACCAAGCGGCGGCGAGTGGCGGAAGGTAGAAGGGGGCATAGGACAGTCCTTCCAGGGATTCACCGGGTTCTAAGACCAGGCCCATGATGAGCAGGACAATGCCGAGCAGGGTGATTGTCGCCTGGAACCAGATCAGGTTCCGCGCGACCTTTACAGACAGGGGCATGCTGGGGTCCTCTTTCAGAGAGTGTTTCGGTGGTTCCGTGCTCCGTGTCCCCTTGACCGTCCCGCGCTTGGCGTCGTTTCGCCGGATGACACTGACCGGAGTGGAAGGCCCAGATCTCGGAGAGAAGCACCGGCCAGCTTAATGACATGCGGCTGTGATCATCGCCGGGCAGGATGGCCACTCATGAAACTTGTGATCACTTTCGTGGCCGGCGCGGCCCTGTTCCTCGCGCCGTTACCTGCACAGGCCGAGTCCGCCGCCAAGAATCCCGTGTCCGCGCTCAAGGCACAGCTCAAGGCCGGGAAGGGCGTCCGGTTCACCGACGCGAGCGCGTTCGTCGGCAGCATCAACAAGGACCCGCTGGTACGCCGTAAGGGTGTCGTCCAGTTCGGCAAGAAGGGCATCGTCGCCTCCGACGTGCGAGGGACGTTCGCCTCGCCGCTGTTCGAGGGGCACACCACCAAGCCCGAGCGGACGATCATCATAGGCAAGGACGCCTGGCGGTCGGGCGGGAGCCTGGCCGAACGCCTCCCGAAGGGCAAGACCTGGTACAAGACCTTCAGCCTGTTCAACATGGGGACCGTCAGCAGCCTGTTCGGCCAGGTGGTGAGCCCGCTCGAACCCGCCACGCTGGCGGAGCTGGTGAAGCGCGGCAAGCGCAGCGGCTCCTCCTACACAGGGGAGATCACCTTCGAACGGCTCTCCAACATCTCTCCCTGGTTCAGGGAGACGATTGGGCTGACGCGGTCGACCGAGGCGACCGTCGCCTACACCCTCACCGTGGACCGCAGGGGCCTGCCGAGCAAGCTGAAGACCTCCTGGGTGGCCACCGACCTCGCGGCCATCCCCTCGTGGGAGGAGAAGACGGTCGTGACCGAGACCCGCTACACCGGCTGGGGCGCCAAGGTCTCGATCAAGCAGCCGCCCAAGAGCCAGGTCACCAGCAAGCTGGAGGACTGATCACAGGCCCTCACCCCCCGTCGCGGGGAGAGGGCCTTATCAGTCGCAGTTGGTGCGCGTCTTCTTCACGGTCGTCGAGCCGATGGTCCCTTGCCAGCTCATGCAGGAGCCCATGGCGTACATGTACACCGCTCCGGATCATGATGCGTCCCCGGCTTCCAGAGCGGCTTCTGTGGCTCTGGTCAGCGGATGCTCCGCTCCGAGCTTGCCCCGTTGTAGACGCAGCACCTCGCGGAACTCGACATCGGCGGCCTCAAGGCTGCCTGACGACCTCAACACAGCCGCCAGACTGCGCCGAATGATCAGCGTGTTCGGATGGTCTTCGCCATAGACTCTGGTCGCCATGGTGACCAGGTCACGCAGTTCCGCCTCGGCTTGAGCGAAGTCTCCTTGGTGACGCATGGTTTCCGCGAGTTCGAATCGGATGTCCAGCGTGGTGAGGTCGTCTGCGGCGTGGGCTTGCCGCCAGTCAGACAGGACCTGGCGGTAGACGGCTTCGGCCTCCGCGAAGCGGTCCTGCAACCGGAGGCAGACCCCCAGATTGAGTGCCGTGGCTATCGTGTCGGAATGCTGTTCGCCGAGCACCCGACGGCTGTCGTCCAGCAGGGCTCGCAGTTCCGCCTCCGCACCGGCCACGTCGCCGCTTTCCCGAAGCGTGCGGCCAAGGTTCAGCCGGATGCCGAGGACCGTCGGGTGGTCACTGCCTAGCGCGCCCAAGGCGGCGGCCAGAAGCTCGCGGAGCATGGCTCTCGCTCGTGCGTTGTCGCCGCCGTCTCTTATGGCCCGCGCGCGGTTGTTGCCGATCGACAGAGCTTCGGCGCTGGCTGGGCCGATGGCCTTCTCTGCGACATCAAGGAGTAGTGCGTAGTCGATGGATGCCTGCAGGTAGTGACCGGCCATGTATCTGTACCAAGCCGCCCTCTCCGCCGCCGGCAGGAAGGTGCTGACGAGGCCGGCATCGCGAATCTCCAGTTGCGCCATCAGTTCGAGGGGGGCGGTGCAGTGGCTTGCCAGGAGAGACCACCTGGGCCAATGGTGGGCGTTGTCCGGGACGATCGTGGCCGTCACCTTGTCCAGCGCCACGGCGAGAACCGCCAGGTAGTCCACCAGCACGCCCTGACGCTGCAAGTTCTGTCGCGTGACAGTGCGTACGAGCGGATGCATGGTCAATCGTGATTCCCAGGGATCCGCATTCTCTCTGTGGACTTGCGTTCGCGGTGCGAGATCCAGCGAGATCAATCCCAGGCCGTCGAGCGCTCGCAAGGCGCTCCCTATCCTGTGTGCCGTCGGCCGGGGGAACAAGGTGGTGTCCGCCAGCACTTCCGGCCTGATGACGGCTCGGTAGGGAACAGGTGACACACCACAGCACGAAAGCAGCCGGAGCAGCGGCCGGGCGAGGTCATGACCTTGACGCTCGAGCAGGTCAAGCGAGATCTCCCATGTCGTCGTCAATGCGCGTCTGGCCGACTCCCCCGAGCTTCCTGCTGGCATGTCCACATGTCCCAGTCGTGTGTCGAAGTTGATCCGGTAGGCGTTGAACGATGTGTGGGTGTCTTCACCGGGGAAGGGATCCGTCGCCGCTGCCGCCAGGTAGCGGCCTGCGAGTTCCAGGGCCAGAGGCACTCCTCCCAAGGCGCCGGACAGAGCCACCGCTTCCTGTTCGTCACCTGCGCGGGGAGCGAGATCGGCAAGGACCCGGGCCCCGGCCTCCGAGGTAAGGGGAGGGACGTGGCACATGCGAATCCATGAGGCCCAGCGTTCCGGCCTGCCGTTACGACTGGAAATGATCACGCCGTTCCTGTGCGAAGCGGGCGGTCGCAACCACTGGGTTCCTTCTTGGACACCGCCGCTGGAGCTTCCGAGAGCGGCCGGATCGTCGGCGTTGTCTATGACGAGCAGCCAGGCGTGATCCAGGGAGTTGAGGTATCGCCACAGGACGTCAGAGGGGTGCGCGTGATCGAAATCCTCGTCTCGCGCGCCGAGGGAGAACGCGAGCGCATAGAGCGCGGACCGCATGCTTTCCACGTCGTCCGCGGGAACCCACCAGACCTGGTGGTTGGCCCGGATCGCGCGGTGAGCGAGTTCCAGCGCCAGAGTGGTCTTGCCGACGCCACCAAGACCGTAGAAAACCATGACCCGCGGCTCGGAGGCGACTCCGGGGCGCGGCATGCCGATGAAGTCACCCGCGTGTTCCAGGAGTTCGGCGCGGCCGCGCAGAGCCTGCGAGGCGATCTTCAATTGTGGAACCACGATCGGTGGTGCCGTGGCGGCGACAGAGCGGGCCTGATCCGCGCCGATGAAGATGTTGTACTGGATACCCGATTGCTGCGCGGCCTGCTGGGCCTGATTCAGCGCGTGTGAGGACTGCACGACATGCGGCGACGCCGGTCCACTCTGTGGACTTCCGCCGCGATCACCGTCGGCCCGCATCTTCTGAATTCACTGCCTGTGGGAGTTGTTGGTCTTTTCTGATATTCGGCTGATAGAATTCAAGTATATTGAGCTTTGCATCATGGGCACCGATTTTTCCATGAGCTCGTCGGTCACCGCCGCGTACGCATGAACCAGTTCAGCGTCTTCCACAAGGCGCGCCTCACGCAAGGACGCAGAACGCTTATCATAAATCAACGCAATCACGCGTTCGCGGTCGAACAGCACGAAATCAGAAATGCCCGTCTCATCCAAGAGCGGACGCACGTCGACAGCCTCTACCAGGCGGATTTCCTCACCACACTCGATGTCCGCGAGATAGGCCGCGAACTCGTAATGTTCAAGATAAGGGCTCAGAGGTAGCTCGCACACACGTATGCGAGTCATGGCGATGCCATGTTCGACGGCGTGACCATAGAGCTCTCGCTGACCCAAGACCATCTCACGCACACGCCTCGCCGCCTCATCGTAGTCACCATTCCTGAAGGCATCGTACGCGGAAAAGCCCGACTCGTCGTATTCCTGCAGACATTCGACCTTTACCCAGCTTCTTCGCAGATCCCGAAAGAAGGCCATGAAATCATCCACGCCGCCGGCTGTGGTAGCCAATCGGCGATATTTAGTGGGCGGATATAGCGCCATATATGCTGCCCCTCCCGATCGCAAGCCATACGCGGACGCGCTGGCTGATACGCCGCCAGCGCACTTCACTGTATCGATGCGGGTGCGCTGGCATCGCGCACTTGAGACGCAAAAGCAGCGCTTATTCCTGCGGAATGTTCTCGCGTGCTTTTATCAGGACATGCCGGGGCAGCACTACGATTCCTTCGCCGGGGTCGAGAAACGCGTCGGATGGCAGGTGCGGACGTAACTGCGCGGTCCGCTCCATCCCGATGACCGCGAAGTCACCCGATTCGAGCTCCCAGATGTCGGGACAACTGTTGGCCGCGGCGCTTCCATTACCGCCACCTTCATGTGGAGGCGGGCCGATACGTCTTTTGAACATGGATCCTCCAGACTGCGGTCACGTGAATGCGAGTCTTTTTCATATTAACATCAATCCATTGTCCACGAAAGCCACAGATGGCTTACGCGCTTTAGGCTGAGCTGCCAGCACCATTAAGTAAGGCCTCGAAGCCTATATACCGACAGAGGCCACATGTACCGGGGGCACTATTTCGACCACGCCAGGAGGAGAGCGCGGCGGGGTTCATGACTATCTAGGTGCTGCACGAGTGGCCGGTGGCATCGGCTGCCTACTCGCTCGACTTGTGGAAGGTGTTGCTTTGGTACCCATGCCCCTGGACCGCCTGCTGCGCGTTATCAACGGCCGAGGCGGTGATCGTGAGCGTTGCGACAGGTGCTGCGGAGTCTCTTGCGACTGCCAGGAAACCCCGAATATCCTGAATCAATGCGGCGTCCTGCCGCATCACCTCGCGGATCAGCACATGCAAAGTCATCTGGAGATCAGCATCGTCAGGCCGGTCAGCCAGATCGCGCACGGGTGCGGGGGCGTCATGCTCGTCCCGCGTTCCAAAAATCCGCTGAAGCATCTTGCGTCCCCATGCGACGCCGGCCTCGGCGCTTTCGTCTTTGGCCTTATCCAGCACCGCCGCGCCATACGCCGCCACGGCCGCTGTGACGTAGGGTGAGATGTCGCCGACCAGCTGCGTTATGTCCTCGGCCATGTCTCTCCCGCGGCTCGACAGGTCGGATGACGCGACTCGGGTCAGCATCAATGTAACCGGCCTTTTGCTATCAGTCACCGTCAGCCGGAAGGCTTCCTACGGATTTCTGGTCCAGGATTCGGCGAATACGTCTCATGTCGATCACGCCGAACCGAGCCGGTGCAGACCAGCGGCAAGCGCTTGGCCCGCGCCCGCAACCTCACGGTGACCAGGCCGAGATCAACAGTCGCGGATGATGGTCGCATGAGGAGCTCATGCGCGCTGCTGGGCGTCGTGTCCCTGTTGCTCACGTCACCGCCGGCAACCGCCGCTCACGCACAGACTCGTGGATCTCCGGCTGCGGCGATATCCGCGTTGCAGGGCGAGTTCGCCCGCAGGAGCGGCGTGGTCTTCTCGCAGAGAATCCGCCGAGGTTCTGGCGAGGGCGCCGTCCTGACAGTGGCGCACGGCAAACGCCGCTTCGTTCCCAAGACAGGCATGTACGCCGTCGATGTCTCGACGTCCTCCACCTTCGCCCGAGGCGGCGACCCGATCCGCTCGCGAACGGTCCAGGTCGGCCGTGACATCTACTCCCAAGGCGACTGGACCGACGTCCCTCAAGGCAAAAAGTGGGTTCACAGGGAGGACACTGATGCCCTCCGCTGGACTCGGCACCTGATCGAGCCCCTGAACCCGGAGTTCCTGCGATTGATCTCCCCGGGCGCCAAGAGAATATCCACCCGGGACCGTTACGACGGCGTACGCACGACCCGCTATGACGGCTCGGTGAAGGTCGACCATCTCAGCTCTTATTGGGCCGGTCACCTCTACGGGACGGGGGCATGGACGGGAGGCCGCATCTGGTGGAAGCTCTGGCTGGGCCCGGACGACCTACCCAGGCGTTTCCAGGCCGAGATCCTCACCGAACCCTACGGCCCTGAGGAAAAGGCGGACGCCGTACGGATGAACGTCCTCTACAAGGGCTGGAGAGCGCCTGTCCGCATTCAGATCCCGCCCGGGAACCAGGTGGCAGAAGCCGAGTAGAACTACCCGCGGGCATCGGTGGACTCGATGCCGTTGAGGATGATCTCGACGGCGTCGAGGAACTCGTCCTCCCCCGTCGGCTGGTCGGCCTCCAGGACGGCCAGCACGCGGGTGAACGCGGAGTCCCCGCCGAACACCCGGAGCCGGGCGGCGAGGAACTGCGTGGTGTGACCGTCCGCGGCCGCCGCGAAGTGCGCGCTCTGCTCCACGTCGCCGCGCGTGTAGGTCCACAGCAGGGTGAGCACGGTGATCGCGCGCGGGCCTGACAGATGCAGGTCGCCGAGGCACTCAAGCCCCGTTTCGAGTCTGCGTACGTACGAGGGCAGCAGCGGTTCGGTGGCGACCGGCACCGCCGTCAGCCAGGGGTGGTCCTGGTAGACCCGGCGCAGGTCGAGCACCCAGGCGCGGAGCCGCTCGCGCCAGGTCGCGCCGTCCGGCGGGGGCGGGGTGCCGAGCGCGTGGTCGGCGGCGAGGACGACGAGGTCCTCTCTCGACTCGACGTAGCGGTACAGCGACATCGTGCCGCTGCCGAGCTCTTTCGCGAGGCCGCTCATGGAGATCGCGTCGATCCCGCCGCGGTCGCCGAGGCTGACGGCGGCGTCGAGCAGTTGCGCGAGCGTCCATCGGGGTTTCGGGCCCTTGGTCGGGGCCGGCGCGAGGTTCCAGGCCAGCAGGACCGCCTTCGGGACCCCGCGGAGTTCCGGCACGTCGTCGTGCGCGCTTCCCATGCGGCCATATTACTGCGTAACCCTTGCGCAGCTATACTGCGTAAGCATTACGCTGTACGCATGACAGCACCGCATGCGATATCGGTCCACGACATCCACAAGCGCTACGGGGATCGCGACGTGCTCCGCGGCGTCAGCTTCGACGTCCCCCGGGGTCAGGTGTTCGCCCTGCTGGGGCCCAACGGGGCGGGGAAGACCACGCTCATCCGCATCCTCACGACCCTGATCCGCGCCGACTCCGGCACGGCACACGTCCTCGGGCACGACCTCGCCCGCGAGGCGCCCCGGGTACGCGAGCTCATCAGCGTGACGGGTCAGTACGCGTCCGTCGACGAGGAGCTGACCGGTATGGAGAACCTGGTCATGATCGGCCGGTTGCTCGGCCGCACCAAGAGCGCGGCGAGCGAGCGCGCCGGGGAACTGCTCGCGGAGTTCGGGCTGACCGACGCCGCGTCACGTCGGGTCGGCCACTACTCGGGCGGCATGCGGCGGCGGCTGGACCTGGCCGCCGGTCTCATCGACTCGCCGCCGGTGATCTTCCTGGACGAGCCGACCACCGGCATGGACACCCGCAGCCGGGGCGCGCTCTGGGACGTCGTCACCCGACTCGCCGGGCAGGGCAAGACCGTCTTCCTCACCACCCAGTATCTGGAGGAGGCCGACGTCCTGGCCGACCGCGTCGCCGTGCTCGACGCCGGCGCCATCGTCGCCTCGGGCACCGCCGCCGACCTCAAGCGCCAGGTGGGCAGCGAATCGATCGAGCTGGTCCTGGACGACGGGACGACCGTCCGCGAGGTCACCGACGGCGACCCCGAACGCGTCAGGGAAGTGCTCAACCGCCTCCACCACCGGGGCCGGGTCGTCCGGACGTTCTCCGTCCAGGCTCCCACCCTGGACGACGCGTTCCTGGCCCTGACCGGACACACCACCACCGATCGGAAAGTCTCCTGATGAGCACCGCGGAACTGGTCTTCACCAAGCGCAGCGTCATCCACTCGCTGCGGAACCTCGACAGCCTCGTCACCGCGATCGTCGCGCCTGTCGCCATCATGCTGCTGTTCGTCACGGTCTTCGGCACGGCGCTCGGCGGCGCCGTCGGCGGTGCGTACGCCGACTACGTCACGCCGGGCGTCATGCTGCTGTGCGCCGGGTTCGGCGCCGCGCTCACCGCGACCTCCGTCCACACCGACGTCTCCAAGGGGTTCGTCGAACGGCTGCGCACCATGCCCATCCGGGCGTCCGGGGTGATCTTCGGGCATGTCCTCGCCAGTGTCCTGCGCAACCTCGTGTCCACCGCCATCGTCATGCTGGTCGCGGTGGCGCTCGGCTTCCGCCCCACGGCCTCGCCGGTCGGGTGGCTCGGCATCGCGGCCCTGCTCGCCGCCTACATCCTGGTCTTCACGCTCATCGCGGCGGCGTGGGGGCTGGCGGCCAGGTCCGTCGACTCGGCCGGCATGTTCAGCTTCGTCGCGCTCTTCCTGCCGTACCTCTCGACCGCGTTCATCCCGGTCGGCAGCCTCCCGGGCTTCCTCCAGGGGTTCGCGGCCCACCAGCCCGTCACCCTCGTCACCGAGTCCCTGCGCGGACTGGCCACCGGTGCTCCCGTCACGGAAACGCTGCTCTGGTCGGGTCTCTGGCTCGCCGCCCTCGGCGGCGGCGCGGCGTTCCTCGCCGCGGCGCTGTTCCGGCGCGCGGCGCGCAGGTGAGCCGGGCCCGGCTCACCTGTGCGCCCGAGGTCAGCGGGTCAGGCCGCCGAGGATGGCGGCCACGTCCGCCGGCCTGAACACGAATCCCGCGTGTGACGTGTCAAGGGTGTGCACGTCGTACGGGTTGCCGGGGGTCAGCGCGTCCGCCTCGGCGATCAGCCTGTCCTGCATGGCCAGGGGAATCGACCGGTCGCCGGTGAGCCGGATGTAGGAGCGGGCGATCGTGCCCCAGGTTCCGGCCTGGACGCGGGCGTCGGCCGTCATCACCGCGATCGACTCGTCCGGCTGCAGGATGTTGAGGAAGGCCAGAAACTGCTCGTCGGTGACGTCCGCCAAGGTCGCGGCCTTGAGGTCGGCGAGCAGCTTCGGGTCGGCGGTGCGGTAGTTGGCCCGGCCGGCGCCCACCTCGGCCGGGTCGCCGACGTTGAACGCGGCGAGAGGCGCCATCAGGTTGTCCGCGAACTCGGGCTCCCCCATGTACGCGACGGGGTTGGCCAGGCGGACGCACGACCAGGCGGAGATGTAGACGAGCCGGTCCACCAGCTCGGGGATCGCGTTGCCCACGCCCGAGATGGTGACGCCGCCGAGGCTGGCGCCGACCAGCACCACCGGCCCGTGCTGGGCGGCGCGGCGCACCACGTCGGTGACCAGGTCGACGTTGTCCTGGAGCGTGACGCCCGCCAGTGTCGACGGCTCGGCCGCCCACGCGTCGAGGTCCTGCGGGGCCTGGTAGGCGACGGGGTACTGCGCGTCGAGGCCGTGGCCGGGCAGGTCGACGGCGAGGCTGCGGTGGCCGAGCAGCGCGAGCTCGCGCTGGATGGAGGTCCACATGAACGAGTTGGAGCCGGAGCCGTGGACCAGCACGAAGGTGTTCGATGACATGTTCAGTCCGTTCGCGTTGAGCTGAGGCGGACGCGCGCTGCCGTACGGGCGCGCCGAGCCGCCGATGATCACGGTGGCGGCGCTGAGAGCGCGGCGACCACCGGGTGTGAGAAGCCGACGGGACGGGCGACGGGCGGCTCGCGAAACGCGACGCCACCATCAGATCGCCTCGATGGGGAAACCCGTCTCAGGCAGTGCGCGAACGGATGAACTTCTCAAGCATGATCCTGACCCTATACGAGGAAGCCCCGCCGATCCGGGGCGGGGCTTCTGCTCGTTCACTCCGTGCGCAACGTCTTCCAGTGCGACGGGGTGCCCTCGTACATCACGTCGTTGCAGTCGCAGCTTCCGCAGCCGGGGGTCATCGCGATGCTCCTCCTCGCCCTAAGAGATGGGGCCTTCGTACCCGCAGTGACGATCCCGGACGCTTACGTGACGGTGACGGTCACCGGACCACGGGCCGCCGGGGAATGCTGGAGGCATGGATTCCGAGACGGCGCGGCGGATGTTCGCGGGCGCGCGGGTCGCCCGGCTGGCGACGGTGGGCGCCGAGGGCAGGCCGCGCCTCGTCCCCGTCACCTTCGCCATCCTCGGCGACCGGGTGGTGACGGCCGTCGACCACAAGCCGAAGCGGACCACCGACCTGCGGAGGCTGCGCGACATCGGCGACAACCCGCATGTCGCGCTGCTGGCCGACCATTACGAGGACGACTGGACGCGCCTGTGGTGGGTGCGGGCGGACGGCCGCGCCGCCGTCGCGCCGGACGGCCCGGAGCGGGCCGCCGCGCTGGACGCGCTCGTGGCCAAGTACGACCAGTACCGCGAGCGTCGGCCGGCGGGGCCCGTGATCCTCGTGGACGTCAACCGCTGGTCGGGATGGCGGTACTCCGGGGGGTGAAAGCGCTCAGCCTCGCTCGCCCGGGCGGTCGACGATCACCGACGACAGCAGGGCCGTGCGCCACACCGCGCCCTTGGGCAGGCGGGAGTCGCGCAGCCAGACCGTCGCGGTGCCCAGGTAGCGGTAGGTGTCCGGGTCGAGGATGTCGTACCGGCGGACGTCGCCGCCTCCTTCCCGCCAGATGCCCAGGCCGGCGCGGCCCGCGGCGTCGGTCACGCCGTGTTCGATCCGGACGCCGGGGATGAGGGCCAAGGCCTGGAACATGGCCGCCTCCAGCCGCGGCGGCATCGTGCCGTACCTGCTCAGGTAGAGCGTGATCACGCGGTAGGCGCGGGCATCGGGTGGTTCGGCGTTCCGCGGGACGCCCTTCTCCTGCGGGAAGTCGATCCAGTGGCGGTCGCCCGTGACCTTGGCCAGCAGTTTCCTCGGGTCGGTCGGCAGCCCGCGGAGCTTGGCGTCGTACTGCCCCGGCGCCAGGTCGTCGTCGCCCGGGTCCGGAGGGACGTCGGTGACCACCAGGTCGCCGTTCTCGCCGAAGCCGGCGGTCTGCTTGCCGTCGTAGCGGATCCACCTCTCGTAGGTCTGGGCCGTGTCCGAGGTCGGCTGCTTGTCCATGGACCTGGTGTAGTGCCACTGGGTCGGCGCCGGCCGGGGGGCGTCGCCGCGCTCGCTCGCCACCTTCGCGGCCTGGGCCAGCACCAGGCCGGGGTCCAGCCGCACGGCCGACGACGGGGTGACGGCCGGTTCCGTGACGGAGGGCTCGGACGGCAGGGCGACCACGGCGAGCGCGGCCACGGCCGCGCCGGCCGCCCCGACGGTGATCAGGCGGTGCGCCCACGTCCACCTGCGCCGCCGGATCCGGGTCAGGAGCCGCCGCCGCTGCGGGATGGACCACTCCTGGTCCGGCTCGGGCACCTCGGCCCGCCACTCGCGCAGCGATCGCAGGTCATCCATCCAAAGACTCCTCTCGCGTCACGGTGGGGTCGGCTCCGCCGAGCGCCTGGCGCGTCCGGGCTCTGGCCCGGTGCAGGCGGGACCGGACCGTGCCGATGGGGATGCCCAGCGCGCGGGCCACGTCCTCGTAGGACATGTCGGCCCACGCCATGAGTAACAGCACCTCCCGGTCGCCGGGCGACAGCTCGGAGAGGGCCGCCGCCAGCCCGGCCTGCTGCGCCGAGACCCGGTTGTCGACGCGGTCGGCGTACGGCTCGGTGATCTCGTCGACACCGGTGCGTACCAGCGCGCGGTAGAACCGGATCTCCACGCGGCGTTGCCGGCTGACGAGCCGGGCGGCGATGCCGTACAGCCACGGGCGCGCGTCAGGGTGGCTCATGTCGTAGCGGTGGCGGCGCCGGAAGGCGGTGAGGAAGACGTCGGAGACGATGTCGTCGGCCAGGGACGGGCCGAGTCGCCGGGCGACGTAGCGCCGCAGTGCGGGGGCATGCCGGTCGAAGAGTCCGGCGAAGACCTCCGGGTCGTGCCGCGAGCGCCGTATGAGGTCGGCGTCGGCCGTGCCGGACTCTTCGGCGATCACCCGGTGCTCCCGTTCGATGCGCAGTGGATTCGACGGCTTTCGCCCGTACGACCATCGCGAGTTCGCGAAAGGGAGTGTGAACTACGTCACATACTTGGCTCAGATGCTCAGCGGCACGTGGTGGATCTCGTCGGCCGGGTGGCCGGCGCGTTCGTGGATGCGCAGGACCGCGTCCGCCGTGGGCGCCTCCGAGAGGCAGTAGATGACTCCTTCCTCCGGGTCCGCCCAGGCGTGCTCGAAGGTCACTCCCTCCTCGTCCTGGATCTCGACGTCGGCGGAGTGTGCCCGTTTGAGCTGGTCACCGGTGATGCCCGCCATGCCGCGGTGCATGTCGAGGAACTTCGCCATCACTGCCTCCCCCAGGCAAGCTGTCTCCTCCAGCGTAGGTTCGCCCCCGCTGCCGGCACACCAAGTGGGACCCAAGAGGGCGTATCGGGCCACTCGTACGAAACAGCGTGCCCGGCGACGTGGGCCGGGCACGCTGGGTTCGGGTGGGAGATCAGCCGGTTCTCAAGGTGAGGCCGTACGCCGACAGGATCTCGTTGACGGGCTGGTGGTACGTGGTCCCGCCGATGCTGCAGTTGCCGGAGCCGCCGGAGGTGACGCCCTGGGCCTGGCTGCCGGAGATGAACGAGCCGCCGGAGTCGCCCGGCTGGGCGCACGCGCTGGTGCGGGTCAGGCCGGAGACGGTGCCCTGCGCGTAGCGGACGCTGGCGTTGTGCTGCTGGATGGTGCCGCAGCGCCAGCCGGTGGTGGAGCCGGAGCGGCAGATGGACGCGCCGACCGACGCCTGCGTGGAGCCGCGGACGGTCACGAGCGCGCCGCCGGAGCCGCGCACGTACGGGGTGGCGTTGTGGCCGGGAGCGGCGACCCAGGCGTAGTCGTTGCCGGGGAAGGACGAGCCCTGGAAGGTGCCGGTCGGGTTCGTGGTGCGCGAGCCGGCGCGGCCGCAGTGGCCGGCGGTGACGAAGCCGGGGGTGCTGCCGCGGGTGACGGAGAAGCCGACGCTGCACCGGCTGGAGCCGATGTAGAACGCGGAGCCGCCGATGATGTCCATGAACGGCTGCGGGCTCTCGGTGGAGACGGCGACCTTGACCACGCCCTTGTCGACGCCGGCCGCGGCGGCGAGCGCCTCGCCGGCTTCCTGGGTGGCGGCCAGGATGACGACGCTGTTGGTGGTCACGTCGACGTACCAGAGGGAGGCGCCGGTCTTGCCCTTCTGGGCGGCCAGGTCGAGCTGGTCCTTCACGGAGGTCAGCTGGGCCAGGGTGCGGCCGACGACGACCGGCTGGGCGCCCTTGGCCTCGATGGCCGGGGCCTCGGCGGCGTCGGTGGTGGCGACCATGAGCTTGGAGGCGTCGGCGTTCAGCCAGGAGCCGCCGTAGGAGTCGCCTAACGAGGCGGTGAGGGTGGCCTCGGTGGCGGCGGCGCGCTGCTCGTTGGCCAGCCGGGTGACGACCTGCCGCTCGGTGAGCCCGAGGTCGCGTTCGAGCGCGTCGATCACCGACGGCGGGGTTGCCGGGTCCGCCATGGGGGCCGGGTCGGCCATGGCGGGGACGGCGAGGGGGAATGCCAGGCAGGCCACGATGGTGGCTCCTGCCAGCGCACTGCGTTTACCCAACATGCGCACTCCTTGGTGGGGGGTGCTGTCAAGTTATCGGCTGGCGCTGGCAACGACACGTCCTCAAAAAGGCCGTATTTCGGTCTTATGGTTCATGTCCTGAAATATCTAGACACACGGTGAACATTGCGGTCAGCCGGTCCACGTCCGCAGGAGTGGGCGGCTCCGGGCCGAGCGCGCGGCGGACTCTGGTGATGCCGGTGAGGAGCGCCGCCGCGGTGCGCGCCCTGGCCATCGCGTCGGGGTCGTCGCCCAGGAACTCCGCGAGCGGGGTGATGATGGCCGTCCGCAGGCGCTCCCGTACGAGCTCCTGGATCTCCGGGTCGTCGGCGGAGTGGGCCAGGGCGCGCAGGATGCGGCTCTTCGGGTCGGCGTGCATGCGGCGGGCGGCGAACTCCGCGAGCCGGCGCGGCAGCCCCGCCCGGTCGCCTTCGAGGACGACCCGGATCGTCGGCTCGTCCCGCAGGACCTCGCCGAACAGGCCCGCCTTCGACCCGAAGTAACGCCCCACCAGAGCGATGTTGGCGTCCGCCGCCGAGGCGATCATGCGTACGGTCACGCGCTCGTACCCATACTCGGCGAACAGCGCCCTGGCGGCGTCGAGCAGCCGCAGACGGGTGGCCGCACGATCCCGGGGGCGGGCCTCAGCTCTCATGCCCGGGAATATATCGGCTTGCCGAAACACTAGTAAACAGGCGTATACTTCCATGCGGAATACGAGGGGATGTGGTGACTTGGCGGGCCAAGCGGCGGCCGCAAGCCCCCAGAAGCAGTACACCCACCGCGAGGTCCTCGAGGTCATGGCCGGGCTCATGCTCGCCATGCTCACCTCGATGCTGTCGACGTCCGTGGTGGGCACGGCGCTGCCGACGATCGTGGGGGAGCTCGGCGGCCAGGACCAGTACTCGTGGGTGGCCTCGGCGACCATCCTGACGATGACGGTGTCCACACCGCTGTGGGGCAAGCTGTCCGACGTGTTCGGCCGCAAGCGGCTCTTCCAGGTGGCGCTGGCGGTGTTCGTCGGGGCGTCGCTCGCCGCGGGGCTCTCGCAGAACATGGGCCAGCTCATCGCCGGGCGCGCCCTGCAGGGCGTGGGCGCGGGCGGCCTGGGCGCGCTGGCCCAGGTCATCCTGGGCGACATCGTCTCCCCCCGCGAGCGGGGCCGCTACTCCGGCTACATGGGCGCCGTCTTCGGCGTCTCCACCGTCGCCGGGCCGCTGCTCGGCGGGTTCCTGGTCGACGCCGAGATGCTCGGCTGGCGCTGGTGCTTCTACGTGGGCGTGCCGCTCGCCGTGGTCGCCGCGGTCGTCGTGCAGAAGGTGCTCAAGCTGCCGCACGTCAAGCGCGACACCCGCATCGACATCTGGGGCGCCACCACCATCACGGCCAGCGCGACCTCGCTGATGCTGCTGCTCACCCTGGGCGGCACCGAGTTCGCGTGGAACTCGCCGTGGACCTACGTCCTGGCCGCCGTCAGCCTCGTCTCGCTGGGCCTCGCCGTGCTCGCCGAGCGCACCGCGGGCAACCCGATCCTGCCGCCCCGGCTGTTCAGCAACCGCACGTTCATCCTGACCAGCCTCGGATCGCTGTTCGTCGGCGTGGCGATGTTCGGCGCGATGATCTACCTGCCGCAGTACCTGCAGGTCGTCCAGGGCATGAGCCCGACGGACTCCGGCCTGATGACGCTGCCCATGGTGATCACGCTGTTCCTGTCCGGCGTCATCTCCGGCAAGACCGTCACGCGGACCGGGCGGTGGAAGATCTTCCCGGTCGTCGGCATGCTGCTCGTGACCATCGGGCTGTTCCTGCTGTCGCGGCTGCACGTCGACTCCAGCCCGTGGATCATCGGCTTCGACATGGCGGTGCTCGGCACCGGGCTCGGCCTGACCATGCAGATGCTGATCCTGGCCGCGCAGAACGGCGCCGAGGTCCGCGACATGGCCTCCACGACCTCCGGCGTCTCGTTCTTCCGCTCGCTCGGCGGCGCCATCGGCGTGGCCGGGTTCGGCGCGATCCTGACCAACCGGCTCTACGCCGAGATGCCCGCGGGGAGCGCCAGGCCGTCGCTCGGCAGCCCCGACGAGATCCAGGAGCTGCCCGAGCCGGTCAAGCACCTCGTGCTGGAGGCGTTCACCCGCGGCCTGGAGACCGTCTTCCTGGTGGGCGTCCCGATCGCCCTGCTCGGCTTCCTCGCCGTGGTCTTCCTGAAGGAGCTGCCGCTGCGCGGCGGCGCCACTCCCCCGCCCGCCGCCCCGCCGCCCAGCAGGGACGACCTGGTGCTGGCCGGCCTGCTGCTCGAACTCGTCGCCCAGCGCGTCGAGCGCGTGAACGGCCGGCCGTCGGCGCTGCTCACGGCCGTGGCCAAGATGGCGCCGCCGGACGACCGTACCGAGAAGGAACGTGCCAGGGCCGTGGCGCGTGAGGTGCTGCGCCCCACCTCGCGCGCGCTCATCGCGCAGGCGGCGCCGCCGGCGCCCGCGAAAGATCTCGTGACAGGAGGGATCCCGCAGTGATCCGCAAGTTCGTCGGCGCCGTGCTGGCCGCGCTGGCGGCCATGGCCGGGTTCTGGCTGATGGTCGCGCCGTTCGCGCTCGGCACCCAGCCCGAGGGCGCGGCCTGGAACTCCGCCACCACGTCGGAGTTCTTCACCGGCCTCGGCGTCGCCGCCGTCGGCCTCGCGGGCGCCGCCGCCTTCGCCGCCGCCATCCACGCCGAGCTCGCCGCGCGGGGCCTGGTGACGGTACGCGAGCGCCAGCGGGAACCGGAGCCCGCCGCCCCCCAGACCTCGTCCGCCGAGCTGGCCGCCCTGCTGGCGCCCCTGGTCGAGGCCCTGCGCGAGGACCTCGACGCGACAGACCGCGAGCGGCGGCAGAACGGATCCGCGACCCTGGTCGCGTCGGAGGACCAGCGATGAGGGCCAAGCTGGGCGTGACCGCGCTGGCGCTGCTGTTCCTGGCCGGGCTCTGGCTCGTCGCCGCCCCGTTCGTGGTCGGCTACCAGCCCAGGGGCGCCGCGCTCACCGCCGCGACCGTGAACGACCTGTGGATCGGCGGCGCGCTCGCCGGCGGGTCGTTCCTCGGCCTCGTCTGGTACGCGGCCGACCTGTTGCACGAGCTGACGACCCGGCGCGGCAAGCTGCGTCGTAGCGGCTGACCTGCTGGAACGTGTCGTATCGTGGCGGGATGAAGCGTGCTGCCACCCTGGCGCTCGTGGTGCTCGCCTCCGTGGCGTGCGGCGGGCAGAGCCCGGTCGCGTCCACCGGACCGGCGCCGCCGACGACCTCCGAGACGGAGCCGGCGACCTCGGAGCCGACGCCCACCGCCACCGAGCCGCCCTCGTTCGACGCCGAGGTGAGCCAGGTGACCCGCGACCAGTTGCGGTACTCGTGGCGTGAAGGCTGCCCGGTCCACTACCGCGACCTGCGCCTGATCAGGATGACCTACTGGGGCTTCGACGACAAGCCGCACACCGGTGAGCTGGTCGTGCGCAAGACCGTCACCGACGACATCGTGCAGGTCTTCGAGAAGCTGTACGACTGGCGCTGGCCGATCAGGCGGATGGAGCTGATCGACGTCTACAAGGGCGACGACTACGACTCCATCGACGCCGACAACACCTCGGCCTTCAACTGCCGCCAGGCCACGGGGTCGAGCAGCTGGTCCAAGCACGCCTACGGCGAGGCGATCGACATCAACCCGCGCGAGAACCCGTACGTGACCGCCGACGGCAGGACGGCCCACTCCAACGCCCGGAAGTACACCAAGCGGCCGATGAAGGGCAAGGGCGTGATCAACCCCGGCGACAAGGTGGTGCGGGCGTTCGCGCAGGTGGGATGGCAGTGGGGCGGCAACTGGTCGGGCACCAAGGACTACCAGCATTTCAGCAAGGGCGGCGGCTGAGAGAATCGAGACATGGCTGACAAGGACGGCGACGGCTGGACCGAGTGCGGGCGAGGACACCGCCACTGGGGGCTGCACGGCGCCTCGGGGCTACTCGCCGTGCACCACGACGAGCTCGGGGTGCCTCACGTGCTGATGCAGAAGCGTTCGGCGTGGAGCCACCACGGCGGCACGTGGGGGCTGCCCGGCGGGGCGCGCGACAGCCACGAGGACGCGGTGGCCTCCGCGCTGCGCGAGGCCCGCGAGGAGGCGGCGGTGGCCGGCGACCTGCTGCGGGTGCAGGGGGTCTACCGCGACGACCACGGCGGATGGGCGTTCGAGACGGTGATCGCGGAGTCGGCCGAGCGGCTGGCGGCGGTCTGCGCGAACGGCGAGAGCGACGAGCTGCGCTGGCTGCCGCTGGGCGAGGTGGCCGCCAGGGAGCTGCACCCCGGCTTCGCCGAGACGTGGGGCACGGTCAGCGGTGCGATCAGCCCGGAGACCCTGGTGCTCGACGTGGCCAACATCGTCGGCGCGCGGGCCGAGCGCGGCTGGTGGAACGACCGGCTGGGGGCCGCCACCCGGCTGCTGGAGGAGGTGTCGGGGCTGCGGCTGTCGCATTCGGTGCTGGCGCAGTGGTATCCGCGGATGGTGGCGGTGGTCGAGGGCGCGGCCAGGGAGGTGCCCGACATTCCCGGGATGCAGGTGGTCGCGGCGGCCGGCAGCGGCGACGACGCGATCGTGGACGTGGTGCGCCGGGCCAAGCCGTGGGAGCGGGTGCTCGTCGTCACCGCCGACCGGGAGCTGAGGGAGCGGGTCGCCGAGCTGGGGGCAGAGACGGCGGGACCCAAGTGGCTGCTGTCACAGCTGCGCGGGTAACACGTCGTCGAAGACGGCCTTGAGCCCGGTCACCTCCAGCACCCGCTGCAGGACCCCGTGCACGCCGGTGAGCCGGAGCGTGCCGCCGCGCCCGCCGACGGCGCGCTGGTGCTCGACCAGCGCCCACAGGCCGCTGGAGTCGCAGAACTCCAGCCCGGAGGCGTCGATCACCACGTCGAGAGGTCCTTCGGCGGCGAGGGCGTCGAGCCGCTTCTTGAAATCGGGAGCCGTCAGCTTGTCCAGGTCACCCCGCAGGCGCACGGTGGCCGAACGCTCCGCCCGTGCCACCTCGATCTTGAGATCCGCCACCACCTGAACGTACACCGGCGTCACCGCAGCCGCTATCGTGGTGTCGCACTGGAGGGTTCGCATAGTGGACGAGTGCAGCCGCCTTGAAAGCGGCCAGGTCAGCGATGGCCTCGTGGGTTCGAATCCCACACCCTCCGCTTCCCGACGAAACCCGCTCACCGGCCGGTGAGCGGGTTTCGTGCCGTCTACCGGCCGGCTCCGGCGAAACCGTCTCCGATGCTGGCGGCGAGCTGCAGGTAGGCGTCCCTGGTCGCCTCCTGCAGCCGGTCCAGGTCGATCTCCGCGCCCTCCTCCAGATGCGGGTCGTACGGCACGCGCACGACGGCCCGGCACCGGGCGGCGAAGTGGCCCTCCAGCTTGTTGATGTCGACGGCCGACTTCGACCTCGGCCTGACGCTGCACAGCACCACGGTCGCGTCGCGTACGAGATTCTCGTAGTGGTGGGCCTCCAGCCAGTCGAGCGTGGCCGAGGCCGCCCGCGCGCCGTCGACCGACGCGGAGCTGACCAGCACGATCTGGTCGGCGAGGCCGAGCACCCCGCCCATCGCGGAGTGCAGCAGGCCGGTGCCGCAGTCGGTGATGCAGATCGAGTAGAAGTTCTCCAGCACCTGCGAGACGGCCTGGTAGTCGGCGCCGCTGAACGCCTCCGACACCGACGGGTCGCGGTCGGAGGCCAGCACCTCCAGCCGCGACGGCGCCTGAGAGGTGAAGGCCCTGATGTCGACGTACCTCTTGACCTGGTCGGCCTCGTTGAGCAGGTCGCGGACGGTGGCCGAGGTCTCCAGCTTCAGCTTGTCGGAGAGCGTTCCACGGTCGGGGTTGGCGTCGACCGCGATCACGCGGTCGCCGCGGATCTGGGCCAGCGTGGCGCCCAGGCCGACCGTGGTCGTGGTCTTGCCGACACCGCCCTTCAGGCTGAGCACGGCGACGCGGTGGTGGCCGGTGGCGACGGGCGTGCGCGCCCTGGCCATCAGCGCGCGGCGGCGCCTGACCTCCGGCGGCTCGCCGGGCTTGATCCAGCCGCCGGACGCCTTGTAGACGATCCGGCGCCAGCCCTTGGAGGGGGCGTTGCGGCGGCCGCGCAGCAGCGTGTCGGGGTCCAGGCTCTCGGCGGTGGGCCTGCCGGTCGCCGGGGGCCTCGGCGGGGCGTTGAAGACGGGCACCGGGGCCGGGCGGTGACGCGGCTCGGGCTGCCTCGGGGGCTCCTCGGCTCTCGGGGGCGCCTCCTCCGCCGGGCGCGGCTCCTGGAACCTGAGGTGCTCGTCGAACGTGCGGGCCTCCCGGCCGGCGCGGGGCTCGTCGAAGGCGCGCTGGGACGGCTCGGCGAACGGCGGGCTCGGCTGGTCGAAGGTGCGTTGCGGAGGCTCGGGGAAGGCGTGCTGCGTGGGCTCGGGGAGCGACGGGGGCGGCAGCGACGGGAGGGACGGGAGCGTTTCGTCCGGGGTGTGCTGGGCTGCCTCCTCGCGCGCCGGCTCGGCGGCGGGCTCGGGCGGGGCGGGCGTCTCGCTGGCCCAGGCCGGTGGAACGGGCCAGGAGAGGTTCTCCTCGGTCTTCTCCTCCACCTTCTCCGGCTCGGGGAAGGACGCCAGCGCGTAGCTGTCGGTGTCGTCCGGCCGGGGCAGCGGCTTGAGCGGGGCCAGGAACGCGTCGTCGATCGCCGGTTTGGTGTCGGCGCTGTCATCGGCGGGCGGATCGTCCCCCGTGTCGGCCTTTGTGTCGGTCTTGTCGCGCGGGCTCGCCTTGTCCAGCCACTCCCCCGCCTCGCTCTCGGTGGCGGGCACCGCCTCCGACCCGTACACCGAGTCGACCGCGGCGCGGAAGAGCGGCGGGGTCGGCGTGTCGTGCTGCGGCACCGACGCCCACGGGTCCTGGGGGTAGGGCGAGACGACGACGGTCTCGTCGGCCGGGACGCCCGGGCCGGTCTTGGCGCTCACCTTGACCGGCGCCTCCTCGGACTCCTTGATGGCGTCCAGCCAGGCGAGCTGTTCCTCGAGAGATTCTTCTCGATCGTGTCTTGCCACCGTGTTCCCCCTCGGGCGGGTCTAAAGGGGTGGTAAATATCTTGCAGATTAACGCCAAGCGCTCCGGGGAAGGCCGGCAACCCTCAACTTCTCTGCCCCGTTACCGTGGTGCGCATGCGAGCCATCGAGATCACCCGCAGCGGCGGGCCTGAGGTGCTGGAGTGGCGGGAGGTCCCCGACCCGGAGCCCGGGCGCGGTGACGTGCTCATCGACGTGGCCGCCTCGGCGGTCAACCGGGCGGACGTCCTCCAGCGCCAGGGCAACTACCAACCCCCGCAGGGCGCCTCGCCCTATCCGGGGCTGGAGGTGTCCGGCGTGGTCGCGGCGGTCGGCGCGGACGTCGAGCACTTCAAGGCGGGCGACGAGGTGTGCGCGCTGCTGGCCGGCGGCGGCTACGCCGAGCGGGTGGCCGTGCCGTGGCAGCAGGTGATGCCGGTGCCGCGGGGCGTCCGGCTGGAGGAGGCCGCCGGGCTGCCCGAGGTGGCCTGCACGGTCTGGTCCAACGTGTTCATGCTGGGCCGGCTGCGCAAGGGAGAGACCCTGCTGGTGCACGGCGGCGCGAGCGGCATCGGCACGTTCGCGGTGCAGCTCGCCAAGGCGTTCGGGGCGAACGTCGTGGTCACGGTCGGCTCGTCCGGCAAGGGCGAGCGGGTCAAGGAGCTGGGCGCCGACGCGTACGTGAACTACCGCGAGGAAGACTTCGCCGAGCAGGTCAAGGCCGATGTGATCCTCGACATCATGGGCGCCAAATACCTGGCCGGCAACATGCGGGCGCTGAAGACCGGCGGGCGGCTGGTGGTCATCGGCATGCAGGGCGGCCGCAAGGCCGAGCTCGACCTGGGCGTGCTGCTGGCCAAGCGGGCCTCGGTGCACGGCACCACGCTGCGCGCCCGCCCGGTCGAGGAGAAGGGCGCGATCGTCCGGAGCGTCGTGGAGAACGTGTGGCCGCTGATCGACGCCGGGGCGGTGCGGCCGGTGGTGTTCGCCGAGCTGCCGATGTCCGACGCGGCCGAGGCTCACCGTATGGTGGATTCCGGCGACCACGTTGGGAAGATCCTCCTAGTACGGTGAGACTTATGAATGCTGAGGACAACAACTCGCCTCACATCGTGGTGGTGGGCCCCGACTTCCAGGGTCAGGACGATAACGGCGAAGACGAGCGCTCGGTTGCCAACCTGGTCGAGCAGCCGGCCAAGGTGATGCGCATCGGCAGCATGATCCGGCAACTCCTCGAAGAGGTGCGGGCCGCCCCGCTCGACGAGGCCAGCCGCAAGCGGCTGAAGGACATCCACCAGTCTTCGATCAAGGAGCTGGAGGACGGCCTGGCGCCCGAGCTGGTGGAGGAGCTGGAACGGCTGTCGCTGCCCTTCACCGAGGACACCGGCACCGCGCCCAGCGACGCCGAGCTGCGGGTGGCGCACGCCCAGCTGGTGGGCTGGCTCGAAGGGCTGTTCCACGGCATCCAGACGACGCTGTTCGCCCAGCAGATGGCGGCCCGCGCCCAGCTGGAGCAGATGCGCAGGGCGCTGCCCGGCGGACGGCCCGAGGAGCACCCGCGCCCGCCGGGCGGCTCGGGGCCCTACCTGTAGAGCTCCTCGAGCACCAGCGCGACGCCGTCCTCGTCGTTGGCCGCGGTCACGTGATCGACCGCGGCCAGCACGCCGGGGTGCGCGTTGGCGACCGCGTAGGAGGTGCCTGCCCACGTCAGCATGGGCAGGTCGTTCGGCATGTCGCCGAACGCCACGACCTGCGACTGCTCGATGTCGTGCCGCTCGGCGAGCGTGGCCAGGGCCGTGGCCTTGGTGACGCCGATCGCGCTCATCTCGATGAGCCCGCGGCCGCTGGAGTGGGTGGCGGTCACCAGGTGCCCGACCAGCTCGTGCACGGTCGCGTGCAGCTCGTCAGGGCCCAGCTCGGGGTGCAGGGCCAGCAGCTTGACGCAGGCCCGCGAGGTGAGCGACTCGCCGCGCAGGCGGGCCCTGCCCGTGGTGGCGCCGTCCCAGGTGCCGAGGCGGAAGTCCGACTCGTGCGCGTGGCCTCCCTCGTACTCGACCGAGAACGAGAGATCGGGGACGTTCGCTCGAAGCTGAGAGACGACTTCTTCGAGCACCTCCGGGTCGATGAGGTGAGACTTCACCACCCGCTCGGTGTGCATGTCGTAGATCAGCGCCCCGTTGGCGCAGACGGCGAGGCCGCGGTGCCTCACCGCCCCCGCCACGGGGTGCATCCACCGAGGCGGGCGGCCGGTGACGAACACCAGCATGGCCCCTGCGTCCTCGACTCTGGCGAAGGCGGCGGCGGTGCGGGGAGACACGGTTCCGTCCGTACGGAGGGCGGTGCCGTCCAGGTCGGTGGCCACCAGGCGGGGTGCGCGTAGGTTGTGCATAACACGTTCCAGTTTGCCCGCTGATGCGCCCAGCCAGAAATCTTCGTTCGACGGGAACACCAACGCGCCAGAATGGTGTTAGATGTGGAGGCGTTGTATTAGCTATCCCGTAGTGAAAACCAGCATGACATTGTCTGAGCCACCCCGGGTGCTTGCTGTACGACACACCGGGATCCACGAGGTGTGGGTCCCATAGATTCACATCCTGAGGGAGAGCTTTTATGGCTCAGGGAACCGTCAAGTGGTTCAACGCCGAGAAGGGCTTCGGCTTCATCGCCCCGGACGGCGGCGCGCCGGACGTGTTCGTGCACTTCTCCGAGATCGTCGGCAACGGCTACCGCAGCCTTGAAGACGGCCAGCGGGTCGAGTTCGAGATCACGCAGGGCCAGAAGGGGCCGCAGGCCTCCCAGGTCCGCTCCATCTGACCTGTAGCAGCGAGACAGGCCGGGGTTCGCTTCCAGCGGACCCCGGCCTTTCGCGTTTGTTATGGCCTTGACCGGCCGTTGTCACGGGTGTGACTCGATTCACAGGCCAGGCGAACCCCGGCACCTTTCCGCACATCTAGCGATATATGAGGTACGCCTGGTTATGTCACCCCGTAACAGTGACCTCCGTGATCGTCCTGTTACTCAACGATCACATCCTCAAGCACGCCTGGCCCGGGTTCGTCACGGGCAAGCTGAGTGACCTCGCCGGACTCGTCGTCGCACCGCCCCTGGTGGCGCTCCTCCTGCTGCGCCGCGCCGATCTCGCGGCGACCATCCTGACCGGTGCGCTCTTCACGGTCGTGAAAACGACGGAGACGGGCGCTGAGGCCGCCTCCCAGATCTGGACCACCCTGGCGGGCTCCTCGCGCGTCCTGGCCGATCCTGGGGACCTGCTGGCCCTCCCTGCGCTCCTCCTGGCCTGGTGGGTGCGGCAGCGCAGCCGGCGGGCGGTGGCCGCGCGGTGGCGGGTGCTCACCGCCGTCCCCCTGGCCGTCCTCGCCGTGACCGCCACCGCGGGCCACCCCGGCATGCCCGGCGCCGAGGTCGTCGACCTCAGGGACGGCGTCCTCGTGCTCGACTCCCGGTACGCGTCGCACGACGGCGGCGCGACCTGGGAGACGTACGTCGCCTCCGACGCCTACGCGGGATCGGAGCGCGAGTATCGGCCCGGCCAGCGCGCCGCCTGCCTGCGCGAGCACTGCTACCGGCTCGTTCGGCATCACGTGAAGGTGCTGCGCTCCGGCGACGGCGGCCGCACCTGGGAGCCCGAGTGGGAGATCCCTCCAGGCCGGGTCACCATGCTCGAACGCGAGCTGGTGGGCGGGCGGCCCGACGAGGATCCCATCGTCTCCAGGACGCTCGTGGTCCAGGACCGGCCGGGCGGGCACGTCGTGGTCGTCGCCAACGGACGGGACGGCGTCGCCGTGCGCGGCGTCGACGGGACGTGGCGGCGGTTCGGCTTCAGCGCCGACGGCCGTCTGCTGGAGTCGGCCGCGATCCCGCTCGACCGGCCCGCCGACGACGACGCGGAGATGCTGGTCGCCGGGCTGGCCGCCGCCTGGGCGACCCTGCTCGGCCTGGCCGTTCAGTCGGTGCGGGCGCGCCGCGCCCGCCCCTGGCTCGTCGTCGTGCTGGGCGGCCTCGGGGCGCTGCTGATCGCGCCGTTGCCGTACGAGCGAGTGTTCGGACCGCACCAGAACGTCATGACGGACTGGAGCCCGCTGCCCCCGCTCCTCGCGGCGCTGGGCGCGGCCCTGCTGATCTGCGTGGTCGTCGTGGCCTGCTCGCTGGTTTCGGACGGCGGCGTCGGGTCGCGGGGCGCGGTGGACGCGCTGGCGCTCGGCGTGGCGGTCGGGCTCTGCGTGGCGGGGCCGTTCAAGGCGTGGAGCACGGGCTGGATCGACCACGGCGCGGCGCTGGCCGTCGCCGTGGTCGCCGCGCCGCTCGTGTGTCTCCTCGGGGCGCTGGCGCTGCGCCCCCGCGGCTACTTGACCGGCTCCAGCACGTCGAGCCCCACGTAGGGGCGGAGCGCCTGGGGGACCACCACGGAGCCGTCGGCCTGCTGGTGGTTCTCCAGGATGGCGACGATCCACCGGGTGGTGGCCAGCGTGCCGTTGAGCGTGGCGGCGTACTGCGGCCTGCCGTCCTTGTCGCGGAAGCGCACGCCCAGCCGGCGGGCCTGGAACTCGGTGCAGTTGGAGGTCGAGGTCAGCTCGCGGTAGCGGCCCTGGGTCGGGATCCACGCCTCGCAGTCGAACTTGCGGGCCGCCGACATGCCGAGGTCGCCCGCCGCCGTGTCGATCACGCGGTAGGGCACCTCGATCTTGGCCATCATCCGCCGTTCGTACTCCAGCAGGCGCTGGTGCTCGGCCGCCGCGTCCTCTGGCCGGACGAAGGAGAACATCTCCACCTTGTCGAACTGGTGGACCCTGATGATGCCCCGGGTGTCCTTGCCGTAGGAGCCCGCCTCGCGGCGGAAGCACGACGACCAGCCCGCGTAGCGCAGCGGGAGCTGGTCGGCGGGCAGGATCTCCTGCGCGTGGTAGCCGGCCAGCGACACCTCGGAGGTGCCGACCAGGTAGAGGTCGTCCTCGGGCAGGCGGTAGATCTCCTTGTCGTGCGCCACGTGGAAGCCGGTGCCCTGCATGGTCTCCGGCTTGACCAGGACCGGGGTGATCATGGGCACGAAGCCGGTCTCGATGGCCTGCTGCATGGCCATGTTGAGCAGGCCGAGCTGCAGCCGGGCGCCCTGGCCCTTGAGGAAGAAGAACCGCGAGCCGGACACCTTGGCGCCGCGCTCCATGTCGATCGCGTCGAGCCGCTCGCCCAGCTCCAGGTGGTCCTTCGGCTCGAAGTCGAACGTGCGCGGCTCGCCGTGGGACTCGAGCACGACGTAGTCGTCCTCGCCGCCGGCGGGCGCGTCGGCCTCGACGATGTTGGGCACCGTCTGGAGCAGCCCGTCGAGCTCGGCGGCGAGCTTCTCCGCCTCCGCCTCGGCGGACCGCACCTGGGCGGCGAGGTCCTTGGCCCGCTGGAGCAGCGCGGCCTTCTCCTCGCCCTGCGCCCTGGAGACCTGCTTGCCGAGGCTCTTCTGCTCGGCGCGCGAGGACTCGAACGAGGTCAGCGCGGAGCGGCGGCGCTCGTCCAGGTCGAGCAGCGAGTCGACGACCGAGTCGTCCTCGCCGCGGGCACGCTGCGACGCCCGCAGCCGGTCGGGGTCCTCACGAAGGGTACGCAGGTCGATCACAAGGAAAGGCTACCGGCGCGCGGCGAGCACCCGCTCCCCGATTATCAGACCTGGCCGGCGCGGATCCTGGCGAGCCACTCCTTCGCCCCGGCGAACTCGGGGTCGCCCGTGCCGCGCTTGATCTGGGGAGCCACCCCGTCGGCGCGCGGATAGCTGCCCAGGAAGCGCACCTCGCCGCAGATGCGGTGGAGGCCCGCGACGGCCTCGCCCACCCGCGCGTCGGCCACGTGGCCCTCGAAGTCGAAGTGGAAGAAGTAGCGGCCGATGCCCTGGCCGGTGGGCCGCGACTCGATGCGGCTCAGGTTGACGCCGCGCACCGAGAACTCGGTCAGCATCTCCAGCAGCGCGCCCGGGTGGTCGTCGGCCAGGAACACGACCAGGGTGGTGCGGTCGCTGCCGGTCGGCTCGGGCAGCGGGCCCGGCCTGGTCACGCGTACGAACCTCGTCACGGTGTCGGACCGGTCGCCGATGTCGCCCCGCAGCTCGACCAGGCCGTAGTGCTCGCCCGCGATGCGGGCGGCGATCGCGGCGTCGTACGGCGAGCCGGGCAGCGACACCTCCTGGGCCGCCGCCGCCGTCGACGGGGCGGACACCACGACCGCGTCGGCCAGCTCGCGGTTGAGGAAACCGCGGCACTGCGTGATCGCGGCCGGGTGGGTGTAGACCCGCTTGACGTGCACGATCTCGGTGTCGGGCCGGGCCAGCAGCGAGAACCGCACCGGGAGCAGCAGCTCGGCGGTGATCAGCAGCGGCTCGCCCCAGGCGAACTCGTCCAGCGTCGTCGTGATGCCGCCCTCGAGCGAGTTCTCCAGCGGGACCACCGCGGCGTCGGCCTCGCCGGCGCGCACGGCGTTGAGCGCGGCGGTGACCGTCGCGCAGGGCAGCCGCTCGGCTTCGGGCTCCAGGAGCGTCAGGGCCTCTTCGGTGAAGGTGCCCTCAGGGCCGAGGTACGCGGTTCTGGACATGATTACAGGGTATCCGCAGGTTGACGTGCTAGGTGGGGCATTCGGGACTCCTCGGCACGCCGCCCCGGCAGCCAGTGCGCCAGCAGCCAGACGAGGAAGATCGCGCCGAGGCCGAAGCCGTTCTGCACGATCTTGCCGAGCACCGGGCTGACCACCGGGATCTCCGCCGCCTTGATCGCCACGCCCCACCAGGGAACCGGCACCACGTAGTACAGCCACACCCCGGCGGCCACCCGCAGCCGCACCGGGTCGCGCCCGTCGCCGACGATGGCCCCCAGCACCACGACCACCCAGGCCAGATGGTGGATCCAGGCCACCGGCGACAGCAGCACCGCCATCAGCCCCACCAGCGCCACCGCCGTCAGCGTGTCGCCGCGCCGGTACGCGTCGCGCGCGCCGCGGAACCCGTACCAGCCGACCGCCGCGACCGCCGCCAGCCAGATCGCGGTCGTCAGCAGGTCGGGCAGGTAGAGGCGGATGAGCATGCCACGCATCGACTGGTTGGTGGTGGCGGCGTTGGCGCCCAGCCGCTCGGAGTCCAGCAGCGCGCCGAACCAGAAGTCCACCGCGTCCTGCGGGATCACCGCGAACGGCAGCAGCGTCAGCAGCGCCGTCACCAGCGAGGCCATGAACAGCGTCCGCCACTGCCGCGTCACCAGCAGGTAGATGAGGAACACCCCGGGCGTCAGCTTGACCGCCGTGGCCAGCCCGATCAGGAACCCGCGCGGCCACCACGGCCGCCGCGCCACGCAGTCGGCCAGGCAGAGCGCCACCAGCAGGATGTCCACCTGCCCGAACCGCACCTGGTCGCGGATCGGCATCAGGAACGTGCACGCCACCATCAGGAACGCGAACACCCACGGCGCGTGCCGCCCCAGCGACTCCCGGAACGCGAACCCGACCGCCACGCCCAGCGCCGCGAAGATTCCCGCCGTCCACACCCACTGGGCGGTCACCCACGACATCGCCGCCAGCCCGCTCGCGAACAGCGCCGCGACCGGCGGGTAGGTGAACGGCAGCAGCTGCGGCGCCGGCGTGAAGAACCCGTAGACCGGACGTCCGTCGAGCACCATCTGACCGCCGGTACGGTAGACGTCGAGATCGACGAGACGCTGGTCGCCGGGGTTGGTCAGCCAGTGCTCGACCAGCGGCCACACCCCGGCGGCGACGACCACCGCCGCCAGGGCCCACGCCCACCATCGCCGCCGCATCGGCGTCTCGACACCCGTCACGCTGTGGCAGGCTACCGTGGCGGTTGACCGAAGGGCGCGCCGACTCAGGGGGTTCAGCACGATGCCGCACAGGTTCCGCTCCCTGTTGCGGCTGGTGGTCGTCGGGCTGCTCACGGTCATGGGGGTCGCCGTCCCGGCCTCCGCCGCCGTCCAGGGACGGGTGGCGGTCGTCGGCGTGCCGGGGCTCGAGTGGAGCGACATCGACCAGGCGCGTACGCCCAACCTGTGGAAGCTCGCCGGGCAGGGCGGCACCGCCTCCCTGTCCACCCGCGCCGTCCCGCCCCCCGGCCGGGGCATCACCTGCGCCGTCGCCGGCTGGCTGACGGTCTCGGCGGGCCAGCGCGCCGGCACCCCCGGCGAAGGCTGCCCCGAGACCCCGGCGCCGCAACGCGCCGACGACCAGGGCCCCCCCGAGGACCCCGGAACCGCCACCCCGGAAAGCCCTGCTCCCACCGACACCTCGCAAGGCCCGACCCCGCCGCCGACCAGGACCCCGGCCCCGGCGCCCACCGGCGGTCCCGGGGCCTCCGGACACCCCGTCACCGTGCCCGGCTGGGCGGAGCTGGTGGCTCACCAGGCCGGCACCGGCTACGACGCCCGGCTCGGCACCCTCGCCCAGACCGTCATCGACGGCGGCGGCAAGGTCGCCGCCGTCGGCCCCGGCGCAGCCCTGGCCGCCGCCGACGAGACCGGCCGCGTCGAGACGTACGCCGACGCCCCGGCCCGGCTCGGCGACCTCTCCCCTTACGCGCTGATCGTCATGGACGTCCCGGACCTCGCCACCGCCTGGGCCGCCCAGCCGCGGGACGAGTACGGAGTCCCCACCGGCATGCCGCAGGACGTCCGGCAGGAAGCGGCGGCGGCGGCCGACCGGCGCGTCGGCGAGTTCCTGGCCGTCCTCCCGAAGGACACCACCGTCCTGGTCGCCGGGATCTCCGACGTCTCTCCCGGCGCCCACCTCCACGTGGCCATGGCCACCGGCGAGCGCTACCCCGCAGGACACCTGACCGCCACCTCGACCAGGCAGGACGCGCTGGTCGCGATCCAGGACCTGACGGCCACCGCCATCCACCTGACCGGCCTCGAACCCCCGCGGCAGGTCGTGGGCCGCCCCTGGCAGCCGGGCGGCGCGACGGGCCCCGCCACGCAGGAGACGGTCGCCGAGCTGGCGGACGCCGACCTGGCCAGCCAGGTGCTGCGCGAGGTCCGCGGCCCCTTCTTCGCCGTCTTCGTCGCGGTCCAGCTCCTCTTCTACGCCTTCGCGGCCCTGGCGCTGCGCCGCCGCAGATCGGCCGCCCCGCCGGACGCGCGTCCCGCCGGAGCCGGCGACACCGCCGCCGAGGCCGGTGGCGCCGGGGGGATCGACGTGGCCGGGGCGTCGCGGTTGCTGGTCACCGTGCAGGTCGTCTCCGTGATGAGCGGCGGCATCGCCGTCGCCACGTTCCTGGCGCAGCTCGTGCCGTGGTGGAGCCTGCCCGCGCCGATGGCCGCGCTCATCGTCACGATCGTCGCCATGGCCGGGCTGATCACCGGCCTGGCCTTCGCCGGTCCGTGGCGCGCGCACGTGCTCGGCCCGCTCACCGTGGTCGCGCTGGTGACCTCCGTGGCGATGCTGGCGGACGTCATGACCGGCTCCCACCTCCAGGTCAACGCCGTCTCCGGGTACGAGCCCGTGACGGGCGGACGGTTCTACGGCTTCAGCAACATCGCCTTCGCCATCTACGCCACCGGCACCATCCTCGGCCTCGCGGGCATCGCCCAGTGGCTGCGCGGCAAGGGCGCGCCCCAGGCGGCGGTGATGACGGTCTGCGTGCTGTACGGCGGACTGGCGGTCTTCGCGGACGGGTCGCCCGCGTGGGGGGCGGACTTCGGCGGCGTGCCGGCGTTCGTCGCGGGCCTGTCGGTCTTCCTCATCCTCCTCTCCGGCGGCCGGGTGTCGTTCGTGAAGCTCCTGGTCGTCGGCCTGGTGGGGACCGTGCTCATCGGCGCCATCTCGGTCGCCGACTGGGCGCGCCCGGCCGGGCAGCGCACGCACCTCGGCACGTTCGTGCAGCAGGTCATCGACGGCCAGGCGTGGACCGTCGTGAGCCGGAAGTTCGGCGCGATGGTCGGGGTGACCGTGGGGAACTGGTCGCTCACCCTGCTCTCGCTGGTCGCGCTGGCGTTCTTGTTTCTGGTGCTGGCGCGGCCGTCACGCTGGGGGGCGTCGGCGCTCGGGCAGGCGTACGCGCACGCGCCCGCACTCCGCGCCGGTCTGATCGGCGCGCTGACCTGCGCCTTCATCGGCTTCCTGATGAACGACTCGGGCATCGCCATCCCGGCCATGGCGCTCACGGTGGCGGTGCCCCTGACGCTGGCGTCGTGCGTACGCGCTCTGCAGCTCGCCACGCCCACCACAGCAGGGCTGCCGTCAGCGCCAGCAGCAGCCACGGAACGACCTGACTCCGCACGACGGTCGTGAGCCACCCGAGCTCGGGCGGCTGCCCGGCGACCCGCGCGGGCAGGTAGGCCAGCGACAACACCAGCAGGTGGGCCACCATGAACCGGTCCAGGGCGGACGCCGCGGCCAGCGCCAGCACCCCGAAGGCGAGCCCGTCGTACCAGGGCAGCACGTACGGCGAGGCGAACAGGTAGGCGACCACCATCACCGCCGCCACGGCCACGGCCGCCTGGCCCCCTTCGCCCTTGACGGCGAACCACCCGCGCCCCGGCGCCGGGGAGGCCGTGAGAAGGGAGCGGGGGATCGCGCGGAAGAGGGCCCAGCCGATGAGGGCGAGCAGGAGCAGGGAGCCCACCTGGATCTCGCTGCGGTAGGCGTGGCCCATGCCGACGACCGACTGGAGCCAGCCCTGGACGAGCTTCCAGAACGAGGCGTTGGAGATGGACTTGCTGGTGCGGGCCACCGGGGCCAGCGCGTCGAGGCCGGCGGCGGCGTAACCGGCGGCCACCACCGCCAGGGCGACCCCGGCCGTCAGCGCCAGGCGGCGGGGGTTTCTGCGCAGCTCCCAGGCGGGGCCGAGAGCGACCAGGCCGGCGTTGAGCTTGATGGCGACCCCGAGCCCGAGCAGGGCGCCTCCGATGACAGGCCGCGACCGGGCCAGGAGGGCGGCGACCATGCAGGCGACGGCCAGGGTGTCCACGTGCATGCCGGCGACGAGCTGGTAGAGCAGCAGCGGGTTGGCCGTCCACAGCAGCGCGCCCCGCAGCCGCGCGGCGGGCTCGCCACGGGCGAAGCGGTCGATCAGGAGGCCGGTGACGATGAACGCCGCGACGTTGACCAGGGCCAGCAGGAAGATCGTCAGGCGGACGGAGTCGCCGGCCAGCCAGCTCGCGGCGGCGTGTGTGGCCGTGGCCACCGGGCCGTAGACCGAGGGCTCCTCGCGCCACGGCGCCTCGACGGCGTCGGTGACGGGATCACCGGGAAGGTCGTCGGCGCCGTGGGTGTAGGGGTCGATGCCGAGCGAGGCGAGGCGGCCGTAGCCGGCGTAGTTGAGATGGTCGCCGGAGCCCGACGGGGGCAGGAACGCGAGCAGCCCGGCGGCCAGGCAGCCGAGCAGCACGAGCGTGCGCGGCAGGCGCGCGGGGAAGGACGCGGGCGGCACGGCCAGGGCGCCGAAGAGACCGAGCCCGCCGAGCACCAGAGCGGCCACGGCCAGGGAGATCACCAGATAGGGGTGAGGACCGGCGGCCAGCGAGTAGGGCGGTTGCCAGCTTGGCCCCGACAGGGCCGGGACCATGGCGGAGGGGCCGAGCACGCCGATGAGGGCCGTCAGCAGGATCGAGGCGGCGATGCAGGCCAGAGCCGGCCACATGAGCCGGTGGGGGGAGCCGGCCCGCGTCTCGGAAGTCACCCGCAAATTCCAGCACACCCGCCACAGGGCTCCGTCCGCCCGTCCCCAGCCTGTGGACAACCCCGGGAAGGGTCAGCGTCTGGGGCGGAGCTTCGCGAGGTTGTCGGCCACGAGGGGTTCGCGGGTGGCCAGGGCCAGGGCGACGTCGCGGAGCTGCCTGGCCCGGTGGAGCTGGGAGCGCCAGTCGGAACCGGTCGCCCGGTGCGCCATGTCGACCTCGACCTCGACCACGCGGAACCCCTTGCGGATCAGGTCGATGGTCAGGGCGGTCTCCACGCCGAAGCCGTGGGCCAGCGGGCGGGCCGCCTCGAACGCCTCCCTGGTGAGGCAGCGCTGGCCGTTGAGCGGCTGGGTCGCCTCGAAGCCGGTGGCGCGGCGGATGCCGTCTCTCGACAGCCGGACGACGATGCCATGGCCGGCGAGCTTGACCCGGTTGGTGAAGGCGGCGATGGTCATGTCGGCCTCGCCGGCGCGCACGGGCCCCGCTAACGCGGCCGCGGCCTGGGCGCTGCCGGCCAGGTCGGCGTCCAGGAAGAGCAGATGGCGGGCGTCGCCGTCGAGAAGGCGCACGGCCTCGGCGCCCGTCTCCATGGCGGCCGCCTTGCCGCGGTTGCGGCTGTGGCGGACGACCTTGGCGCCCGCCGCGCGGGCGACCCGGCCCGTCTGGTCGGTCGAGCCGTCGTCGACCACGACGACGAGGTCGACGCCGGGCAGGCCGAGGGCCGAGGCGACGGTGAGGCCGATGCGATCGGCTTCGTTCTTGGCCGGGATGACGACCGCGGTGTCGCCCGCCGTCATGACTTCTCGGAGAGAAGGAACTCCTGCGGCACCTCGTCATGCACGGTGAACACCGAGTCGAGCCCGGTGACCTGCAGGATCTTCTGCACGGCGGGGCGCGGCGAGGCCACTTCGAGAGTGCCGCCCTGCTCCTTCATGCGCTTGAGTGCCGACAGCAGCACGTTCATCCCCGTGGAGTCGCAGAAATCCACGGCGGACATGTCTATGACCACGCGGCCGGGCCCCTCCTGGAGCAGCCGGGTGAACTCCGACTGCAGGTGGGGTGCCGTATAGAGGTCGATTTCACCGGCAATCACGACAAGTGCGTGGCCGGCATGTGATCGAGTCGAGACCTTGAGCTCCACAGAGGCAGGCTAGCGGCGTGAGGGCTCCGGGTCACGTTGTCACGCCGATACGTGAATGACGGCATGGATTCCGGGTGGTGACGAGAGTGGCCATTTGGGCTCCACGAAGACGGAGAGTAGGCGAAACTTGACGGTGCGCCACCATGGCGGCCGGAGAGGGGGCGGGCCTGAGCTCCGGATCCGGTCACCACTTCACAGGAGGAGGCTGGGCGAGCTCACGGGCCCGATGACCTATGAACACAGACCAACCGGAAGATCCTCAGCGTCGGAGAATCCGCGAACAGCTGGAAGCCATTCTCATCCGCAGCGAGAAGGCGACCTCGTGGCACGACGAGGCGGCCCGCCTGCGCGGGCTGGTCAACCACGAGGGTTACGTCCCCGTACGCACCAAGCTGGCCGGGGAGGACCTCGACTTCCTCTCCGGGGCCCGCGACGAGCTGCTGATGTTCTCCGAGCTCGGGTTGCGGCTGCTCGACCTGCACCAGCCGCGCGACGCGGGCGGCATCACCAGCGACGCCGCGCACCCCATCCTGCGGTGCCGGAGCTGCATGTGGAGATGGCCCTGCCCGACATTTCGTGCAATGTCGGAGTCGTTCGGCTCCACCTGCGAGTCCATCCTCCCGGAGACCGCCTGATCCACCCCGTCATCCGAGAGGGAGGCGGATCTCGAACCGGCAGCCCGGCCCCTCGTTCACCACGCCGATCACCCCGTCGTGCGCCTCCACGATCCCCCGGGCGATCGCCAGCCCCAGCCCGGCCCCGCCGTCCGCCGTCGGGGTCCGGGCCGCCTCCCCGCGGAAGGCCACCTCGAACACCCGCGACAGCTCCTCCTCCGGGATGCCGCCGCAGCAGTCGCTGACCGACAGGCAGGCCATCCCCGACTCCACCCCGGCCCGCATCACCACCGGCAGGTCCGAGGGCGTGTGCTTGACGGCGTTGACCACGAGGTTGCGCAGGGCCCGCCCGAGCGCGCCCGCGTCGGCCTCGACCGGCACCGACGCCGCCGCCTCAGCGGTGAGCACCACGCCCTTGGCCCTGGCCAGCGGCTCGGCCCCGGCCAGCGTGTCGGCGACCAGGTCGGCGAGCCCGATCCTGGCCCGCGACAGCCGCAGCGCCCCGGCGTGGATCCTCGACAGCTCGAACAGGTCGTCCACCATCGCCGACAGCCGCTCCACCTCCAGCTTGATCTGGCGGTGGTAGCGGCCGACCGTCTCGGGGTCGGCCACGACGCCGTCCTCCAGCGCCTCCGCCATGGCGCGCATCCCGGCCAGCGGGGTGCGCAGGTCGTGGCTGACCCAGGCGACGAGCTCGCGCCGGGCGCCTTCGAGTGCGCGTTCGCGCGCGTACGCCTCCTGCAGCGCGTCGGCGATGGCCTGGAGCTCGGCGGGCAGCCCCCGCGGCGCGGTGAACGGCGGCTCGCCGACCGCGGCCACCAGCCGCCTGCTCTCCGCCACCACCCGCCTGGCCACCACGAACGCCACACCGAGCCCGACGAGGCCGCCGACGGCGATCACGCTGAGCACGACGTCCCTGGCCGGGCCCTCGATGATCATCCGCATGGTGATCGCCACCACGCCGGCCAGGGTGGCGGCCACCGCGACGACCACCACGATCGCCATCATCACGCCGATGGAGCGGGTGCGCAGCCACCACATGACGGCCAGGCCCGCCGCCGCCACCAGCAGGCCCAGGCCCGCGGTGACCACGACGATCATGCCGAGGCTCACGCGGGGCCCTCCAGCGGTTCGTACCGGTAGCCGACCCCCCAGACCGTGACGATCCTGCGCGGGTCGGTCGGATCGGGCTCGATCTTCTCCCGTAACCGTCTGACGTGCACGGTCACCGTGGAGGAGTCGCCGAACGACCATCCCCACACCTGGTCGAGCAGCGCCGCCCGGCTGAACGCCTGCCTGGGGTTGCGCATCAGGTAGGCCAGCAGGTCGAACTCGCGGGCGGTCAGCATGATCTCCGCCCCACCCAGCCGTACCTCGTGGGCGCCCACGTCCACCGTCAGGTCGGCGTCGCGGAGCACGCCGGTGCCGCCGGTGACGGCCGCGCCGCGGGCGCGGCGCAGCACCGACCGCACGCGCAGGGCCAGCTCGCGCGGGCTGAACGGCTTGACCACGTAGTCGTCGGCGCCCGTCTCCAGGCCGACCACCCGGTCGATCTCCTCCCCGAGCGCGGTCAGCATGATCACCGGCACCGGCCAGCGCTCCCTGAGCTTCCTGCACACCTGCAGCCCGTCGAGCTGGGGCAGCATCAGGTCGAGCACCATCAGGTCGGGCGGCCTGGCCAGCGCGCGGCGCAGCGCCTCCGCGCCGTCGCCCACGCACTCGACCTCGTGCCCGTCGCGCTCCAGATAGCGTGCGACCACCTCGGACACGTTCGGGTCGTCGTCGACCACCAGGATGCGGGTGTTCACGCCATCACGGTACGGCGCTGCGGCGCGGGCGAGGCGATCACGTCATCGCTTCGTAAGCCTCGCACGCGGCACCGGCACGACGTACGGTGGCGTCATGGGTCGAGTCATCATGCTCGTGGCGGGTGCCGCGCTGGCGCTTTTCGTGCTGTTCACCTTCATCATCCCCATGGTTCTGGGGCTGCTGAAGATCGCGCTGATCATCGGAGTGATCGCTCTGCTGGTCTTCGTCGTCGTCACGCTGGTCGGTAAGTCGTCCTCGCCGCAGTGACGGCCTTCCTGTTCGATCCGTGGCTCATCGCCGTCACCATGGTGGCGGTCCTGCTGCTGGTCTCGTGGGCGGCCAGGCTGCTGCCGGCCTGCGGCGGTGAGCCGTCCGGGTTCCCCCTAGTGTACGCGCGGCGCACGGCCTTCCAGCGCCAGCGCGATCCCGACGCGGCCGGGAGACCGAGACCGCGAGCTCCTTCACCGCGCCCCGCTTCCTGTTAGGCGGGGCTCGGACCCGAGCCCTGGAAGTCTCCATGGGAGAAGGGCTCATGATCGATTCGCTTGTCTCGTTCGTCATCGGCGTCTCCGGGGGCCACGCCGCCCTCGGCATCGTGCTGTTCACCCTGGCCGTACGGCTCCTGCTGCTGCCGCTGGGCATCCGCCAGGCGCGCAGCGCCCGCGTCAGGGAACGCCTCGCGCCCAGGCTGCGCGAGCTGCGCAAGAGGTTCGGGCGCGACCCTGAGCGGCTGGCGAAGGAGACGTCCGCGCTGTTCGCCAAGGAGGGCAGCTCGCCGTTCGCGGGGATCCTGCCGGGGCTGGCCCAGTTGCCGTTCATGTGGCTGATGTTCCGGGTGGCGACCCACCCGACCGCGCTGGCGGGCCACGACCTGTTCGGGGCTCCGCTCGGTCAGCAGGTCGCGGCCGTGCTCGCACATTACGGTCTGTTCAGCGGACCATTTTCGGTCTTCGCTTTGGTGCTCGTGCTGATGGCCGTGGTGGCATGGCTGTCTTCCCGTACGGTGAAGTCGGCGCTCACCGACGACCAGCCGGAGCTCATCCGAAGGGTGACACCGTTGCTGCCGTTCGGCTCGGTGCTGGCCGCGGCGGTGCTCCCCCTGGCCGCCGGGCTCTATCTGCTGGTTTCCACGGCGTGGACCGTGGGAGAGCGCGCCGTGCTCGCTACCCGGCCTCTTTGAGCGCGTGAACCTGCCCGTTCATCTGCTTCTGAGGTGCGGGCAGGATCGCCCACACCGTTGTCGTGTCGCCGTCATGCCGCACGCCCCAGCTCTCCGCCACATACTCGACGATCCCCAGCCCGCGGCCGCCCAGCGAGGACAGGGCCGGCCGGCCCGCCCTCGGCTCGGTCGCCGCTCCCCCGTCGCTGACCGCCACCTCGATGTGACCATCGTTACGCAGCCAGGACACCCTCACCATCCCCGAAGGCAACGGGTGGGCGTGCCGTAGCGCGTTGCTGAGCAGCTCGCTCACCACGAGTACGGCATCGTCGATCGCGGGATCGAAGACCCCGCAGTCCTGAAGATCGTTGCTGAGACGCTGGCGGGCGACGGCGACGCTGGACGGCGCGTACGGCAGTAGCACCACGCTTGACACACCCACCTCCCCGTCTCCCAGTGCCCCCCGCGGAAGCACCCCCGGTACGACCGAAATGCCCCGTTACTCGATCCCAGAAACCGCATCTCGATCACAGCTTGTACACATCGGACGATAGATCAGCGCAACCGTGACCACCTCGTTACCGCACCGGTGTGTCGGATCCGATAGTAGAAGCGGACCTGAGCTGGAGCTTCATCCGGGTGCCGCCACCGGGGCGCGGATGCGCGCTCACCTCGCCGCCCTGCGCCCTGGCCAAGCTCCGCACGATGTAGAGGCCGAGCCCGACGCCGCCGAACCTCCGGCGGTCGCCGGTCTCCACCTGGACGAACCGTTCGAAGATCCGCTCCCGGTCGGCCGGCGCGATCCCCACGCCCTCGTCGTCGACCACCACGACCACCCCGCCGTCCTCGCGCCAGGCGCCGACGCTGATCAGCCCGCCCTGCGGCGAGTACTTGAAGGCGTTCTCCAGGAGCTGGCCGAGCACGATGTCGGTGGCCAGCGGATCGCCCATCACCCACGGCAGGCCCACGGCGATGCCGACCTCGATGCGGTGCCTGTCGGACAGCACCGGCAGCCCGAGCGTGGCCGCGTGCAGCCGCTCGGCCAGGTCGAACGGCTCGTCGCCGACCACCTGCTCCTCCGCCCCCGCTCTGGCGCCGAGCAGCAGGTGGTCCATGAGGCTGCCGAGCGACTTGGCCCGCTCGGCGATCGTGTGCACGGCGGAGCGGCGCTCGGCGTCGCTCAGCTTGTCCCAGCGGGCGTCGAGCGTGCCGGCGAAGCCGCGGACGACCGTGATCGGGGTGCGCAGCTCGTGGCTGGTGGTCGCCAGGAACAGGTCCTTGGCCTCCTCCAGCTCCTTGGCGGCGGTGACGTCGCGGAAGTCGACGACCAGCTCGCCGGTCTCCTCGATGCGCGCGCACACCACGTCCAGCCAGCGCCCGCTCGGCAGCTGGTGGGTGACCTTCTCCCCAGGGCCGGGCAGCGGGAACGGCGGCGGGCCGCCGATGACCTCCTCGGTGCTGACGGCGGTGAGCTCGGCCGCGGCCGGGTTCCACCGCAGCACCCGGCCGTCGCCGTCGAGCACCGCGATGCCGTCGGCGCTGGCGTCGAACACGGCCCGCTCGTGCGCGCGCTGCCGCACCGCCTCCTGGTAGGCGACCGCGTTGCCGACCGCGATCCCGGCGTGCCCGGCCAGCAGCTCCAGCAGCTCCAGCTCCAGGTGGCCGGGCTTGCGCTTGGCGAACAGCGCGTAGAGCGCGCCGTACGGGCGACCGCCGACGGCGGCGAGGCCGAGCGCGATCGTGTGCAGACCCTTCAGCCGCGCCCACACCAGCCGGTCCAGCCCGGCGGACTCCAGCAGCACGGTCCTGCCGGTGCGCAGGAGCGTGCCGACCAGGCTGGTGTCCAGGTCGGTGGTGGCGTCCTTCAGCGAGTCCGGCAGCCGGTAGGTGCTGACCAGGCGCAGCCGGTCGCCCTCGATGAGCACGAACCCGCCCGCGTCGGCCCCGGTCAGCTCGGT
Organism: Nonomuraea sp. NPDC054003; assembly: GCF_055585125.1. Taxonomy (NCBI): domain Bacteria; kingdom Bacillati; phylum Actinomycetota; class Actinomycetes; order Streptosporangiales; family Streptosporangiaceae; genus Nonomuraea; species Nonomuraea sp. NPDC054003. The sequence continues at coordinate 41,329 of NZ_JBVJKR010000016.1, forward strand.
GAGGCTGGCCGAGATGCGGTCGAGCACGGCGGGCAGCTCCAGCTCGGCGTTGATGTCGCCGACCACGTCGGTGAGCCTGCGCACCAGCCTCGCGCGGCGCGCCAGGCGGCTCTTGGCCGCGTGGTCGGCCTGCACCAGGTGGTAGACGCAGACGTATCCGGCCGTCGCGCAGCCCACGCGCAGCGCGCTGATGTCGGCCCGCACGTCCAGCACGCCGCCGTCGGCGCGCGCCCGCTTGGTGCGCAGCGACACCTGCCCGCCGGTGCGGACCCGCTCCAGGGCCGCGTGGTGCTCGGCCGCCAGCTCCTCCGGCACGATCGGCGCCCTGCGCCCGAGCACGTCGGCCGCGGGCCAGCCGAAGAGCGCCTCGGCGGCCGCGTTCCAGACCAGGACCGTCTGGTCCCGGTCGATCGCGACGACGGCGTTGGGTGAGCTGTCGAGCACCGCGCGGACCATCTCGTCGTCACTCGCACCCCTTGGGTCCCCCACGACTCCATAGTGCCCGCGGCGTGGCGCTCGCGTCGGGCGATCCGTCCGATACGCTGCGGTCACGGCTTTTTCATGGCGGGTGGAGGTGAAGGCGTGTCGGGCGACCTCGAGGCCCTGCTGCGGGTGACGTCCGACACTTATCGGGGTGACGGCCAGCTCGACGTCGCGCTCGGCACCTACGACGGCGCGGTCGGCAGGCTGGTGCTCGCGGTCACCGCGCGCGGCCTCGTCGCCTGCAGCTACGAGGACGAGCACGTGGTCTTCGAGCGGGTGTCCAACCAGGTGGGCAGCCTCATCGGCACCGACGCCCGGCGGCTCGACCCGGTCCGCCGCGAGCTCGACGCCTACTTCTCCGGCCGGCTCCGCGCCTTCTCCACCCGGGTCGACCTGACCCTCGCCACGCCGTTCGCTCGTACGGTCCTGCAGAAGACGATGGCGGTCCCGTACGGCACGACCACGACGATGGGCCGGATCGGCGAGCTCATCGGCAGGCCGCGCGCGCTGCGCGCGGTCGGCAACGCGCTCGGCGCCAACCCCGTGTGCGTGATCGTGCCGTGTCACCGGGTGGTGCGCGACGACGGCGAGCCCGGCGACTACGCGGGCGGCCCCGCCGCCAAGCGCCATCTGCTCACCGTCGAGCGACGCGGCGCGTGACCAGCCCGATCAGCAGCGTCGCCAGAGCCGCGACGATGGCCGCGCCGAGCGCGCCGTTCATCCACGGCTCCCTGGTGAAGCCGATGACCTCGCGCACCCCGGCCCAGAAGCCGTCCCACGGGGCGACGGTGGGGGTGGAGGTGGTCAGCCAGTACGCCGCGAAGCCGAGCGCCCACGGCACCAGCATCGACCAGCGGGCGGGGGCGTCGGCGTCGGTGTTCCACCGGGCCGCGCCGCCGAGCAGGAAGTAGTCGACGGCCAGCACCGCGAACATCGGCACGAACACCGCGCCGATCACGCCCAGGAACGCGCCGTAGGAGGTCACGTCCACGACCAGCGCGATGGCGACCGTGAGCAGGCCGATGAGGGTGCTGATGATCCGCCGGTCGACGCGCGGCATGAGGTTCTGCAGCGAGACGGTCGTCGAGTAGACGTTCGCGAACGACTGGTCGGCCTCGCGGAGCACCAGGATCGCGAAGAACAGCGCGCCCAGCGGCACCGCCACGAACGGCCCGAACACCGCCGTGCTGTCGGCCGCCACCGCCTCGGCCCCGGCGATCGCGACCGCGTACACGCCCAGGGCCAGGCAGGCGACCTGGGCGAGCGTGTAGCCGCCGACCACGCCGGTGAAGGCCGCCCGGCTGGACCTGGAGTGCCGGGCGAAGTCGGCGGCCAGCGGCACCCACGACACCGACAGCGCGATCACGTAGTCGACGGCCGGGGCGAACGCCTCCCAGGACCCTCCGGTCCGCGGCTGCGCGTCGCCCAGGAACTGCACCGCGAACCAGATCATCGCGATGATCACCAGAACCGTGATGTAGCGCCTGATCAGCCGGACCGCGCCCAGCGGCCAGACGGTCAGCACCGTGGTGATCACCCCGGCGACGATCACCCACACCGCGTACGGGACCGTGTCGCCGAAGATGGCCAGGGCGCCCTGGGCGATCACCCAGAGCTCGAACGCGCCCCAGCCGATCATCTGGATGATGTTGAGCACGGTGGGGAAGTACGACAGCCGCGCCCCGAACAGCCCGCGCAGCAGCACCATCGCGGGCTTGCCGGTCTGCGTGCCGGGAATGGCCGCCAGGCCCACCATGGTGGTGCCGATCAGGCTGCCGACCACGGTCGCGACCAGGGCGGCCGTCACGGTCAGCGGCGCGCCGCCGAGCGGGTCGATCAGGAACAACGCGCCGGAGAAGCCCAGCAGGCTGACCGCCAGGTTGGCCCAGAGCGCGCCCTGGTCGAGCACTCCGAGCGTCTTGGGGGGCTCGCCCTCCAGGGTCAGCGGAACTTCCTCGCCATGGATGGCATGCGACATCGCGCACTCCCTACGCCGGCATTACCCGGACAGGTTCATGCGGTCGGCAGCGGCGTAGCTGCCCTCTCAGCCCGGTTGGCCCCGAGCTCCCGCGGTGGGTCGTCAACAGCCGGAGATCAACTCCGGCTGCCGCCCCCATGATGCACTATTGGTCCCGTTTCGGCCAGTCGGGGTCAGGCGACCATCGGCGGCCGGCCCGTCTCGCTGACCATGGGACGCTTGTCGTGCTCCCAGGCCTGCATGCCGCCGCCCACGTTGACCGCCTCGCGGCCCAGGCGGTTGAGCCAGGCCGCCACCTGCATCGAACGGCCGCCGACGCGGCACACGACGTAGACCGGACGGCCGGAGGGGACCTCGTCGACCCGCGCCTGGATCTGCGTCATCGGGATGTGGACCGCCTCGGGGGCGTGGCCCGCCACCCACTCGTACTCCTCGCGCACGTCGAGCAGGTAGGCGTCGTCGGGCACGTCGCGGACCTCGACCTCGGGAACCGTCATGCGCCCATTCTTACCTGCCGCGCGTCGTGCTCGGCACGCTACTTGAGCAGCTTGGACATGCGGCGGTCGGCCAGCGGCTTGCCGCCGGTCTGGCAGGTGGGACAGTACTGCAGCGAGGAGTCGGCGAAGGACACCTCGCGGATCGTGTCGCCGCAGACGTCGCACGGCTGGCCCGCGCGGTTGTGCACGCGCAGCCCCGACTTCTTCTCCGCCTTGAGGTCCTTGGCCACCAGGCCGCGCGCCCGCTCGACCGCCTCGCGCAGCGTGGTCACGATGGCGTCGTGCAGGTCGGCGATCTGCGCGTCGGTCAGCGTCGCCGCGACCTTGAACGGGGACATCTTCGCGGCGTGCAGCACCTCGTCGGAGTAGGCGTTGCCGATGCCGGCGACGACCTTCTGGTCGCGCAGCAGGCCCTTGATCTGGGTGCGGTTGCCGCCGACGATGCGTTTGAGCGCGGCGACGTCGAAGGACTCGTCGAGGGGGTCGGGGCCGAGCGCGGCGACACCCGGCACCTCGTCCGGATTTTTCACGACATAGACGGCCAGGCGCTTCTGCGTGCCCGCCTCCGTCAGCTCGAACCCCGGCGCCAGCCCGTCGGCGTCGGGCGCGAGCCGCACCCGTACGGCGAGCGGGCCCTTGCCCGGACGGACCGGCCTGGCGCCCGACAGGTCGTCACGCCAGCGCAGCCAGCCCGCCCGGGCCAGGTGGATGACCAGGTGGAGCCCGTCACAGTCGAGGTCGAGGAACTTGCCGTGACGGGACACGCCCGTGACGGTCAGCCCGCCCAGCGCGGTCACCGGCGGGTCGAACGTCTTGAGCGCCTGGAAGGCCACCACGTCGACGCCCGCGATCGTGCGGCCGACCGCCCGCTCGCCCAGGAACGCGGTGAGCGACTCCACCTCGGGAAGTTCAGGCATGCTCTCCAGACTACGCGGCGCTACGGCACGTCCCAGAACGCCAGCTCGTGCGCCATCCCCTCCGTGAACATCGCCTCCGCCCGGTCAGGATCGACGTCCGTCTCGTCGATCATCTGGGCGATCCGCTCGGCCAGCGCGGCGAACCCCGGGTCGGCGTACGTGTCGACCCAGGCCCGGTAGCGCGGCTCGGCGGGCGGGTTCTCCGCCAGGATCCTCCCCAGCGTCGAATATCCCCACATGCACGGATACAGCGCCGCCAGCCCCTCCCCGTACGAGCCCGCGGACTCCAGCAGGAAGGACGTGTACGCGACGCAGGCCGGCCCCTTCACCGCCCCCTCCAGATCGGCCCCGAACTCGGCCGACAGCGAACGGTGCAGATCCAGCTCCTCGTGGTAGGTCGAGTGCGCCAGGTCCACCAGGTCGCCGACGTGCGCGTCAGGAGCCTGCCAGGCCAGCTTGGCGAACACCCGCACGTAGTCGAGCAGGTAGAGGTAGTCCTGCTCCAGCCACGACCGGAACACGGGCTCGGGCAGATCGCCCCGGCCGATCCCGGCAACGGTGGGATGGGCCAGCTGAGCCTCAAGCAGGGGACGGCCGACAGCGTGCAATTTTTCCGAGATGGTCATGCTCGCACGTTAGTGTCAGAGGATGAGCGTGACGATCGCGGAGGAGATCCTCCTTCTCGCCTTCGGCGAGGACGACGGCAGGCAGCTGCTCTCCACCATCCAGCTCGACCCCGCCGTGGCCGGCGCCCTCCTGGCCGAGCTGGCGATCAGCGAGCGCATCACGCTGCGCGACAAGAAGGTGACCGTCCTGGACCCCGCGCCGCTGGGCGACGACGAGCTCGACGCCGCGCTCGCCCGCATCGCCGGCAGCCCGAAGGAGCGCGGGCCCGCCTGGTGGGTGCAGCAGCTGCAGTCGGGCAAGCTCCGCACCCGCCTGCTCACCCGGCTCGCCGCCGCGGGCGTGCTGGCCGAGGAGCGCGGCCGGGTGTTCGGCGTCTTCCGCACCACCCGCTGGCCCGAGCTCGACGGCAGCGTCGAGTCGCGGGTGCGTGAGCGGGTCGCGGGCGCGCTGGGCGGCGCCGAGCCCGACCCGCGTACCGCCGTGCTCATCGCGGTCATGCACGCCGCCAAGCTCGACCGCAAGGCGTTCCCCGGCGCCGACAAGGGCCGGGTCAAGGAGATCGCGGCCGGCGCGTGGGAGGCCGAGGCCGTGGCGCAGACGATCGCCGCGATCAACGCGGGCATCTCGATCGCCGTCACCACGGCCGCCATCACCGCGACGGGCTAACCCGCGTCGAGGATCTCCTTCGGCACCGGCTGGTCGGCGGCCAGCGCCTCGAACAGGGCCAGCGCCTTGGCCCTGTCCCACTTGACGGCCTCGCCGCCCGCGACGTTCTCGGTGCCGCCGAAGGGCACCACCGTGGTCACCGGGCTGTCGCCCATGGCCAGGCCCAGCGAGAGCATGTCGAACACGCCGGTGTCCTCGTCGACCGCCACGGCGTCGGTGGCGCTCATCGCCAGCGGGATCGAGGTGAACGGGTTGATCAGGGTGCCGGGGCTGGCCGCCTTCTTCACCACCGCGCTGAGGAACTGGCGCTGCCGCTTGGTCCGCTCGTAGTCGGGCAGCGCCCCGCCCTTGCGGGTGCGGACGTAGCCGAGCGCCTGGGCGCCGGTGAGGGTCTGGGTGCCCTTCTTGAGCTTCAGGCCCGCCTTGGGGTCGTTGACCGCGGCCCGCACGTTGATCTCGACGCCGCCGACGGCGTCGACGATCTCGACGAAGCCGGCGAAGCCGATCTCCATGTAGTTGTCGACGCGGATGCCCGTGACCGTCTCGACGGTGCGGACCAGGAGCTTGGGCCCGCCGATCGCGTAGGCGGCGTTGAGCTTGTTGCGGCCCTGGCCGGGGACGGTGACGGCGGAGTCGCGCGGCAGGCTGACCAGCGTCGGCCGGTCGCTCCCCTCGGGCAGGTGGAGCAGCATCATCGAGTCGGTGCGCTGGCCCTCGCTGTTGCCGGTGGCGAGCTTCTTGCGCTCGCGGGCCGACAGGCCCTTGCGGCTGTCGGAGCCGACCAGGAGCCAGTTGGTGCCGGGGGTGTCGGCCGGGCGGCCCTCGTAGTCGTCCAGGATCCCGGCGGGCAGCCCGCCCAGCCGCCCGTCGATCCAGAAGAGCATGCCCGCGGCGGTCACCACCAGCGCCACCAGGAGCGCGAGAATGATCTTGAGAACGGTGCCGCCCTTGATCCGCCGGCGCGGCGGCCGCTGTCCGGGCGGCGGGGGCGGCCGGTCGGAGGTGCTCCGCATGGGCCTGACGGGGCTGCTGCCCGACCGGCGCTTGCCGTACACCCGCGAGCTGGACCGCGGCACGTCGTCGGCGACCGGCTGCGGCGGGGGCTGCGGGAAGTGGTGCGCCGGGGCCCCCGCCGCACGCGGCCCGTCCTTGCTGGAAGGCAGCGGGCGACGCTCGCCCGGCGAGCGCATGGCCCGCGTCCGGTCGTCCTCAGCCACGTGGCTCCTTCTTCCCCTTGCTTGACATAGTCGCCCTGACATAGAAGCTACGTCCAACACTTCGCTCAGTGCAGTCCACCGGCCATTGTTCCGCCACGGAAAAGTACGTAGAACCAGGCAGATAAGACCACCGGAAACACAGAGGCCATCCGCATCGTTAGTTTTATGGACCAGCTCTAAAGAAGGGATGATCGTGTCCACTGCGGACCCATGGAGTAGCCGCCCGTGCACATGCACGGGTTCCCCTGAGAGCTCGCAGCGGTGAGCGCCTATCTGGGCCTGATGGCCCTCTTCCTGCTCACAGCCGCGACGGGCTACTTCGTCGCCCAGGAGTTCGCCTTCGTCGCCGTCGACCGGGCCGTCCTGCGCGAGCAGGCCGCGGCCGGTGACCAGGCCGCCGAGAAGGCACTCCGCGTGACCTCACGCCTCTCGTTCATGCTGTCGGGCGCCCAGCTCGGCATCACCGTCACCGCCCTGCTGGTCGGCTTCCTGGCTGAGCCCGCCATCGCCGTGATCGTGCGGCCCTGGCTGACGGACGCCGGCTTCTCCGACGCCCTCATCACCGGGCTCTCCGTCGCCATCGGCGTGGGCGTGGCCACCGTGGTGCAGATGGTGCTCGGCGAGCTAGCGCCGAAGAACCTCGGCATCGCCAGGCCGGAGCAGGTGGCGAAGTTCCTGGCCGGATCGACCCTCGTCTACCTGGCCGTGGTCGGGCCGGTGATCCGGCTGTTCGACTCGGCGGCGACCGGGCTGCTCAGGAAGGTGGGCATCGAGCCCGTCGAGGAGGTGGAGCACGGCGCCACCCCCGAGGAGCTCTCCCGGATCATCGAGGAGTCCACGGAAGCCGGTGAGCTGCCGCCTCGCCTGTCGGAGCTGCTGGAGCGCGCCCTGGAGTTCGGCGACCACACGGCCGAGGAGATCATGGTGCCGCGGCCCCGGGTGGTGGCGCTGCGCGCCGCCCAGCCGATCTCCGAGCTGCTGGAGACCATGCGCCAGTGCGGCCACTCCCGCTACCCGGTGCTCGGCGACGACGGCGACGTGGCCGGCGTGACCGGCGTGCGCGAGCTGCTCGCCTCCGGGATCGAGGAGGGCGCCGTGCGCGACATCACCCGCCCGGCGCTGCTCGTGCCCGACTCGCTGCCGCTCCCCGCGGTGCTCGACCGCATGCGCGTCGCCAAGGACGACATCGCCTGCGTCATCGACGAGTACGGCGGCCTGGCGGGTGTGATCACCGTCGAGGACCTGGCCGAGGAGCTCGTCGGCGAGCTCGTCGACGAGAACGACCCGGACCCGGTGGGCGCCGTGCGGCAGCCCGGCGGCGTCTGGGAGGTGCCCGGCAGGCTGCGGCTCGACGAGGTCGAGCGGGCCACCGGCATCGCGCTGCCGGAAAGCGACGACTACGACACGCTCGGCGGCCTGATCCTGGCCGAGCTGGGCCGGATGCCCGAGCCTGGCGACACGGTGACGGTGCCGACCGTCGTCGAGGCCGACCCGTTCGAGTACGACGACGGCGGCGACCGCCACGTGGCCGAGCTGACCGTGATCTCGCTCAACCGGCGCGTGCCCGAATGGGTGCGGCTGGCGCCCGCCCAGCAGCCCGCGGAGGCGACCCGATGACGATGATCATGATCAGCGTCGCGCTGCTGGCGTTCAACGCGCTGTTCGTCGCCGCCGAGTTCGCCTTCGTGTCCTCCCGGCGGCACCGCCTGGAGGAGATCGCGGCGGGCGGCAACCGGCTCGTCAGGATCGCGGCCAGGTCGGCCGCGGGCGGCAGCCGCCAGCTCTCCCTGATGCTGGCCGGCGCCCAGCTCGGCATCACGCTGTGCACGCTGGGCCTCGGGTACGTGACCGAGCCGGCCATCGAGCACTACCTCGAACCGGTGTTCGCGGCCATCGGCGTGGCAGAGCCGCTGCGCATGCCGATCGCGCTGACGCTCTCGCTGGCCCTGGTGACGTTCCTGCACATGGTGGTGGGCGAGATGGCGCCCAAGTCGTGGGCGCTGACCCACCCCGAGCAGGCGGCGCTGCTGCTCACCCTGCCGTTCAGGGCCTTCACCTCGGTGATGCGGCCGCTGCTGTCGTCGCTCAACGGCCTGACCAACCTCGGCCTGCGGCTCTTCGGGGTGCAGCCGCGCAACGAGCTGGCCACCACCAGGACGCCGCGCCAGCTAGCCATGCTGGTCGGCGAGTCCGGCCGGATGGGCCTGCTCGACCGGGAGGAGCACGACCTACTGACCCGGGCGCTGCGGTTCGAGGCCGAGGGCATCGAGCGCCTCATGGTGCCGATCGGCCGGGCGGTCACCGTACCCCCGCGGGCCGGCACGGCCGAGATCCGGCGCGTGGCGGCCGGCAGCGGCCACCTCAGGCTGCTCGTGAGCGACGGCGGCGAGGTGGCGGGGGTCCTGCACGCCCGTGACGCCCTGCTGGAGCCCGGACGTACGGCGAGCGAGCTCGCCAGGCCGGTGCCGAAGCTGCCGAGCCTCACGCAGGTCCCCGAGGCCGTGGCGGCCCTCCAGGAGGCCCGTGCGCACCTGGCGCTGGTCACCGGGGGCGACGGCGCGGTCATCGGCATGGTGAGCCTCACCGACCTGCTGGGCCAGTTGCTGGACACGCGCAAGCTGGCGGCCTGACCTCGGCTTCGCTCTGAGCGAAAACAATGGGCCCCGGCCGGAAGCGGTTTGAAAGCGAGCTGCAACCGGCCGGGCGTACCTTTCGCCCGGCGGGACGGCCGGGAGGCCGCAAGCGGACAGGGATGTAGAGGAAAAGATGAAGCCCCGGCTCTTGCGAACCGGGGCTCTTCTTCGCCAGGGTGGGTCTGCCGATTTTCATCGACCCTACCGAGGTGGGCGAGGAGGGATTTGAACCCTCACGTCCTTTCGGACACACGGACCTGAACCGTGCGCGTCTGCCGTTCCGCCACCCGCCCTTGTGGGTGCGGAGAAACACTAGCACGTAACAGCCACTGGTACTGAACCCGGATACGATCGCATAAGACACGGGAGCGGAGGAGCTGGGCGCGAGTGCCTCAGGAGCGCCGGGGGCCGCCGCCTCGTGGTTCGAGCGGAGACCGGGCGCCACGCGCGCCGGGGGGCCGCGATCATATGCACGGAGGAAGGGAGGTACCCGGTGGGAGTCCTTCAGCGCTTCGAGCGACGGCTCGAAGGCTTGGTTGAGGGGGCCTTTGCGCGGGCGTTCAAATCTGACCTTCAGCCGGTCGAGGTCGCCAGCGCGGTGCAGCGGGAGATGGACGAGCGGGCGGCGATCGTCGCCCAGGGCCGTACCCTCGTCCCGAACGACTTCGTGGTGGAGCTGTCCACGACCGACGCCGAGCGGCTAGAGGTCTACGCCGACAGCATCAGCCACGAGCTGGCCAACCTCGCCAGGGAGTACGCCAAGGAACAGGGCTACTCCTTCGTGGGACCGGTCCGGGTCCGATTCGAGACGGCGGGCGACCTGGCGGTGGGCTTGTTCCGCATCAGGTCCGGCGTCATCCGGGGCGCGACGGTCGAGCAGGACGAGATCCGCCAGCCGGCGAGCGACCTGCCCCCGTCCCGTCCCAACGCGTTCGGCGGGCGGCCCCGGCTGCTCGTCAGCACCCAGGACGATCCGCAGGGCGACCGCTCCTACGAGCTCACCACGCCGGTGACCTTGCTGGGGCGCGGCACCGACTGCGATCTTCGTCTCGTCGACCCCGGCGTCTCCCGCCACCACGCGGAGCTGCGCGTCGAGGGTCAGCAAGTCGTGCTGGTCGACCTCGGGTCGACCAACGGCACTTTCGTCAACGGCCAGCCGGTACGCAGAATCGAGCTCCAGAACGGCACGCGAGTGACGCTGGGGCGCACGACTCTGGTGTTCCGGCGCGATTAGAGGTAGACAGACGGTCCATGTCCGAGCTCACGCTGCTGCTGATCCGGCTCGCGTTCCTGGCGGTGCTGTGGTTTTTCGTCATTGCCGCAGTCGGCGTGATCCGGACTGACTTGTTCGGGTCACGTACGGCTCCCGCCGGCCCGGGCAAAGGGGCCAAACCGGCCAAGCCCGCGCCCAAGCCCAAGAGCAGGAAGGGGGAACCCCGCCAGCTCATCGTGACAGGTGGCCCGCTGCAAGGCACCACCATTAATCTCACGGAGACGCCCATCACCATTGGCCGGGCGAACGACGCCACGCTGGTAGTCAGCGACGACTACGCATCCAGCCGGCACGCCCGGCTCTTTCCCCAGGACGGTCAGTGGATCGTGGAAGATCTCGGCTCTACCAACGGCACGTATCTCGACCGCTCGAAAGTCACCCGCCCGACCCCGGTGCCGCTCGGTGTTCCGATCCGTGTCGGCAAGACAGTCATTGAATTGCGCAAATGACCATCGCACTCCGCTACGCCGCCCGCTCGGACGTCGGCCTCCTCCGCGAAGGAAACGAGGACTCGGCGTACGCCAGCGGCCGCCTGCTCGCCGTCGCCGACGGCATGGGCGGGCACGCACACGGCGAGGTGGCGAGCTCCGTCGCCATCGCCGCGATGGCCTCTCTCGAAGAGGCCCAGCAGGGGGGTGACCTGCTCAACGCCATCGAGGCAGCCGTACGCGACGCCAATCGCAAGCTGCACGAGATGGTGGGACGGGATCCCAGCCTCAAAGGCATGGGCACCACGCTCACCGCCATGCTCTGGAACGGCACCCAGGTCGCGCTGGTGCACGTCGGCGACTCGCGCGCCTACCTGCTCAGACGCGGGGAGCTCTACCAGATCACCCATGACCACACGCTGGTCCAGCAGCTGGTCGACGACGGGCGCATCACGCCCGAGGAGGCCGCGACGCATCCGCAGCGCTCGATCCTGCTGCGGGCGCTCGACGGCAGCGGCGAGGTCGACCCCGACCTGACGCTGCGCGAGGCGCAGGTTGGCGACCGCTACCTCCTCTGCTCCGACGGGCTGTCCGGGGTGGTGAGCGCGGAGACGCTGCACGCCACGCTGACCAACCTCGACGATCCCGAAGAGGCCGTACGCCAGCTCATCGACCTGGCCAACCGCGGCGGCGGGCCCGACAACATCACGTGCGTGATCGCCGACGTGCTGGAGATCACCGACGGCCAGCAGGTGCCCGTCGAGGCCTCCGTCGTCGGCGCCGCGGGCATGACCCGGCTGCACGGCGGCGAGGAGCCGGCGCCGGGGCGAGCGAGCGCGGTGACCGCTCCCCAGCCGGCCATCACCGATGACGACTACGACGAGCCGGTCGCGCGAGCGTCCCGCAAGTCGGGCAAGCGTCGCCGGGTGTGGCCCGTGCTGGTCACCGTGCTGTCCGTGGCCGCCGTCGTCACGGGCGTCGGCGGCTATTTCGGTTGGAAATGGACGCAGGACCAGTTCTACGTCGGGGCCTGGGCCGACGAAGTGGTCGTCTTCCAGGGCATCCAGCAGGAGGTGGGCCCCGTTCAGTTCTTCAAGGTGGCCCAGCACACCGGCAAGGCCCTGTCCCGGCTCTCGCCGCCCGACCAGGCCCTGGTCAAGGACGGCATCGAGGTCGGCGACGTGGCCGAGGGCCTCACCAAGATCAACACGATGAAGTTCGCGGAACCCACCCCCACCGCGAGCGCGTCGCCATCTCCCACTCCCACAAGGACGAAACCTCAATAGATGAGCGAAGTGGCCGCAGCCCCCGTGCCCATGCCCGCCAAGCGACGCATGGCCCAGCTCGTCATGCTCGCGTTCGCGGTCGTGATCACGATGGGCGCCTACGCCAACGTCGGGCTGGCGATGGACGGGGCGATCCCCTCGGGCATGCTGACGTACGGCTTGAGCCTGGGCGGCCTGATGCTGGCCGCCTACCTCGTGCTCGCCAAGTTCGCGCCGTGGGCCGACCCGCTGATCCTGCCGCTGGTCACGCTGGTCAACGGTCTCGGCCTGGTGATGATCTTCAGGCTGTCGGAGACCGACTCCACGCTGCCGTCGGCCACGCTCGCCTCGCCCAACACCCAGCTGCTGTGGACGCTCATCGGCATCGTGCTGTTCAGCGTCACCCTGATCTTCCTGCGTGACCAGCGCGCCCTGCAGCGGCTCACCTATACCGCCGGCGCGCTGGGGCTGCTGCTGCTGGTCTCGCCGCTGATCCCGTTCCTCGGCCAGGAGATCAACGGCGCCCGCATCTGGATCGGCATCTCCGGGCTGGGTCAGATCCAGCCCGCCGAGTTCGCCAAGCTGGCGCTGGTCGTCTTCTTCGCCGGCTACCTCGTGGCCAAGCGCGACGTGCTCGCCCTGGCCGGGCGGCGGCTGCTCTTCATCGACCTGCCGCGCGCCCGCGACCTCGGCCCGGTGCTCATCACCTGGGGCGTCAGCCTGGGCATCCTGGTCCTGCAGAAGGACCTGGGCTCCTCGCTGCTGCTGTTCGGCACGTTCATCGCGATGCTCTACATCGCCACCCAGCGCATCTCCTGGGTGATCATCGGCATCCTGCTCTTCCTGGGCGGCGCGATCCTGGCCGGCATGGTCTTCGACCACGTCCAGCAGCGCTTCGAGGTCTACCTCGACCCCGCCAACGAGGAGCTCTACAGGGCGGTCGGCGGCAGCGAGCAGCTCATGCAGGGCCTGTTCGCCATGGGATCCGGCGGCATCCTCGGCACCGGGCTCGGCCAGGGCCACCCCGAGCTGATCCCGCTGGCCTTCTCCGACTTCATCTTCCCCGCCACCGGCGAGGAGCTGGGCCTGACGGGCCTGATGGCGATCCTCGTGATCTACGCGCTGATCGTGCAGCGCGGTCTGCGCACCTCGCTCGCCGCCCGCGACCCGTTCACCAAGCTGCTGTCCGCCGGCCTGTCGTTCCTGCTGGCCTGGCAGATCTTCATCATCGTCGGCGGTGTCACCAACCTCATCCCCCTGACCGGCCTGGTCACCCCCTTCATGTCCCAGGGTGGCTCGGCGCTGCTGTCCAACTGGATCCTCATCGCGCTGCTCGTGCGCATGTCCGACGCGGCGCGCAGGCCGCCGCCCCAGGCGATCCAGAACGAAGGAATGACGCAGGTGTTCCAGCGATGAACCGGACTATCAAGCGCGCCGCCGTGGCCTGCCTGGCCATGTTCGGCCTCCTGATGATCAACGTGAACGTCCTCCAGGGCGTCCGCGCGCAGAGTCTGAGCGACGACGCCCGCAACACCCGCAACTTCTACGAGCGGTACGCCGTGCAGCGCGGGCGCATCACCGCGGGCGGCAAGGTCATCGTGGCCCAGTCGAAGGAGACCAAGGGCGACTTCCGCTTCCTCAGGCAGTATCCCGAGGGCCGCCTGTACGCGCACGTGACCGGCTTCTTCTCGCCCGAGAGCGAGTCGGCCATCGAGCGCAGCGAGAACGACCTGCTCGACGGCTCCAGCGCCGACCTGCTGCTGCAGCGCGGCATCGACCTATTCACCGGCGAGCCGACCAGGGGCGCCAACGTCGACCTGACGATCAACCCCGAGGCGCAGAAGGCCGCCTACGACGCGCTGCGCGAGAGCGGCAAGCGCGGCGCCGTGGTGGCGATCGAGCCGAAGACCGGCGGCATCCTCGCCATGGTCTCGCTACCCACCTACGACCCGGCCGAGCTGTCGGGCACCAACAAGTCCGAGGTGTTCGGCCGCTACGACGAGCTGGCCAAGGACAAGAGCCAGCCGCTGCTCAACCGCACCATCGAGAACACCTACCCGCCGGGCTCGACGTTCAAGGTGGTGACCGCCGCCGCCTTCCTGGAGGACGACTCCAGCCGCGGCGCCGACACCACCGTGGACGCCCCGCAGGTGCTCGACCTGCCCAACACCACCGCCGACCTGCCCAACTACGGCGGCGCGGCGTGCGGCTCGGGCCAGGTCACGCTCCGCTTCGCGCTGGAGAGGTCCTGCAACACGCCGTTCGGCAAGATCGGCATCGACCTCGGCCACGAGGCGATGGGCGAGCAGCTGGAGAAGTTCGGCGCGGGCAAGCCGCTGGCCGTCCCGATGTCGGTGGCCAAGAGCGACTTCGGCCCCAAGGAGGACGCGGCGGCCGTCGCCCAGGCCTCCATCGGCCAGCGCAGCAACCAGATGACGCCGCTCCAGATGGCGATGATCGCGGCCGGCATCGCCAACGAGGGCGTGGTCATGAAGCCGTACCTCGTCAACAAGATCACCGACCCCAACGGCGACACGATCGACGAGGCCGACCCCGAGGAGTTCAGCGAGGCGGTCAGCTCCGAGACGGCGGGCGAGCTCACCGACATGATGATCAGCGTCGTGGCCAACGGCACCGCGAACCGCGCGCAGATTCCCGGCGTCCAAGTAGCTGGGAAGACCGGAACCGCCGAGACCGCTCAGGGCCAGCAGCCGCACGCCTGGTTCATCTCGTTCGCCCCCGCGGACGACCCGAAGATCGCGATCGCGGTGATGGTCGAGTCCGGCGCCGTGCGCGGCGGCGGGGAGGCGACGGGTGGCGGAACGGCCGCGCCCATCGCGAAAGCGGTGATGGAGGCGGTGCTGAAGTAATGGACGGTAACGTGCTGAATCATGCGGCTCGGTAACCGCTATCTCCTGATCTCCCGCATCGCCGCCGGCGGCATGGGGGAGGTTTGGCGTGCCCGCGACGAGCTGCTCGGGCGCGAGGTGGCCGTCAAGGTGCTCCACAGCCACATCCACGCCGACCCCGCGTTCCGCGGCCGGTTCCGCAACGAGGCGCGCATCACCGCCGGCCTCGCCGACCCCGGCATCGCGCAGATCTTCGACTACGGCGAGCAGGCCGACCGGGCCTATCTGGTGATGGAGCTGGTGCACGGCGAGCCGCTGTCGACCATCCTGGTCCGCAACGGCCCGCTCGGCGCCGAGGTCACCCTCGACGTGCTCCACCAGACGGCCAAGGCGCTGCACGCCGCCCACTCCTCCGGCGTGATCCACCGCGACATCAAGCCGGGCAACCTGCTGGTGACGCACGAGGGCACGATCAAGGTGACCGACTTCGGCATCGCCAGGGCCATGGAGGCGGCTCCGGTGACGCAGACCGGCACCGTGCTCGGCACCGCCCAGTACGTCAGCCCGGAGCAGGCCCAGGGTCTGCCGCTCACGCCATCGACAGACCTCTACTCCCTGGGCGTGGTGGCCTACGAATGCCTGTCGGGCCGGGCCCCGTTCCACGGCGACAGCGCGGTGGCGATCGCGCTGCGCCACCTCGGCGAGCAGCCGCCGGCGCTGGGCGTCGACGTGCCCGCCCCGGTGCGCGAGCTCGTGGCGGCGCTGCTGGCCAAAGATCCCGCGCAACGGCCCGGCTCCGCGCGGGAGCTGGCCGATCGCGCGTACGTGCTGCGCGAGTCGCTGTCGGCCGGCGGCGCCGACCTCGGCTCGCTGACCGACCCCTCGGGCTTCCCGATCCGTCCCCGCCAGGAAGACCGGACGGCGGACGGGCCCGCGGCCATGGGCGCCGAGCCGGTCACGGAGCTGCAGGAGACGCCGCCGCGGCGCCGGTTCGGGCGGGTGCTGACGACGGCGGCGGCGGCCGGGACCGTCGTGGCCGTGGGTTTCAGCGCGTGGGCGCTCACCCCCGCCCCTCAGACTCCGCCGCTCGTCGTTCCGGAGACGACGACGCCTCCGCTGCCTGCTTCCGACAAGCCCCGGCAGAAGCCCTCACGGACCAAAACCGAGACCCGTCGGCCTCCTGTGGTTACGGTCAAGTCGTCGAGGCCGGTAGCCTCGCCGTCGGCTACGGTAAGCAAGTCGGCTACGCCGACGACGCAGCCGACGCCGAGCCCGACCCCGACCAGGACCCGTACCCCGACCCCCACGCCGACCCCGACCCCCACCACGACGCCGACGACCCCGACACCTTCCGCCTCGCCGGACCCGGGTGACTCGAACCCGCCGAAGGAGGAGACGTGACGCGCCAACGGGTCGATGATGGACACCGGCGGCCGCCCCCCGAGCAGGCCGGCACCAAGATGAACGGTAAGGGACAGTGCAGGAAATGACTCAGCCTCGGCTTCTCGGAGGTCGCTACGAGCTCGACGGTGTCGTCGGGCGCGGCGGCATGGCCGAGGTGTATCGCGCCAGAGACATCCGGCTGGACCGGATCGTCGCGATCAAGACCCTTCGGTCGGACCTGGCCCGTGATCATACCTTCCAGGCCCGTTTCCGCCGTGAGGCCCAGTCTGCGGCGTCGCTGAACCACCCGGCCGTGGTCGCGGTCTACGACACCGGCGAGGACGTCACCGACGGCGCCCCCGTGCCCTACATCGTGATGGAGTACGTCGACGGCAGGACGCTGCGCGACCTGCTCCGCGCCGACCGGCGGCTGATCCCGGAACGCGCGACCGAGCTGGTCGACGGCATCCTGCGCGCGCTCGACTACAGCCACCGCGGCGGCATCGTGCACCGCGACATCAAGCCGGCCAACGTGATGATCACCACGGCCGGCGACGTCAAGGTGATGGACTTCGGCATCGCCCGCGCGATGGCCGACTCGGCCGCGACGATGACGCAGACGGCCCAGGTCATCGGCACCGCCCAGTACCTCTCGCCGGAGCAGGCACGCGGTGAGCGCGTCGACGCCCGCAGCGACATCTACTCAACCGGTTGCGTGCTCTACGAGCTGCTCACCGGCCAGCCGCCGTTCACCGGCGACTCCCCCGTCGCGATCGCCTACCAGCACGTCCGCGAGGAGCCGATCCCGCCGTCGCAGATCGACCCGGAGATCCCCCAGTGGGCCGACGCGATCGTGCTCAAGGCCATGGCCAAGGATCCGGCGCACCGCTACCAGAGCGCGGCCGAGATGCGGGCCGACATCCAGCGCGCCATGTCCGGCATGCCGGTCGACGCCCAGACGATGGCGATGAACGGCTACGGTCAGGGCACCCGCATGATGACGGCCACCCAGGCCGCCACCGGCCCGGCCACCCAGCACTCCAGCGCCGTCCCGCCCTACGAGTACGACGAGGGCGGCGGCCGGGGCGGGCGCCGCCGGGCGAACAACGGCGGCGGCAACGCGGTCAAGACCGCCCTGTGGATCATCATCCCGCTGCTGGTCATCGGTGCCTTCATCACCTTGGGCTACGTCATGTTCAGCGGCGGCGGCAGCCCGACGGCCCCGACCACGGTCAAGGTGCCGGGGCTGGAGGCGAAGACGCGTGAATACGCCGAGAGCCAGCTGAAGCAGCTCGGCCTCACGGCGGAGGTCACCGAGGAGTTCAGCGCCGAGTACGACAAGGACACGGTCATCGAGACCGATCCGGCCGAGGGCACCGAGGTGGAGAAGGGCGCCACGGTCAAGGTCGTGGTCTCCAAGGGCGCGGAGAAGGTGAAGGTCCCCGCCGACCTCATCGGCATGACCACCGAAGAGGCCAACGCCAGGCTGACCGAGCTGGGGCTCAGCAGCACGATCAAGACGCGCGCGTCCAGCCAGCCGGAGGGCAAGGTCTTCCGCACCGATCCCAAGGCCGGCGCCTCGGTCGCCAAGGGCGACACGGTGACCCTCTTCATCCCGAAGGAGGCCGTGGCCGTACCGAGCGTCCAGGGCATGACCGAGGAGGAGGCCCGCCGCACCCTGGAGGAAGCGGGCTTCAAGGTCAAGGTCGTCACCCAGCCGAGCGACCAGGCCCAGGGCACGGTCATCCAGCAGAACCCGGGTGAGGGCGCCAAGCTCCAGCCCAACATGACGGTCACGATCGTCGTGTCGCAGGGCCCGGCGGCCCCCACCCCGACCGAGCAGCCGTCGGACGACTTCCCGACCGACGACTTCCCGACGGACGACGTCCCGACCGACGACGGCGACGACGGCTTCCCGAGCCAGGACGAGCCCCCAGGCGACGTAGGCGACGGCCTAGGCTAAGAAAAGGGCCGCCATCCCACAAAGGATGGCGGCCCTTCACATTAAAAACCCCTCCGCCCCACCAAAAAAGGACCGACTCCAGTGCCCGACCTCCGTACAGGGAAGGTCTTGCGAGGAGCGCCGGTGTCTGGACTGAGGAGAGAGGGAGCGCAGCGACCGAACGACGAGGGAAGACACCGGATCTGAGCGACGAGCCGGCGATCCGAAGGATCGCCAATCAAACACAGCCAAATAGAAGCGCGCCCCCGCCGCTCGGGGGCAACGGCGGGGACGCTCATCTGTCTGTCGCTCTGAGGCTCCGGTTCGTTACAGCGTTTTCTCCAGCCAGTTTCCGAGCAGCCGGTGGCCGTGCTCGGAGAGCACCGACTCGGGGTGGAACTGGACGCCCTCGATGGGCGCGGCGCGGTGGCGCAGGCCCATGATGACGCCGTCGCCGGTGCGGGCGGTGACTTCGAGCTCCTCGGGGACGGTCTCGGGGAGCACGGCCAGCGAGTGGTAGCGGGTCATGCGGACGGGCGAGGGCAACGTCGCGAACACTCCCTTGCCGTCGTGGCTGATCGCGCTGGTGCCGCCGTGCACGAGGTCGGGGGCGCGGGCGACGGTGGCGCCGTAGGCGTGCGCGATGGCCTGGTGGCCGAGGCAGACGCCGAGCAGCGGCTGCCCGCGCCGGGCGGCGTGGCGGACGAGCGGGACGCTGACCCCGGCGGCTTCCGGTGTGCCGGGGCCGGGGCTGATCAGGACGCCGTCATAGCCCTCGGCGTCGTCCACCCGCACCTCGTCGCGGGGCCGCACGTCGCAGCTCGCGCCCAGCACCTTCAGGTATTGGACGATGGTGTGCACGAAACTGTCGTGGTTGTCCACGACCAGCACGCGGGTCATCGGCGCACCGTCACCTCGTCGAGCGTCACAGTGGGTTCCAGGAGCGGGAACACTGAGAACCAGAGTACGGCCATCGCCGTGGCGACCAGCAGGGCGGCCCACAACAGCCGCCGTCCTGGACCGCCGGGGAGCCTGCGCCACAGCCAGCCGTACATCGTCATGCCTTCCTGGGCTCGGTGTCCTTCAGCACCCCGTACACGATCAGCCGTTGCGCCGCCGAGTATTCGGGGTGGCAGGTCGTCAGCGTGATGTACGCCCGGATGGGCCGCAGGCCCGGCATGCCGGGCACCGGGGCGAGCACGTCCACCTCGCCGGGCTCGACGATGTCCTGCGAGGTGACCCGGTAGGTGTAGCGGGCCTCGCGGGCCTCGACCACGAGCTCGTCGCCGCGTTCGAGCTCGTCGACGCGGTTGAACGGGGCCGCGTACGTGGTGCGGTGGCCGGAGACGACGAAGTTGCCGACCTGGCCGGGCATGGCGGTGCCGGGGTAGTGGCCAGGGCCCTTCTTCAGGTGCTCGGCCCGTACGCCCTCGACCACCGCGTAGCGGAAGTCGTCGCCCAGCCTGGGGATGCGCAGCAGCGCCACGGCGTCGCCCAGCTCGACGGCGGGCGGCCGGGCGGCGTTCTCGGCGGCCAGCGCGCGCTGCAGCAACAGCTGCTGGCTCGCCGTGTAGGCGCCGGTGCCCCAGAGCAGATAGGCGCAGAAGAGCGCCAGAACCAGGCCGGCGGTGATGCTCAGCTCCCCCGTGGTCCGCAGCACGATCCGCACCCGACCAGGGTAAGCGGGACGACTCCGGCCGCCGGGGATCGCCATCCCGTGCGCGTGGCGACTATCCTGGGGCTCGCTACCACTACCCTTTACGCAGAGCCTGCGGACGATCCGGAAGCCCAGGCCCTCAGCAGGAGTCATCCAGTGCCCAAGCCCAAGACGCGCAAGAAGGCGGTTTACACCCCGCCGCAGAAGACCCAGCAGATCAAGGTCAGCCCTCGCTGGCTGGCGCCGACGATGGTCGCCGCGTGGATCATCGGCATCCTGTGGATCGCCACCTACTACGTGGCCCCGCGGGCGCCCTTCATCGGCGATCTGCAGAACTGGAACCTGCTGATCGGGTTTGTTTTCATCATCTTCGGTGTGGTTCTTTCCACCCGCTGGCGCTAGTTCTTTTCCACAGCTTTTCCACAGCTGGGGACGTCAGCCCAGGAACGCCATGGTGATCATGGGAATTCTGACGACCACGAGCACGGCGAGCAGCACGACGAACCCCGCGACCGCAGCCGCCTGCCACACGGCGCGGTTCTCCCGGGGCGCGTAGGCCAGCGCCGCCGACAGCGCTGCCCCGGTGACCAGGCCGCCGATGTGGCCGGTCCAGCTGATGCCGGGGACGATGAAGGTGATGGCCAGGTTGATCGCGATCAGCACGGCGATGCCGCGCACGTCCAGGTTCAGCCTGCGCCCCACCACGAACACCGCGCCGAACAGGCCGAAGATGGCTCCCGAGGCGCCGACGGTGAGGATGCGCGGGTTGTCCATCCACAGCCCGAGGACCGACCCGCCGAGCGCGCTCACCAGATAGAGCGCGACGAAGCGGACGTGTCCGAACGCCCGCTCCAGGTAGGGCCCGATCACGTAGAGGGCCCAGCTGTTGAACAGGATGTGGAACATCCCGCCGTGCACGAACGCGGCGGTGATCAGCCGGTAGTACTCGTCGCCCAGGGCCACGAAGAGGGAGTTCATGCCCAGGAGGCGCTGGATGTCCGGCACGAAGTACTGCGCGACGAAGACGAGCACGTTGGCCGCCAGGATGGTCCACGTCACGTAGGGAGCGCGGACCACCGCGCCGCCGAACGTCGACTTCGCCTGCCGGATCCCCCGGTTGCCCTCGGCCACGCACTCGGGACATTGGAACCCCACTGCCGCGTCGCGCATGCAGTCGGGGCAGATGGGCCGGTCGCACCGCTGGCAGCGGACCCACGTCTCCCTGTCGGGGTGCCGGTAGCACGTGGGGACCGTCTCCGCGGGCTGCTCGGGCTGCGAGGGCGGGAGGGGCGGCTGGCTGGTCATGCCCGCAGCCTAAAGCCTGCGGGCCACTCCCGCGTCCGCTGCTCGGACGGGGTGACGCCGCCTCCCGCGTGCCGCGCCGGCGCGGCCCGGCTTCCGGGAAGGGGGGCCTGGCAGAGCGCAGTAACCCGGAAGGCCGGACAGGCGGCCGCGCGTCAGGCCGGGACGCGGTCGATGGTGACCGACTCCAGGACGACTTCCTCGACCGGCTTGTCGTTGCGCCCGGTCTTGGTCTTGGAGATGGCGTCGACGACGTCCTGCCCCTCGACGACCTCTCCGAAGATCGTGTGGCGGCCGTTGAGGTGCGGCGTGGGCACGGTGGTGATGAAGAACTGCGACCCGTTGGTGCCCTTCCCCATCTTCTTGCCCGCGTTGGCCATGGCCAGCAGGTAGGGACGGTTGAAGTAGAGCTCGGGGTGGATCTCGTCGTCGAACTCGTAGCCCGGCCCGCCGAAGCCCTCACCGAGCGGGTCGCCGCCCTGGATCATGAAGTTGGGGATGACACGGTGGAAGATCGTGCCGTCGTAGTAGCGGTCGTTGCTCTTCTCGCCGGAGCCCGGGTGGGTCCACTCGCGGGAGCCTTCGGCCAGCTCCACGAAGTTTCGCACCGTCTTGGGGGCTCTGTTGGGAAAGAGCTCGACCTTGATCATGCCGCGATTGGTCTGCAGATTCGCAATCAGCTTCTCAGCCACGAGACAGCTGCCTTCCTCTATGCACAGGGTGGAATTGTGGTGTTTTGACAACCATGGCCCTAAGGCCTCCGCTGCCATCCTCCCACGGCGGGCCATGATTGAGCCGCTTTGTATCGGGAAGGTCACGCGCGGGGCCCCAACGACAGGGGAGGTAGTCGTGTCCCTGACACTGAGAAGACGACGCCGCGTGGTCATAGAAGTGCCCACCACGTGGCAGGGCCGGATGAAGGCCCAGGCCATGAAAACCGGCGCGCGCATGGCGCCGATGGCCGACCAGGCCAAGCTGGCCGCCAACAGGCGGGTCGACGACGCCCGGATGTGGGCTGCACCCAGGCTGAAGAAGGCCGCCCACCGGGTCGAGGACCAACTCGCACCGGCAGTCAGCTCGATGCTGAACGACGCCGCGATCCGGGTCAGCCCGGTCCGGCGGCAGCAGTCGCGGCGCTGGCCGACGGCCGTCCTGGTGACCGGTCTCGCCATCGGCGCGGCCGGCTTCATGTTCTACCGGCGTAACGCCCAGCAGTGGACCGAGCACATGAAGGACTCCGCGTCCGACGCGTCTCGCTGGGCACACGAGCGGTCCGACAGGGCCGTCCAGTCCACGGGCCCGGCCGGCGCGCCGGTGTCCGAGACGACGGATGAGGCATCTCACCGGATGCCATGATCCGCGATGAAGGCGCGCCCCCGGTTCCGGGGGCGCGCCTTTTCGTCTGTTCGTACGTGACATTCATCACCATATTTGGCCTTATAGGGTCATTCTCATGCTGTACGGCCGAGCCACCGAGATCGCCGCGATCCAGGGTGTGATCGACGCGGCGCCGGCCGGTGCGGGACAGGCCCTGCTGCTGCGGGGCGAGGCCGGCATCGGCAAGTCGGCCCTGCTCGATCTGGCCGCCACCCTGGCCGGGCCGCGGCTGACCGTCCTGCGCGCGTGGGGCGTCGAGGCCGAGGCCGACCTGGCGTTCGCCGCGCTGCACCAGCTGCTGCGGCCGGTGACCGGGCTGCTCGACGCGCTCCCGGCGCCGCAGCGCCAAGCCGTGGCCGGGGCGCTCGGGCTGGCGGCGCCGGCCGAGGACCGGTTCCTGGTGGCGGCCGGGGTCCTGTCGCTGCTGGCGGAGGCGGCGGGGGACGGCGGCGTGCTCTGCCTCGTGGACGACCTCCAGTGGCTGGACCGGGCGTCGGCCGACGCGCTGCTGTTCGCGGCCCGGCGCGTCCGCACCGAGCGGGTCGGGATGCTGCTGGCGGTCCGGGGTGACGGCGTCCACAAGGGCGTTCCCGAGCTGCGACTGCGCGGGCTGGACGACGAAAGCGCGGCCACGCTGGTGGACTCGCTGGCCCCGGCGGCGTCACCGGTCCGCGCCCGCCTGGTGTCGCTCACCGGCGGCAACCCTCTCGTCCTCGGCGAGACCCTGGCGTCCCTGAGCCCCGACCAGCTCGCCGGCCGCCTCCCCCTCCCCGACCCCCTGCCTGGCGGCGCCCAGCTCTTCGGCGACCAGGTGACCCGCCTCTCGGCCCCGGCCCGCCGCGTCCTCCTCGCGGCATCCCTGGAGCCGGACCTCACCCTGACCCTCCGCACCGCGTCCCTCCTGGACTCACCCGTACAGACCCAGCACGAGCAACCACCGACCGAGACGGAGACCGACGCAGATGCGCCGGCGCGCGCAACCGCCCCACCCGAGACGGAAACCGCCGTGAGAGCACGGCCGAACGAGACCACGCCGTCCGGGGCGGAGACCGACGTACGGGCATGGCCGAACGGGGATGGTCCGTCCGGGGAGGCACCCGCGAGGGCGCGTGTGACGGAAGCGTCGGCGCGGGCACCCGCACGGGAGCTGCCTGCGGCGATGAGCCTGCGCGAAGAGGTTGCTCTGGCGGGGCTCTATGAGGCGGAGAAGGCGGGGCTCGTGGTCGTGGACGGGGCGGCGGTCCGGTTCCGGCATCCTCTGGTGCGGTCGGCGGTGCACGTGGCGGCGGGCCCGGTGGAGGTACGGCGGGCGCACGCGGTGCTGGCCGAGCTGGTGGAAGGTGACAGGCGGGCCTGGCACCTGGCGGCCGCCACCATGGGACGGAACGAGCCGGTGGCCGCCGCGCTGGCCGCCGCGGCCGACGGAGCCCGAGCCAGGGGCGGGTACGGCGACGCGGCGACGGCACTGGGCCGTGCGGCGGAGCTGACCCCCGACCCCTGGACCCGCGCCCGCCGCTACACGGACGCGGCCACCGCAGCCTGGCTCGGCGGCCGTCCGGGCCAGGCCCAGACCTACCTCGCCGAGGCCCACGCCCTCACCCAGAACCACCCCACCCACACCCCCACAGAACCCCTCCACGAGACAACACCCGCACACCAGGAAGAAGGCTCACCCCTCACGCCCCCGAACCACCCAACGCCCCGTCCCGCACCAGAGACCGGCGACGAGAGACCACTCGCTCACGAGCGGGCAAGGGCGCCGGAGACGGAAGCCACATCCCCTCACACAGTGCACCGTCCCTCAGCGGACGCCCGGGACGAGTCGACCGCTGGCAGAACGCCCACCCGGGAACAAGAAGGGCCGCCGGCAGCCACCCCCTTGACCCGGTTCCCGACCGGCGGGAGAACACCCGCTCGGGGAGGAGGGCCGTCCGAAGCCACGCCCTTGACCCGTACCCCGGAGGAGACCCGCGCTGAGACCGCCCGGGGGAGGGCGCCCGTCCAGGAGGGGGAAGGGTCTGCGAAGGCGGAAGCCACATCCCCTCACAGAGCGAACCTTCCCCCAGCAGACGCCCAGGACGAGACGGTTGGGGGGAGGAGCGCTCCCAAGAGGTTCGGTGGGTTGCGGCGGGAGATCAGGCAGTTGCGGGGGCGGTTCGAGTTGAACTCGGGGGACGCCGCGGAGGCCGTGCGGATCCTCGCCGGGGACGACAGCATGGAGATGCTGGCCGACGCCGCCGAGGCGGCGAACTACGTGGGCGACATCCCGGCTCTCGTGGAGATCGGGCGCAGGGCGCTGGCGCATCCGCCGGGGTTCCTGCGGGACGTGGTGGCCGGGATCGGGGCGCGGCTCGACGACGGCGGCGGGGCGGAGCTGCTGCGGGGTGCGCTGGCGAGGACCGGGGAGCTGCGGGAGGCGGCCGAGTTCCTGTGGGCGTCGGCGGCGGCGAGCTATCTGGGCGAGGCGGACGTGTCGGCCGAGCTGGTCGGGCGGGCGGGCCGGGTGGCGCGCGTGTCCGGCATGGTCGGGCAGCTACCGGTGGTGCTGGAGTTCGTGTCCACGGGCGAACGGCTCAGGGGCAGGCTGGCCGAGAGCGAGGCCGTCGCCGAAGAAGGGCTGGCGCTGGCCAGGGAGGCCGGATACACCAACAGCGAAGCCGCCCACCTGGCGAACCTGGCCGTGGTGGCGGCGCTGCGCGGCCAGGAGGAGTCCTGCCGGGAGCACGCGCGCCGGGCCCTGGCGATCGCGGTGCCGCACCGGGTGGGGCTGCGCGCGGGCGTGGCCTCGTACGCGCTGGCGATGCTCGATCTGGGGCTGGGCAGGTACGACGCGGCGCATGCCCGGTTCACGGCCCTGGCGGCGGCGGGGCATCCGACGGTGGTGTGGCGGACAGCGCCGGACCGGGTGGAGGCGGCCGTGGCCGCGGGTGAGCCGGAGGCGGCCCGCGAGGCGCTGGACGGGCTGGAGCGGTGGGCGGCGAACGCCGGCACGCCCGAGTCGCGGGCGTCGCTGCTGCGTTGCCGGGCGCTGGTGGACGGGGACGCGGCGCTGTTCGAGGAGGCGGCGCGGCTGCACGGGGAGCCGTTCGAGGCGGCGCGCACGGCCCTGCTCCACGGCGAGCGGCTGCGCCGTACGCACCGGCCGGGGCAGGCGCGGGGGCGGCTGCGTTCGGCGCTGGAGACGTTCACCAGGTTGCGCGCGGAGCCGTGGGCCCGGCGCGCGAGCGGGGAGCTGCGCGCGGCCGGGGAGGCGGCGGGCGACGTGCCGGAGGCCGACCCGGCGGCGGCCCTGACGCCTCAGGAGCTGCGCATCGCGCGCCTGGTGGCCGAGGGGGCGTCGAGCAAGGACGTGGCGGCGCGGTTGTTCCTCAGCCCGCGCACGGTCGAGTATCACCTGTACAAGATCTATCCCAAGCTCGGCATCACCAGTCGTACTGAACTCGCCCGCCTTCTGTAGTGCCCAGTAGTCCTACGGAAGGCACCGGCGCCGGTCGGGGCCAAGCTTGGAGGCATGACAGAGAACCTGATCAACGTGGACGGCGTCGAGCTCTGGACGGAGGAGTTCGGCGACCCCGATCACCCGCCCGTTCTCCTGGTGATGGGGTCGATGTCGCAGGGCGTGCTGTGGCCGGAGGAGTTCGTCGGCAGGCTGGTCGCCGGCGGGCGCAGGGTCATCCGCTACGACCATCGCGACACCGGCAGATCGGGCACCGTCGACTTCGACGCGAACCCGTACACCTGGCTCGACATCAAGGACGACGTGCTGCGCGTGCTCGACGCGTACGGGCTGGAGAGCGCGCACCTGGTGGGCCACTCGGCGGGCGGGCTGCTCGGGCAGCTGGTGGCGGTGGAGCGGCCGGAGCGGGTGCGCACGCTCACCGTGATCGGCTCGTCGCCGCTGGGCGGGCACGAGGGCGAGGTGCTCATGCGGGCGCTCACCGGGCAGCCGCAGCCGGAGGGCAGCCTGCCGCCGCCCAGGCCGGAGTTCACGGCGTTCTACACCGAGGCGATCCAGAGCCCGCCGCCGGCCACCCGGGGCGAGCAGATCGACCGGATGATCGCCGAGGCGCGGGTGCTGAACGGGACGGCGCTGCCGTTCGACGAGGACGCCGAGCGGCGGCTGGCCGAGCGGGTCTTCGAGCGGGCCAGGGACCTGGCGGCGGTGGTCAACCACCGGCGGGCGGCCGCCGCTAACCCCGGCTTCGAGCCGGAGGGCATGCTCGGCCGGGTCGAGGCGCCGACGCTGGTCATCGAGGGCACGCACGAGCCCGCCAAGCCCGGCCACGGCGCGCTCATCGCCGCGGCCATCCCCGGCGCGGAGCTGCTCATGGTGCGGGACATGGGGCACATGCTGCCTGCTCAGGTCCGCGACGAGGTGGCGGACGCGATCCTGCGACACACGGCCGAGCCCACCGCATGAGCGCCGGGCCTGGCTAGGTGAGTGCGGAGATCGCGGCGAGGGCGTCGACGATCTGGCGGGAGTCGGGGGTGCTGTCCGGGTCGAGCAGCCATTGGATCATCAGCCCGTCGGAGATGGCGATCAGCACCGAGACCAGGACCTCGGGCGCGACCGGCAGCTCGACGCCCATCTCGGCGGAGGCCCGCCGCAGCATGCCGACCCCCGCCTCGCGGGCGTCGCCGTACGCGGCCGCGAGGCGCTCGCGCAGCGCCTGCTCGCGCAGCGCCGCGGGGTAGCCCTCGACGCAGCCCATCAACGTCGGCCGCATCTCGCCGAACACGTCGACCAGCGCGGCCATGGCGCGTTCGAGCAGCTCGCGGGGCGTGCCGAGGCCGCTGCTGAAGATGGCCTTCTCGACCCGCTCGGTCCACCCCTCGAAGCAGGCGATGATGGCCTCGTTGAGCAGGGCGTCCTTGCCTCCGAAGTGATAACCGATGGAGGCGAGGTTGGTGCCCGACGCCGCGACCAGGTCGCGCGCGGTCGTGCGGGCGTAGCCCTTCTCCTGCAGGCAGCTCACCGCACCGGCGAGCAACCGCTCGCGAACCTCTTTCCGTGACACGGCATCCATGCTATCGATATATACAAGCGTCTATGACATACGTACGTATCGGAGGACCTGTGATGCTCCCACCCGGACCGCGACTGCCCGCAGCCGCCCAGACCGCCTGGATCATGCTCGACCCCGCGGGCGCGTTCGACAGGCTGCACCGCGAGTACGGCCCGATCTTCACGGTGCGCTACTTCGGCTTCCCGCCCGAGGTGTACGTCACCACCGCCGAGCTGGCCGAACAGGTCTACCGCACCGACCAGGGCGGCGGCCTGGCCGGCGCCGCGCGGCGCGACTTCCTGGAGCCGATGGTCGGCGCCCACTCGGTGCTGACGCTGGACGGCGACGGCTGGTCACGCCACCGGAAGGCGCTCACCCCGCCGTTAAGAGCCAGGCAGGTGGCCGGCTACCACGACGAGATCGCGGCCATCGCCGCGGAGAAGATCGCGACCTGGCCGCTCGGCGTGCCGATCGCGCTGCGCGACCGCATGCAGGAGATCACCCTGGAAGTGATCATCAGGCTGGTCTTCGGCATCCGCGACGCGGAGCGCCTCGGCCGGCTGCACGCGCTGCTCCCCCGCCTGATCCGGCTCGGCGGCGCGACGTCGGTCGTCATGCTCCCGGCCCGCCTGCGCGAGCGCGCCAAGGGAGTGCCGTTCCTGCCGTACGCGCGCTTCCTGAAGGCGCGCGCGGGCGTCGACGCGATCCTGTACGAAGAGATCGCCCGCAGGCGGAGCGCCGGGGCGGACGGCACGGACGTGCTGAGCAGGCTGCTGGAGTCGGGCTTCGACGACCAGGAGATCCGCGACGAGCTGATCACCCTGCTGATCGCCGGTCACGAGACCACGGCGACCAGTCTGGCCTGGGCGTTCGAGCGGCTGCTCCGGCTGCCGCACGTCCTGGAGCGGCTGCCCGACGACGAGCCGTACCTCGACGCGGTGGTGAAGGAGGTGATGCGGGTCAGGCCCGCGGTCTACGAGGCTCCCCGGCTGCTCGACGCCCCGCTCCGGCTGGGTGAGTACGAGATACCGGCCGGATCGTACGCGGGACCGTTCATTCCGCTCGTGCACCGGGACCCGGCGGCATTCCCTTCACCGGAGGAGTTCAGGCCGGAACGCTTTCTCGATGGTCAGCAGAGCAGGGCCTGGATGCCGTTCGGCGGCGGCCGGCGCTTCTGCGTCGGCGCTCAGCTGGCCCTGCTGGAGATGCGGGTGATCATCAGGGAGGTGTTGCACCGCCTGGATCTCACGGCGCCGGATCCGGCGCCCGAGACCAGGCGGCTCACCAACGTCACCCTGAGTCCCGCACGACTCACCCGCGTTATTGCGCGCGCCCGGTCTCTTGATCGGACGACGTAGCGGGGTGCATGTCGTCACGTCGTTCGTCGGCGCCCAACTCCTCGCGGAGGCGGTCGTAGTCGATGTGATGGCTGGTGTACTTCAGCTGGCGAGCGACCTTCGTCTGCTTCGCCTTGGCTCTTCCTCGGCCCATGGCTCAACTCCCTAGTCCCCGCTGCCCATGCTATCCGACAACGTTACGACTTGAAGAATTATGCAACTGCGCTGGATTAGTCTGTCACTATGCACGTGGAGGTCAACCAGGCCAAGGCGGATTTGTTCCGGACTCTCGGCCACCCCGCTCGCATCAGAGTGTTGGAGCTACTCCAGGAAGGGCCACTTCCCGTCAGGGATCTCCTGGCCCAGATCGACATCGAGGCGTCGAGCCTCTCACAGCAGCTGGCGGTCCTGCGCAGAGCGGGCATCGTGACCGCCATCCGTGAAGGCAGCACCGTGGTCTACACACTGGCCACACCCGAGCTCGCCGACCTGCTGCGGATCGCCCGCCGCATCCTGACCGACATGCTCGCCGACCAGGGCCAGTTGCTCGCCGAGCTCCGGGCGGAGGTCCCCTGACCGGCCCGTGGGCCGGAGCCGCCACCCGGTAGGCTTCGGCCCATGGTCTCCGAGCTGTTCGATCCCAAGGCGTGGCAGGAAGTCGAGGGGTTCGACTTCACCGACATCACCTACCACAGGGCTGTCGACCAGGGCACGGTGCGCATCGCGTTCAACCGCCCGGAGGTGCGCAACGCCTTCCGCCCGCAGACCGTCGACGAGCTCTACCGCGCGTTCGACCATGCCCGGCAGACCACCGACGTCGGGTGCGTGCTGCTGACCGGCAACGGCCCCTCGCCGAAGGACGGCGGCTGGGCCTTCTGCTCCGGCGGCGACCAGCGCATCCGCGGCAAGGACGGCTACCAGTACGCCGACGGCTCGGCCGCGACCGGGCGGCTGCACATCCTCGAGGTGCAGCGGCTGATCCGGTTCATGCCCAAGGTGGTCGTCTGCGTGGTGCCCGGCTGGGCGGCGGGCGGCGGCCACAGCCTGCACGTGGTGGCCGATCTCACACTCGCCAGCGCCGAGCACGCCCGGTTCAAGCAGACCGACGCCGACGTGGCGAGCTTCGACGGCGGCTTCGGCTCCGCCTATCTCGCGCGCCAGGTGGGCCAGAAGTTCGCCCGCGAGATCTTCTTCCTCGGCGACACCTACAGCGCGGCCGACGCCCACCGGATGGGCATGGTCAACGCGGTGGTGCCGCACGAGGAGCTGGAGGCCACGGCGCTCGACTGGGCCCGCAAGATCAACGCCAAGTCGCCGACGGCGCAGCGGATGCTCAAGTTCTCCTTCAACCTGATCGACGACGGGCTGGTGGGCCAGCAGGTGTTCGCCGGTGAGGCGACCAGGCTGGCCTACATGACCGACGAGGCCGCCGAAGGGCGCGACTCGTTCCTGGAGAAGCGCGAACCCGACTGGTCGCCGTACCCCTATCACTACTGACGCCCGCTCCCCGCGCGAGGCCCTGACCTCCCGAAAACCGGTTGCCCGGGCGGCCAGACTGGTGGCATGGAGATCGTGGTGCCGCCGGCGTTGACCGAGTCGCATGTCAAGTGGGAGGGCGAGGCGGGGCGGGCCTGGTCGGCCGGGCTGCCCGCGCTGGCCAGGCGTTATCTGGAGGAGTGGGGGCTGCGCCTCGACGGCGCGTCCATGCACGGCGTGGTCTCCCTGGTGCTTCCCGTGGTGCGGGCCGACGGCACGCCCGCCGCGCTGAAGCTGCAGCCCGTCACCGACGAGAACGCGACCGAGCCCGTGGGGCTGCGCGCCTGGGCCGGCGACGGGTCGGTGCTGCTGCTGGAGCACGACCCGGCCACCGGGACGATGCTGCTGGAGCGGCTGGACGAGAGCCGGTCGCTGTCGGCGGTGCCGGACGACATGAAGGCGATGGAGATCCTCGCCGAGCTGCTGGCCCGGCTGGTGGCGCGGCCCGCTCCCGAGGGGATGCGGCGGCTCGGCGACATCGCCGGGCAGATGGTGGAGGACGTGCCCGCGGCACTGGCGAAGCTGCCCCGGGAGGAGGACCGGGCCTGGCTGCGCCGGTGCGCGGCGGCGGTCGCCGAGCTCGTCCCCGAGCCCGGCGACCGGCTGCTCCACTGGGATCTGCACTACGACAACGTGCTGGCCGCCGAGCGGGAGCCGTGGCTGGCGATCGACCCGAAGCCGCTGGCCGGCGACCCCGGGTTCGACCTGCTGCCGGCGCTGGACAACCGGTGGGGCGAGGTGGTGGCCTCCGGTGACGTGCGCGGGAGCGTGCTGCGGCGCTTCGACCTGCTGGTGGAGGCGCTGGAGCTGGACCCCGCGCGGGCGGCCGGCTGGACGCTGGGACGGGTGCTGCAGAACTCACTGTGGAGCGTCGAGGACGGCGAGGACCGCCTCGACGATGTCCAGCTGGCCATCGCCGAGGCGATGGTTCACCGCCAGTAGGCCCGGCGGCCGGGGGTCAGTCCGACAGGCCGCGCAGGAAGTCGCGGGTGAGGGCCGCGATCTGGGCGAGCCTGGTCTCCAGGGGGAAGTGGCCGGCGTCCAGCAGGTGGATGCGCGCGTCCGGCACGTCCCCGGTGAAGGCGCGCGCGCCGTCCGGGCCGAAGATCTCGTCGTTGCGGCCCCATACGGCCAGCACCGGCGGGCGGTGCGTCCGCAGGTACTCCTGCCACTGCGGATAGAGGGCGACGTTGCCCTCGTAGTCCAGGAAGAGCGCGAGCTGGATGTCGGCGCTGCCCGGCCGGTCCAGCAGCGCCTGGTCGAACAGCGCCTTGTCCGGGTTGACCAGCGTGGTGTCCGGCACGCCGTGCGTGTACTGCCACTGGGTGGCCTCCCAGGTGAAGTACGCCCGCAGCGCCGCCGTGCCGGCCTGCGGGTCTGCCCAGGCCTTCTTGAACGGGTCCCAGAACGGGGTCAGCCCTTCCTCGTACGCGTTGCCGTTCTGGGTGACAATGCCGATGATCCGCTCGGGATGCCGGACGGCGAGCCGGAAGCCGACGGGTGCGCCGTAGTCGTGCACGTAGAGCGCGTAACGCCGCACGCCGAGCGTGTCCAGCAGCCGGTCCACCACGTCGGCGAAGCGGTCGAAGGTGTAGCCGAACTCTCCGGCGGCGGGCGCCGAGCTGTGCCCGAAGCCGGGGTAGTCGGGCGCGATCAGGTGGAACTCGTCGCCCAGCTCGCCCATCAGCTCCTGGTAGGCGATGGACGAGGTCGGGAACCCGTGCAGCAGGACGAGCGTGGGCGCGGACGGGTCGCCCGCCTCCCGGTAGAAGACGTCGAGCCCGTCGATCCGGACGGTGTGGTAGCGGATGGTCACGGCGAACCTCTTAACCGTTGAAAGTCTTTTCGGTGGTTAAGTGATAGCATGATGATCTGCAACCGGTCAAATCGACTTCAGGGGTTAATCACTGTGAGACTGCGTCCGCTCAGGACCGAACCCGTGGGGCTGGACCTGGTCGACACCGTGTGGATCGACAACGCCACACTGGTCGACCAGTTCGACGATCTCGACGGCGTGCGGGCCTGGCTGGCGGATCACGATCTGCCCGGCGGCGGCGACGAGGCCCGCGACCCGCTGGTCCAGGCCCGCGACGCGATGCGCGCGCTGCTGGAGCGGGGCGAGGCGGCCCCGCTCAACGCGGTGCTGGCCCACGGCGCGCGCCGCCCCCAGCTGAGCGGCGCCGAGCCGTACGAGGTCGTCGTCCTGGACGATCCGGCCTGGCACGCGGCCTGGGTGGCGGCCGCCGACCTGGCCCGGGTGCTCGGCGAGCGCCCGGAGCGGGTGCGCAAGTGCGCCAACCCGCGCTGCGTGCTCTGGTTCTACGACGTGAGCAAGAACGGCGGCCGCCGCTGGTGTTCGATGGACGTGTGCGGCAACCGGGCCAAGGTGGGCCGGTTCAACCAGCGGCAGCGCGTCCGTTCCTAGGAGACCGTGATGACGATCTTGCCGGCGCCGTGGCGGGTCTCGATCTCGCGGTGCGCGTCCGCCGCACGCTCCAGCGGGTACGTCCCGCGTACCGGGAACTTGAGCCGGCCCTCGGCGTAGAGAGCGGCGTAGCGGGCCAGGCGCTCGGCGCTGCGCGTGCCCCGGGTGACCTTGATGCCCAGCTCGGCGGCCTTGTCGTGCTCGACCAGCGTGAGGATGCGGTCGCGGTCCTTGACCAGCTCCAGCGACACCTCCAGCGCGTCGCCGCCCGCGCCGTCGAGCGCGGCGTCCACCCCGCCGGGGGCGAGGGCGCGCACCCGGTCGGCCAGGCCCGCGCCGTAGGCGACCGGGATGGCGCCGAGGTCACGCAGGTAGGCGTGGTTCTCCTCGCGGGCGGTGCCGATCACGGTGGCGCCGCGCATCCCGGCGACCTGGACGGCCACCGTGCCGACCGCGCCCGCGGCGGCGTGCACGAGCAGCGTGTCGCCCTCGGTCACGGCGAGCCCGTCGAGGGCCAGCTCGGCCGTCTGCGCTCCGGCGGTCAGCGAGCCGGCCACCTCCCACGGCATCGAGGCCGGCTTGGGGGTCACGTCGCCCGCGTCGACCACCACGTACTCGGCGTAGCAGCGCAGCAGCGAGAACCCGAGCACCTCGGCGCCCGCCGTCACCCCGGTCACCCCCTCCCCCACCTGGTCCACCACTCCGGCGAACTCGTTGCCCGGGATCCGCGGCAGCTCGCCCGTCACCCCCGGCGGGGTCCAGCCGGCCCGCACGGCCGCGTCGAACGGCTGCACCCCGGCGGTCCTCACCCGTACACGCACCTGGCCGGGGCCGGCCTGCGGAGCCGGCAGCTCCATCACCCGCAGCACCTCGGGGCCGCCGAACTCGGCGAAGGCCGCGGCCCGCATGATCTCGTCGTTCATGCCGCCAGCCTGCTTCCTCAACCGAGGTTGAGGTCAAGCGGGCTAACCGCGCGCAACATATGCCTAACCATTCGGGAACTTTTCGCTTTACTCGTTCTTTATCTGTATATAGTCCGACATGACGAGCACCGGGGGACGGGGCATCGGGTATTGACTGACTTCTTGCGGGTTGCGCTGAGCTTCCCGACGGCCGTTTTCAGCTTCCTTCTGATCGTGGTCGTCGGGTACTGGATCGTCGTGATCACCGGGATTTCCGACCTTGAGGGCGACGCCCCCTGGCTCGGGTTCGGCGGGGTGCCGGCCGGCATCACGATCTCCCTGCTCGTCGCCCTGGCGTGGCTGCTCACGCTGATCGGCAGCCAGTTCGCCGCGGGCCCGCTGCTGTGGGCCGTGCCGGTGCTCGCCCTCGGCGGAGCCTGGCTCGCCACCCGCGTGCTGATCGCCCCCCTGCGGAGGCTGGTGCCGGACGGACCACAGCCCTCACGTGGGGATTTCGTCGGCCAGCGGTGCGTGATCCGCACCGGGCGGGCGACCCCCGACTTCGGCCAGGCCGAGGTCACCGCCGCGGACGGGTCCTCCGCCGTCGTCCAGGTCAGGACGACCGGCCAGGACCGGCTCACCCGCGGCCAGACAGCCCTGATCTTCGAGTACGACGCAGACGGCGAGTTCTTCTGGGTCATGCCTTACGAAAGTGAGCAGTGAATGGATGTGATCTCCACCGGCGTCGGCGTGTTCATCGCCGTCGTCCTTGTGATCCTCATCGGCCTGCTGATTCTCATCAGCCGCCTTTTCCGCAAGGTCGAGCAGGGCAAGGCGCTGATCATCTCGAAGGTCAACAAAGTCGACGTGACCTTCACCGGCGCGGTGGTGCTCCCTGTCGTGCACCGGGCGGAGACGATGGACATCTCGGTGAAGACCATCGAGATCGAACGCACCGGCCGTGAAGGGCTGATCTGCCGCGACAACATCCGGGCCGACATCAAGATCACATTCTTCGTACGGGTGAACAAGACCGCCGAGGACGTCATCAAGGTCGCCCAGGCCATCGGCACCGAGCGGGCCAGCGACGAGAAGACGCTGCAGGAGCTGTTCAACGCGAAGTTCTCCGAGGCGCTCAAGACCGCCGGCAAGCACCTGGACTTCGTCGACCTCTACACCAAGCGCGACGAGTTCCGTGACGAGATCGTCCGGCTCATCGGCACCGACCTCAACGGTTACAGCCTTGAGGACGCGGCCATCGACTACCTGGAGCAGACCGCGCTGCACCAGCTCGACAAGAGCAACATCCTCGACGCGCAGGGCATTCGCAAGATCACCGAGCTGACGGCGATCGAGCACGTGCGCACCAACGAGTTCCAGCGCACCGAGGAGAAGGAGATCACCCGCCAGAACGTGGAGGCCCGCGAGGCCATCCTCGAACTGGAGCGCCGCCAGGCCGACGCCGAGATCAAGCAGAAGCGCGAGATCGAGACGATGAAGGCCCGCGAGGAGGCGGAGACCTACCGGGTGCAGGCGGAGGAGCGGCTGCGCGCCCAGAGCGCCGCCATCAAGACCGACGAGCAGCTCGGCGTGCAGCAGGAGAACCGCAACCGCGAGGTGGCCGTCGCGGAGAAGAACCGCGAGCGCGTCATCGCCATCGAGTCCGAGCGCATCGAGAAGGACCGCCTGCTGGAGGTCATAGCCCGCGAGCGGGAGACCGAGCTGTCGCGCATCGCGAAGGACAAGGAGGTCGAGACCGAGAAGCGGTCGATCGCCGAGGTCATCCGCGAGCGCATCGCCGTGGACAAGACGGTGGCCGAGCAGGAGGAGTCGATCAAGCGGCTGCGCGTGGTCGAGGAGGCCGAGCGGACCCGCCAGTCCGTCATCATCGCCGCCGAGGCCGAGGCGCAGGAGAACCTGGTCAAGGACATCAAGGCGGCCGAGGCCGCCGAGGCCGCGTCGAAGTTCAGGGCCCGCGAGGAGCTGGTGCTGGCCGAGGCCAGGCAGCAGGCGGCCGAGCTGGACGCCCGGGCCAAGATGCGGCTCGCCGAGGGTCTGCAGGCCGAGGCGGCCGCGTCCGGCCTGGCCGAGGTCCAGGTCAAGGAGCGCGACGCCGAGGCGATCGAGAAGGTCGGCAGGGCCGAGGCGCTGGTGCTGAACGAGCGGCTGCAGGCCGAGGCCGAGGGCGCCAGGGCGATGGCGCTGGTCGAGGGCGAGCGGCTCAAGGCGCAGGCGGCGGGCGAGCAGGCGATGGCGCTGGCCAACGCCGCGGCCGTGGGCGAGAAGCTCAAGGCCGAGGCCGAGGGTCTCACCGAGAAGGCCGCCGCGATGGCCGCGCTGGACGAGGCCAGCCGGGCGCACGAGGAGTACCGCCTGCGCCTGGAGGCCGACACGGAAGTGCGGCTCAAGCAGATCGACGTCACCCGCCAGGTGGCCGAGTCGCAGGCGAGCGTGCTGGCCGCGGGCCTGGCCAAGGCCAACATCGACATCGTCGGCGGCGAGACGATGTTCTTCGACAAGGTGGTGGGTTCGATCACCGCCGCCAAGACGGTCGACGGCTTCATGGAGCACTCCGAGGTGGCGGGTTCGCTCGCGGCTCCGTACCTGAACGGGAGCGCCAGCCTGATCGAGGACCTCAGGGGCGCGGTCGGCGGGGTGAGCACCGAGGACCTGAAGAACCTGACCGTCTCTGCGCTGCTCCTGCGGCTCATCCAGCGGGGCGGGCCGGAGTCGGGGCCGCTCGGCGAGCTGCTGGACACGGCCCGGCGGCTGGGCGTGGCCGACCAGCCGGTGGCCGCGCTGGCAGCGGCGAAGGTCTGACGCGTGACGGAGCAGGTCGACCTGGAGGCGGGCACCTACGAGGTGCTGCGGAACCGGCTCGGCGCCCAGGCCAGGGCGCTGGCCGCGGCCGCCGAGGCGGTCAACGCGGCGCGGCTGGAGGTGTTCGGCGGGGCGGAGCTGCGGCTGCTGGGCACGGAGCGGATCCGCACCGAGAACAACTGCGTCCCCAGGGACATCGTGTCCCTGGGTGAGGTGATGCTGTTCGGCTACAACGTCTTCATCGGGCTCAAGCCGGAGACGTCGGTGTCGGACGTGTTCGCGGTGCACCGCTTCGCCCGGGAGGGCGACGGGTTCCGGTTCGAGCAGGGCAAGCTGGAGGCGCTGGACGACCCGGCGTTCAGGAAGGACTTCGCCGAGCTCTACCGCTACTACAAGGAGACCCGGCTGAAGCAGCTCCGGCGGGTCGAGGGCAAGCTGCTGGCGGTGTTCAGGACAGGGCCGGCCGACATCCGGGTGCTGCGCTGGGCAGTCAGCCCCACCGGAGTCACGAAATATCTGGACAACAGGGGGGAGCGCGACCACGTCTTCCCGCCGTCCCACGACTTCGAGTGGACCCCGGCCACCCGCGACGACCACGTGCTCGGCCGGCACCCGCACATCGACATCCAGGGCGAGGTGTTCGTCGAGACGCTCGGCGGCGACCTCACCATCAAGATCGAGAACAACACGGAGACCGGCGAGGGCATCTACGCCGAGCCGGTCGCCGAGCCGCTGCAGAGCCTGGCGGACGCCGACGTCGAGCACGCCCGCGTCGGCCCGCTCATCCTCATGCGGATCAGGCCGTACAAGGAGGACACCTGGCGGCACCTGGTCTTCAACACCCGCACCAAGGCCGTGACCAGGCTCGACGGCATCGGCCAGGCCTGCCAGCGGCTGCCCGAGGACCAGGGCCTGATCTTCCCCGGCGGCTACTACCTGACCACCGGCGCCAGCAAGACGTTCGACACCGACGTGGCGGACCTGGAGTTCGAGCGGGTCGTGCGCGCGCCCAACGGCGAGGACGCGCTCTACGTCTTCCACGCCAGGGACGACGGCCGCTCGCTGCTGCTGCCGTACAACGTGATCAGGAAGGAGGTGGCCAACCCCATCGTCTGCCACGGTTACTCGCTGTTCGACGACGGCACGATGGTGGTCTTCCGCGCCACTTCCGAGGAGCCGACGCGGGTGCACCCGATGCAGGTGTGGCAGACGCCGTACGTCTCCGACACCTTCGCGGCCGCGCAGCCCGCCGGCACCGGCCCGCTGGAGCGGATCGGCAACGTCGAGCTGGTCCGGGGCATCTCCGACTGCCTGTCGGTCACCCGCATGGTGGAGGAGATGGCGCCGTCGGCCGCCACGTTCGAGGCGCTGATCGCCACCTGCACGCGCTCCTTCGACAGCTACCACTGGCTGGCCGAGCACGGCCTGAGCGAGCCGCTCGCCGACGTCCGCGCCACCGCCGAGCAGGTGCTCGACGAGTACGAGCACGTCGAGCAGCTCACCGCCCAGTCCGCCGCCACGCTCGCCGAGGCCGACGAGGAGGTCACCCAGCTCGTCAGGCGGGCCGGGGCGGACGCGCCCGGCACCGCCGACGGGTGGGTGAGCCTGCTGGCCACGCTCCGCCGGGCCCAGGGCCACCTGGTGACGCTCCGCGAGGTGCGCTACATCGACACCGGCCGGCTGGACGAGCTGGCCGGGACCTTGGCCGGCGAGCTGGACGAGGCGGGCAGGCGGGCCGTGGCCTTCCTGGAAGGGGAGGACGCGTTCACCGGCTACCACGCGGCCGTCGAGGCGCTGGCCGCCGACGCGGCGGCGATCGCGACCGCCGCCGAGGCCGAGCCCGTCGCCGGCCGGCTCGCCGAGCAGTCCGAGGGCCTGGAAGTGGTGACCGAGGTGGTCGGCTCCCTGGACATCGCCGACGCCACCGTGCGCACCGCCATCCTGGGCCGCATCGCCGAGGTGCTCGGCGGGGTCAACCGGGCGCGGGCGGTGCTCGACGGCCGCCGCCGCGAGCTGCTGAGCAGTGAGGGCAGGGCCGCGTTCGCCGCCGAGTTCGCGCTGCTCGGCCAGGCCATCACCGGTGCGCTGGCGATGGCCGACACCCCCGACAGGTGCGACGAGCAGCTCGGCCGGCTCATGCTGCAGATCGAGAACCTGGAGTCGCGCTTCGGCGAGATCGACGACTTCGCCGAGCAGCTCGGCGGCAAGCGCGACGACGTGTACGAGGCGTTCTCGTCGCGCAAGCAGGCCCAGCTCGACGCCCTCGCCCGGCGCGCGGACCGGCTGTTCGCCTCCGCCGACCGCATCCTGGCCAGCGTCACCCGCAGGATCGCCACGCTCGGCTCCCCCGACGAGATCAACACGTACTTCGCCACCGACCAGATGGTGACCAAGCTCCGCTCGGTGGCGGCCGAGCTGCGCGGGCTCGGCGACTCCGTACGGGCCGAGGAGCTGGACGGGCGGGTCAAGGCGGCGCAGCAGGAGGCCGGGCGGGCGCTGCGCGACCGGCTCGACCTGTTCGCGGACGGCGGCGAGACGATCAGGCTGGGCCGTCACCGGTTCGCGGTGAACACCCAGCCCGTCGATCTCACGCTGGTGCCTCATGACCAGGAGATGCAGCTGGCCATCACCGGCACCGACTTCCGGTCGCCGGCGCCGGCCTCGTTCGCCGACACCCGGCCCTTCTGGGAGCAGCTGCTGGTGTCGGAGACGCCCGAGGTCTACCGGGCCGAGTACCTGGCGGCCTCGCTGCTCGACCGGGTCACGCCGGGCGACGACCTGGACCGCCTGGTCCGGGAGGCCGCCGCGGCCCGCTACGACGAGGGCTACGAGCGGGGCGTGCACGACCACGACGCCGCCGCGATCCTCGACGCGCTGATCCGGCTGCGCGACGGCGCGGGCCTGCTGCGCTACCCGCCCGAGGCGCGGGCCGCGGCCCAGCTCTTCTGGGCGCACGGCGTGGACGAGGTTTCACGTAAAACATTGGCCACCAGGGCCGTGTCGCTGGTGCGGGCCCGCGAGGTGTTCGGCCCCGGGCCCGCGCTCGCCACGCTCTCCGCCGAGCTGGGCGCGCTGATCGCCGCCTTCCTGGCGACGGCCGGCCTGCCCGACACCGACGCCGCGCTCGCCGGTGAGTATCTGGTGGAGGAGCTGGCCGGCAAGCCCGCCGGGTTCGTCACCGGCAAGGCGGCCCGCGACCTGCTGGAGGGGTTCCACCACACGCTCGGGCCGCTCCGGACACGCGAGTTCGAGTCCGACCTCAAGGCGGTCGCCCTGCCGGAGCAGGTGCAGCTCGCCCGTGCCTGGCTCGGCGCGTACGCGCAGGGGCCGGAGCTGGCCGAGGCCGTCGCCGTGCAGCTGTGCGACCTGCCCAGGCACGACTCCGGCGCCACCGTCACCGCCACCGTGGAGAACCTGCTCGGCTCGCACCCGCGGATCGCCGGCAGGAAGCTGGAGATCCGGCTGGACGAGCTGCTGGCCAGGACCAGGCGATTCGCGGCCGAGCGGGTGCCGGGCTTTCGCGCGTACCAGAAGCGGCGCACCGAGCTGGTCGCCGCCGAGCGGGAGCGGCTGCGGCTGGAGGAGTACAAGCCCAAGGTGATGAGCGCGTTCGTGCGCAACCGGCTGCTCGACGAGGTGTACCTGCCGCTGATCGGCGACAACCTGGCCAAGCAGCTCGGCTCGACGGGCGAGGGCAAGCGCACCGACCAGATGGGCCTGCTGCTGCTCATCTCGCCGCCCGGCTACGGCAAGACGACGCTGATGGAGTACGTGGCCAGCCGGCTCGGGCTGCTGTTCGTCAAGGTGAACGGGCCCGCGCTGGGGCACGACGTGACCTCGCTGGACCCGGCCGAGGCGCCCAACGCGACCGCCAGGCAGGAGGTGGAGAAGATCTCGTTCGCGCTGGAGGCGGGCAACAACACGCTGCTGTACCTGGACGACATCCAGCACACCTCGCCCGAGCTGCTGCAGAAGTTCATCTCGCTCTGTGACGCGCAGCGGCGCATCGAGGGCGTCTGGAACGGCCGCACCCGCACCTACGACCTGCGCGGCAAGCGGTTCGCCGTGTGCATGGCCGGCAACCCGTACACCGAGTCGGGGCAGCGTTTCCGGATCCCGGACATGCTCGCCAACCGGGCCGACGTGTGGAACCTGGGCGACGTGCTGTCGGGCCGGGACGACCTGTTCGCGCTCAGCTACGTCGACAACGCGCTCACGTCCAACCCGGTGCTCGCGCCGCTGTCAGCCCGCGACCGGTCGGACGTGGAGCTGCTGGTGCGGCTGGCCAGGGGCAACGCCTCGGTCCGGCCCGACCAGCTGAAGCACCCGTACACGAAGCCCGAGCTGGACCAGCTGCTCAGCGTGCTGCGCAAGCTGGTGCGGGTGCAGGAGGTGGTGCTGGCCAACAACCGGGCCTACATCGCCTCCGCCGCCCAGGCCGACTCCTCGCGCACCGAGCCGCCGTACCGGCTGCAGGGCTCGTACCGGAACATGAACAAGCTGGCCGAGCGGATCGTCCCGGCGATGAACGACGACGAGCTGGAGGCGCTCGTCGACGACCACTACCTGGGCGAGGCGCAGACGCTCACCGCGGACGCGGAGGCGAACCTGCTCAAGCTGGCGGAGCTGCGCGGCCGCCTCAGCCCTGAGCAGGCGGCCCGCTGGGCCGAGATCAAGGCCGCCTACCTGCGGGACAAGGCGCTGGGCGGCGACGCCGACGACCCGATGGGCCGGGCCGTCGGCGCGCTGGGCCTGCTGGCCGACCAGGTCCGCGACGTGGGCTCGGCGATCAGGAACCGCTGACGGGTCAGGTTTCCTGCCGGGTCAGGGCGGCGGTGGCGTCGCGCTGGATCGCCGTGGCCCGGCCGAGGAAGTCGAGGATGAGCTCCAGCTGCTCGTCGGTGTAGCGCTCGTACAGGCCGGCCAGGCCGGTCACCAGCGGCGCGAACAGCTCGTCGAAGCCGGCCAGCCGCTCCCAGTCGACCTCCACGATGACGCGGCGCCGGTCCTTGGGGTGGCGGGCCCGCCGCGCCAGCCCTTTGGCCTCCAGCCGGTCGATCAGGTTGCTGACGGTGGCGGGGGCCAGGCCGGTGTGCCGGCAGATCTCCCCCGCCGTCAGCGGACCGAGGCGTTGCAGCAGGTCGACGGTCTTCTCTTCGCTCATGCCGAGGCCCAGCCGCTCGCCCATGGCCGTGTGGTACATGACGGCGGCGTTGCTGTTCTCCCGCCCGGCCGTGGTCAGGGCGTCGAGCAATTTCTTTCGGCGATCCGAAACATCTCTGGCCATACGACCCCGCCTCGGCATATATTTCGTTCGGACGAACGAAAGGTTATCACGATGAAGGCTCTCATCACAGGGTGCGGGATCGGCGGCCCCGCCATCGCCATGGCGCTGCGCGAGGTGGGCATCGACGCCGAGATCCACGAGGCGTACGACGCCGGCGCCGAGGGCGTGGGCGCGTTCCTCAACGTCGCCTCCAACGGGATGGCCGCGCTGCGCGTGCTCGGGCTGCACCACGAGGTGGCGCGCGCCGGCATCCCCACCCCTGACATGGTCATGTGGAGTGGCACGGGCAAGCGCCTGGGCCGGGTGCCCAACGGGATGGCGCTGGACGACGGCACGGTGAGCCACACGATCCTGCGCTCGGACCTGTACCGGATCCTGCGGGACGCCGCCGCCGCACGCGGCGTCCCGATCGCCTACGGCAAGCGCATGGTCTCCTTCGACGACACCGGCTCCCAGGTGGTGGCCCGGTACGAGGACGGCACGAGCGCGACCGGCGACCTGCTGATCGCGGCCGACGGCGTGCACTCGCGCACCCGGCGGCTGCTCGACCCCGAGGCGCCCGAACCGCGCTACACCGGCCTGTACAACTGCGGCGGCATCATCAAGGACCCGAACATCACCGGCGAACCCGGCGTCTACCACATGATGTTCGGCAGGCGCGCGTTCTTCGGCTACACGGTGACCGGCGACGGCGAGACGTGGTGGTTCGCGAACCTGCCTCGCGCCCTCGGCGACGAGCCGGCGGACTGGCGGCCGGTGCTGGAGGAGGCGTTCGCGGACGACGCCGGCATCGCCGCCGGTCTGGTCCGGCGCGCCGATCTGGGCCAGGTGCTCCCCATCCACGACCTGCCGCCGGTGCCCGTGTGGCACCGCGGCAGGGTGGTGCTCACCGGCGACGCCGCGCACGCCACCTCGCCCAGTTCGGGGCAGGGCGCGTCGCAGGCCGTCGAGGACGCCGTGGTGCTCGCCCGCTGCCTGCGCGACGCCGCCGGCCACCGGGAGGCGTTCGGCCGGTACGAGAGCGAGCGGCGCGAGCGGGCCGAGCGGGTGGTCGCCTACGCCAGGAGGATCAGCAGCAGCAAGGCCGCCGGGCCGGTCGGCCGCATCTTCAGGGACGCGCTGCTGCCGATCATCCTGAGGCGTCAGGCGAACCAGGAGTCACTCGCCTGGATGTACCGTCACCAGGTCAGCCTGTGACACCGACTCCGCGCTCGCGGGAAGCAGCGGCAGCCGCACGTCGGGGGTGGGGATGAGACCGCGGGCGTGCAGCACGCCCTTGATCACCGTCGGGTTCGGCTCGGCGAACAGCGCGGCCGACAGCCGGGCCAGCCGGTGACCCAGCGCCCTGGCCCTGGTCACGTCGCCCGCATGCCAGGCCGTGACCAGCTCCGCGAAGGCGTCCGTGGCCAGGTGCGCGGAGGCCAGGATGCCGCCGGACGCGCCGAGGGCGAGCAGCGGCGAGATGAACGCGTCGTCCCCGCCCAGCACGTCGAACCCGTCCGGCAGGTCCCCGAGCAGGTCCACCGCGTCCTGGTCGACGCCCCCCGCCGCGTACTTGACGGCGGCCACGCGCGGATGGGCGCCGAGCCGCCGCAGGGTCGCCGCGCTCACGGCCTGCCCGGTCCGGTAGGGGATGTGGTAGATGACCAGCGGCACCGGCGTCTCCTCGGCC
The DNA here is from genome assembly GCF_055585125.1 of Nonomuraea sp. NPDC054003. NCBI lineage: Bacteria > Bacillati > Actinomycetota > Actinomycetes > Streptosporangiales > Streptosporangiaceae > Nonomuraea > Nonomuraea sp. NPDC054003. The sequence goes on from NZ_JBVJKR010000016.1 coordinate 84,808, forward strand.
AGCGCCTCGAAGTGCGCGATCACCCCGCGCTCCGACGGCCGCAGGAAGTACGGCACGGTGACGAGCGCCGCGTCCACCCCGCCGGGCAGCTCCTTCAGCGCCTGTCCGACCGAGCGGGTGTCGTTGCCGGCGACCCCGACGGTCAGCGGCACGCCGCGCTCCCGGCAGGCGGCCGCGCAGGTCTCGATCACCCGGCTCCGCTCGTCCGGTGTCAGGGCCGCGACCTCTCCCGTCGTGCCCAGCGCGACCAGCCCCGAGGCGCCCTGGCCGAGCACGTGGTCGGCCAGCTTGCCGAGCGCGTCGAACGCCACCTCGCCGTCCGGTCCGTACGGAGTGATCAGCGGTACATGGATGCCTGTGAACATGTCTCCAGCCTGGCCCGGAAGGACACGTAAGGTCCAGCGACGTTTTCTAAGCTGCATCGTAAGATGAGCTGATGCTCGACCCTCGCAAGCTCCACCTCCTGCGCGAACTGTCCCGGCGCGGCACCATCGCGGCCGTCGCCGAGGCCGCCGCTTTCACCCCGTCGGCGGTCTCCCAGCAACTCAGCGCGCTGGAGCGGGAGGCGGGCGTGCCGCTGCTCCAACGCACCGGCCGCACCGTGACGCTCACCCCGGCGGGCCGCCTGCTCGTCGAGCACGCCCAGGCGGTGCTCGAACAGCTCGAACGCGCCTCCGCCGCCCTGGCCGCCGTGCGCGGCGGACCGTCCGGCCCGCTGCGCGTCGGCGCGTTCCCCACCGCGGCCCGCGTCCTGCTGCCGCCCGCGCTCGCCACGCTCGCCGCCGCCCACCCAGGGCTGGTGCCGATGATCTCCGAGATCGACCCCGCCGACGTCTCCGCCGCCCTGCGCGCCGGGGAGCTCGACGTCGCGCTCGTGCACGAATACGACTTCGTGCCGCCGGTCACCGACGACGCCCTGGAGACCGAGCCGCTCTTCGCCGAGCCCATGTACCTCACCGACCGGCCCGCCATCGCCGCGGCCGCCGGCGACCCGTGGATCGCCGGCACGCCCGGCACCCTGTGCCACACGATGACGATCAGGGCCTGCCAGGCGGCCGGGTTCGAGCCGGACGTGCGCCACCACATCGACGACTTCGACACCGTGCTGTCGTTCGCGGCGGCCGGGCAGGGCGTGGCGCTGGTGCCCCGCCTCGCGGCGCTCTCCCCGCCGTCCGGGGTGCGGCTCACCCCGCTCCCCCTGCACCGCCGCACGCTGGCGGCCTTCAGGCGGGGGTACGGCGAGCATCCGGCGATCCAGGCGGCCATCGCCGCCTTCCACGAGGCCCTCGCCGGCCTCAGTCTCTGAGCACGGCGTCCACCACGGCCGCGGTGCCGGGCCGGTCGAAGACGTCGTAGTCGCCGGCCGTGACCGCCACCACCAGGTCCCGCGACGGGATCACGAGCAGCCGCTGGCCCCCGTTTCCTGAGGCGCTCACGGCCGGCGTCGCGCCCGTCTCCACGTACCAGTGATAGCCGTAGTGGCGGTCCCCGTCGATCGGCACCCGCGGCCGGAGCGCCTCCCGTAGCCAGCCCTCCGGCACCACGCCGTCGCCCCCGCGCAGCACCATCACGCCGATCGCCGCCAGGTCACGGGGCGTCAGGCGCAGCCCCGCCGCCGCCAGCGGCACCCCGTCCGCCCCCTTCGTCCACTCGAACGCGCCGATGCCCAGCGGCTCGAACAACACCTGCCTCGCGTACTCGTCGAGCGGCCTGCCGGTGCCCCGGGCGATGATCCCGCCCAGCAGCGCCGTCGCCCCGCCGCAGTAGGACCACCGCGTGCCCGGCTCCTCGACGATCGGCCGCTCCAGGACGTAGCGGTAGCGGTCGGGGGCCTCCTCCATCGCGATCTCGCTGTTCGCGGCGCTCGTGTACGGCACGCTCTCGTCCCATTCGAGGCCGAGGGTCATGGTGAGCGCGTGCTCGACGGTGAGAGCCGCGTCCGCCAGGTCCCGATGCGCGGGGAACTGGTCGAGGAGCCGCTCGCCCGGATCCGGCACCAGGCCGCTCTCCAGCGCGATCCCGTACAGCAGCGCCACCACGCTCTTGGTGATGGACCGCACGTCGTGCGGCGTGCCGGCTCCGAACGTGACATGCCCCAGCGGGTCGCCCAGCCGGAAGTCCTGCCCCGCGCCGTACCGCTCCAGCACCCGCTCGCCGCGCTGGACCACCACGATCCCGTGCAGCCCGGGCGCCTCACCGGCGTTCAGTACGGCGTCCAGCCGATCCACCATGCCCGTCATGGCCTCCATCCTGGTCTAATTCCTGACACCGTGTCAGGCTCGATCGCGTGGGTAGCTGGAGAACGCGCGCGGGCGCCAGCACCCAGGGCAGGTGACATGCACAAGACAGACCCCTTTCCCTTCGAACTTTCGGTGACGGTCAGCGAACGGACCCCGGCGGCCATCGAAGCGGCCGCCTATCCCCTGGCGGAACGGTTCTTCGGCAGCGACGCGGAGGTCCACGTCGTCAGCGCCAAGGTCCAACCGGACCCGGACCACCACGACCGCTTCACAGCCACCGTCGTCTTCCGCCGGACCATCACCTAGCGGCGTCCCGTACGCCCTGGGCCGCGGTGCGGCAGAACGCTCACGTACTGTTCGGCAGAACGCCCACAGGAGTACCGGCAGAACGACCACGCACTACTGATGACCTGCACGGCCACCGACGTCTTCGACCAACTGAACGCCTGACGCTGCCCGTACCAAAGGGCTCGCCCAACCAGGCGCTCCGCGCCCCTCGCAAGCTCGGCGTGCTTCCCGGGCCTTCGGCCCTCATTGTGCGAGGGCAAGCCCTCGCGCTGTTGTCCGGGGAAGACGGCGGCAGTGCGCTTTCACAGTCACCGGCAGAACGCTCACCAACCCATCGGCAGACCGACCACGTGACCTCCGGCAGAACGCTCACGCGTCGGAGTTGGTCACGATGGTCCAGTTGGATGGGACGCGTACCCCGAATAGCTCACGTGACTCGCGCGTCTTGCCCAATCACCCTCCGTAAGGCATGATGGGGGCTGCCACACGGTCACGTCCACGGACGTGGTGTATGAATCGATCTCCGAGTGATCCTGTTTTTGCAGGTTAAGCGGTAAGTGTCTGCGGGAGCAGATTTTGGGCCGGTGTGTCGCTGGTTATCAGCCGGACGCGGGCTTTGGCGAGGATGTCCAGGCCCATGTAGCGGCGGGCTTCGGTCCATTCGTCGGTCTGCTCGGCCAGCACCGCGCCGACCAGCCGGATGATGGAGGCCCGGTCGGGGAAGATGCCGACCACGTCGGTGCGGCGGCGGATCTCCTTGTTCAGCCGCTCCTGCGGATTGTTGGACCAGATTTGCCGCCAGGTCTCGCGCGGGAAGGCGGCGAAGGCCAGCAGGTCCTCGCGGGCGGCGTCCAGATGCTCACACGCGGCCGGGTACTTGGCCTCCAGGGCGTCGATGACCCAGGCATGCTGGCCGCGCACCTGTTCGGCGGTGGGCTGGTCGAAGATGGTGCGCACCAGCGTGGCCACCCACGGCTGCGCCGACTTGGGCACGCAGGTCAGCAGATTGCGCAGGTAGTGGGTGCGGCAGCGCTGCCAGCACGCGCCCGGCAGGGCGGCGCCGATGGCCTCGACCAGGCCGCGGTGGGCGTCGGAGATGACCAGCTGGACGCCGGACAGGCCGCGCGCGACCAGGCCGCGCAGGAACGCCAGCCAGCCGGCACCGTCTTCGGCCGAGGTGACGTCCAGGCCGAGGACCTCGCGCTGGCCGTTGGCGTTGACGCCGGTGGCGACCAGCGCGTGCACGTTGATCGTGCGGCCGCCCTCGCGCACCTTCTGGGTCAGCGCGTCCAGCCAGACGAAGGTGTACGGGCCGGCGTCCAGCGCCCGCGTCCGGAACGCCTCAACCTGCTCATCCAGCACCTTGGCCATCTGCGAGACCTGGCTCTTGGAGATGTGCTTGATGCCCAGCTGCTCGACCAGCTTGTCCACCCGCCGGGTGGAGACGCCGAGCAGATAGGACGTGGCGACCACGCTGATCAGCGCCTGTTCGGCCCGCCGGCGCCGCTCCAGCAGCCAGTCCGGGTAGTAGGAGCCGGAACGCAGCTTCGGGATCGCCAGCTCGATCGTTCCTGCGCGGGTGTCCCACTCACGCGCCCGGTAGCCGTTGCGGGAGTTGGTCCGCTCCTCGCTGCGCTGGCCGTAGGCGGCCCCGCACAGGCTGTCGGCCTCGGCCGACATCAACGCTTCGGCCATGGTCTTCACCATGGATCGCAACATGTCAGGGTCGTCGGTCTCGATCTGCCTCGCGAGCCACTGAGCAGGCGTCACACTGTTGTCTGCGGCCATCGACTGGTTCTCCTTCGATCTTGATCTAGCTACTCGAAGGATCACTCGGTGGCCGTCTTCATTTCACGACGCCACGCCTGTGACCAGGCCAAACTCGTACACCACTCCCGTGGACGCAACCCTGCCACACCCCCTGGGGTGCGGAAGTGAGGCCGGGCCTCCCGATGGAATCGGGCGTCCGGCCTTTGCGTTTCCCGCTTCATCCGACGCATACCAGGCGTGTCTTCGGCGCGAGCATCTCATAGCAGCCTGTTCGGTCGTCCAGCCACCACGTCGTAGCGCCCACTACGGCGTCTGCCGCCCACAGAAGCGGCTCGCTGACGGCTGGCTGCCAGCTGACCACCAAGTCGTGGGGAAGGGTTCGCGCGCGACGCATACCCGTCAGGAGGCCCCGATCGAGGTGATCCTGTTCGGCGGAACGAGCTTCGATGACAACCTCGGAGCACCCCGCCAGGCTGACTTCGCCGAGAAGCCGTTCGAGACATCGGCGGCGCGCGCGTTCGGTGCGAACGGCGCGATCGTGGATGTAGATCGTGACGATTCCGTGGATGGGCATCTCTGTGAGCCGCTGGGCTATGGCGAACTGCCGCTTGACGGGCTCGTCACGCCAATGCAGGCGAGGGCTCTTGCCGACCCGGAGCGATTCAAGTGCGACACGGATGTCATCCTGGTCGACGGAATCGATGTCGTCGCCAGGGCGCCGGGGAAGACTCTCATCAACAGCTCACCGAACGCGCCAGTCCTCCTTGCGGGGCGGGTAGGCGAAGGTCTGGGTGTCGGCCCAGTCCTCGCCGACGTTGCGGTAGGCGTGATCAGCCTCGCCGGCCGTGTGCTCGCGGCCGATGTCGACCTCGTCACTGATCGACCAGACGCCGTCCACCAGCTGCTCAACGGTGTAGTAGAACTCGTTGAAGCCCGATGAGGACACCGAGGTGTTGACGATGGTGAGCGAGCTCCGCCCGGTGGTCAGCTCCGGTGGCAGCTCGACGACCTGGTCCCGCCACTTGTAGGTGCTCTCGCCGAGCAGTGGCCGCCATTCCGCCGCCGGCCGGCCGTTCACCGTGATGGTGGCGTGCTGCAGGGCGACGCCCACGTCCAGGCGGCGGATCAGCCGTACGGCGGTGTGGGCGGGGTCGACGGTCACGGTGAACCGGCTCCACCCGCCGCGGGGGAACGCGCGGCCGTCGTCGGTGACGAGGTGGCCGGGGTCCATGGTGCGGACGGGCAGGTCTTCGGGCACGCCGTGGCGGGACCTGACCGACAGGGCGATGACGGCGCCCGAGACCACGACCGCCACGAGCGCGGCGAGCAGGACGGCCCGCTGCCGGCTTCCTCCGGACCCGCGAACCGTCACCGCCTCGGCGGTCCCCTGATCCGCGAGCGGCGCGCCGGCGGGAGGTTCGCGGTCCTCCCCGATGGCCATCCGGGTGATCCGCACCCGCTCCCACGCCCGTTCCCATGCCGGGATCTGCTGCTCGGGCACCCGGCAGGCGCGGAGGAACGCCAGCATCACCGCCTTCTTGGGGAAACGCCGCCCGGCCAGCATGTCGGCGCACGTCGCCCGGGGAAGCCGGGCCCCGCCCGCCCGGTCGGCCCGCGACTCCAGCTCCCGCAGCGACACGTCGGCCCTGGCGAACTGCTCGGCCAGCACCCTCACCAGCTCCGCGTGTGAGCCCACCCGTTCCAGCGCCTGATCGACAGACCGAAGATCTGGGCCGTCTTTGGGGTTCTCGTTCATCGTCGCGCAGAACCTTGCCCTCTCCCGACCAAGGGATGTCCACCAAGTGACTCCAAGTGTACGAGCAATTACCGAGAGCGTCCGGCGCCGACCGCCGGACGTCCCGGCGTGATCGAGTCCGGCCGAGTCCGTCCGACGCGCTGTTGGACACCCCCGCCGCCCGGCTTACCTGAGTGCCGAGGCGCCGACCGGCGCCTGACACCACGACACCGGGAGAACGACATGACACTCCACACCGAGGAAGACAAGAAGGCGGCACTGCGGGAGAACCCGGCCGTGACCGAGGTCCTGGCGCAGTTCGGCGACGGCGCCGAAGCCCTGCTGGACGAGCTGGCGGCCGGGCTCAGCGCCGAGCAGATCGAGGCGATACCCCCGTCACCCGCCGTACCGCGGGACGACGTGGCCATCGCGGCGCTGAACTGCTGGAAGGCCCGGGCCGTGTACGCGGTCTACCAGCTGTTCGGCATGGCGGTCTGCACCATCGTCGGCGGCTACACGGGCGGGCTGGCCGCCATCGCGTGCCGCTTGATCAAGGCCGCCGCCGGCAAGGCGATCGACTGGAACCGCCTCTGCTGACGCGCCGACCCCCGCCCGCACCCGCGCCACGCGGGCGGGGGCCTGTCCGGCGGCTTGCCGCGCAGGCCCGCGTCACATTTTCTGGAAGGATGCCCACGAAGAGTGACGTCTTCGGTACGGTGCCGTACCAAGCGGCGCTTCCGGGGATAAGCCTCATCGGGAGCAGATCGCCATAGGTCAATCCGGTAGCGGACGTTAACGTAGAGCCCAGGTTCATCGTGGAGGAGGGTGACGCGCCTTGTACACAACGGTGCTGGCCGCCGCTCTCTCCGGTGCCTCGGTGGGCCAGTTGAGACATTGGCGACGCCGGCCTCCGGTGTTCTCACCGGAGTATTCGACGCCTCACAAGGTCCTCTACTCCTTCAGGGACGTGGTTGCGCTCCGGTCCATCGTGTACCTCCGCGAGAACGACGTCACGTCACTGCAGGGCATTCGCAAGTCGATCAAGAACTTGCGCGCACTGGGCAGGAGCGACCACCTGTCGGAGTACAAACTGGTGCGAAGCGGAAGCACCATCATCCTCGTGGACGGCGACGATGCCATAGACCTGCTGCGCCGTCCAGGCAACACCATGCTGGCTCGCATGGTGGATGTCTTCGGAGAGTTCGATGGGCGGATGGGGCGTGTCCTGCCGTTCCAGCAACCCGTGCCCGGAGTGGTCGTCGACCCAGAGATCCGCAGCGGCTTCCCCGTGGTCAGAGGCACCCGAGTCGGCTATGACCAGGTTGCGGGACTCATGGCCGACGACGTCCCCGCCGAGGACATCGTGCGGTTCTTTCCCTCGGTCAACGCCGAAGCCGCACGTGCCGCTCAACGGTTCGCGGCGTACGTCAATCAGTACGCCGTCCCCAGGTCGAGCGACCGAGTCGGTTGATGAAGATCCTTCTCGACGAGAACGTTCCAGAACCGCTGTCCGAACCGCTGACCTGGCTCTTACGCGGTCACCCGATGTCGCATGTCAACAAGCGATGGAAGAGCATCAAAGACCAACAGCTTTACGACAAGGCGAAGCGGTGCGGGTACGACATCGTCATCTCCAACGACAGCCAGCAACTCTACGACTCCGAGATCTGCAGAGCGATCCAGCGATCCAGCAGGCATGTGGTGTTCGTGGAGACCAGCAGCGGCGGTTTGCGGTCTCTCTCCGCCGCTGCCGGCGCGCTGATGCACTGCATCCGTGACATCGTCACCGAATTGGAGAAGGCGGAGACACAACGAATCATCATCGTGCCGATGCTTCATGGGGAGCCGAAGTACAAGCCGTATGATCCGCGCAAGGAAGCTCCCTCCCCCATGTGGCCGCGGAAGCAGCACGGTGACCACAAGCCCAGTCGGGGAAGTCGCTGACAGCACGCCCTCGATGCTCACAGCCCAAACTCACTCTTGCCGACCTCGGTGACAGGCCGCGTCACTGCTGGACGAGACAACCAGGGTGAAGCGTGCAACGACATTCCCCGCGTCCGGTCAGCGGCGCGGCGAAGCGGGGAGTGCGAGGGCTTGCCCTCGCACACGGAGGCCCGGGAAGCACGCCGAGTTCGCGAGGGGCGCGAAGCGCCTGGACTGGCGAGCCCTTCGGGCGGGGGCCGCGGCGCGATATTGCGGTGCGGACGAGCCGGGATCCGGCCAGACTCAAGCATCATGATGAAGCGCATCAATCCCGACGAACTACATAAGACCCCTGGCTACCACCACGTCACCATCGTGGAAGCCGGCCGAACGGCGTTCCTCGCGGGCCAGTGCCCGCTCGACCAGACCGGCGCCATCGTCGGCCCCGGAGACCTGGACGCCCAAATCGACCAGGTCGCGGCCAACGCCCTGGCCGCCCTCGCCGCGGCCGGCGCCCGGCCTGAGCACGTCGTACGATCCGTGATCTACGTGGTCAGCGGTGACAGCTCCGTGCTCGGCTCCGCCTGGCGGCGTCTCAACGACTCGGTGATCGCACCGGCCTTCACCACCGCCAGCACCCTCCTCGGCGTCGCCCAGCTCGGCTTCTCAGGGCAGCTCGTCGAGGTGGACCTCACGGCGGCACTGCCCAACTGATCAAGACGGGGAGGCGGTGGAGAGCGGGGCGGCGATGTCTTCGAGGCCGCGCCGTTCCGCCTTCACTCCGAAGATCATCTCCACGATCCCCGCCAGGATCATGAGGATGGCCCCGATGGCGAAGGCCAGCGCCGTGTCCCCCGGCACCCCGCTCGACACCAGCTTGGCGAAGATGAGCGGCCCGGCGATGCCGCCCGCCGCCGTGCCGATGGCGAAGAAGAACGCGATGGCCATCGCCCTGGTCTCCATCGGGAAGATCTCGCTCACCGTCAGATAGGCCGAGCTGGCACCCGCCGAGGCCACGAAGAGCACCGCCGACCAGCAGGCCGTGAGCGTCACAGCGGTCAGCATCCCCTCGTTGAACAGCCACGCGGTCCCCAGCAGCAGCACCCCCGACCCCACATAGGTCGCCGAGATCATCGGAACCCGGCCGACGGTGTCGAAGAGCCTGCCCAGCAGCAGCGGCCCGAGGAAGTTGCCGACCGCGATGACGGCGAAGTAGTAGCCGGTGTGCGTGTCGATCTCGTAGAACGTCGACAGGATCTGCGCGTACCCGAAGGTGATCGCGTTGTAGAGGAACGCCTGCCCGATGAAGAGCGACAGCCCCAGGACGGTCCGCGTGGGGTAGAGGGCGACCATGGTGTGCGCGATCCGGATGAACCCGATCGACTTGCGCGTGTGGATGGTGATGGCCTGCCGGGGTTCGGGCAGGGCGGCGCCGACCTCCTTCTCGACCTCGCGCTCGACCCCCTGGACGATCTTCTCCGCTTCGTCGCCGCGCCCGTGGATGAAGAGCCAGCGCGGGCTCTCCGGTACGTGCCTGCGCACGAGCAGGATGGCCAGCCCGAGCACCACGCCCAGCCCGAAGGCGACCCGCCAGCCGATGTTGACGGGCAGGTTGTTGAGCAGCGGCACGGTCAGCAGGGCGCCTCCGGCGGCGCCGAGCCAGTAGCTGCCGTTGATGAGGATGTCGATCCGGCCGCGGTGCCTGCTGGGGATGAGCTCGTCGATCGCGGAGTTGATGGCCGCGTACTCGCCCCCGATCCCGAACCCGGTCAGGAAGCGGAACAGGAAGAACCACCACACGCTGAACGAGAACGCGGTGGCCAGCGTGGCCGCCAGGTAGACGAGCAGCGTGATGATGAACAGTTTCTTCCTGCCGAACCTGTCGGTCAGCCATCCGAAGAACAGCGCACCCGAGCAGGCTCCGGCGACGTAGAGCGCGGCGGCGAGGCCGGCGACCTGTTCCTGGGAGATGTCCAGGCCGCTGCCGGGCTTGGCGAGCTGGGCGGACAGGTTGCCGACGATGGTGACTTCGAGCCCGTCGAGGATCCAGACGGTGCCGAGGCCGATGACGATCATCCAGTGCCAGCGGGACCAGGGCAGCCGGTCCAGGCGCGCCGGAACCTTGGTGGTGATCGTGCCGGTCTCGACATCGCTCATGAGCACCTCGGGTTACCCGGCGACCGGCGCTCAAACCTTCAGCGCCTCCACCATGCGGGTCCTCGCCCACGGCCCGCCGTACCAGTACCGCCGGCCCAGGTCGCGGCTGTGCACGTCGCGCGCGCCGAGCCCGCGCAGGGCGGCCTCGTACGCGGGCACGTGCCTGACGTCCGCGACGAGCAGCAGCCCGCCGGGGCGCAGCACCCGGTACGCCTCGCGCAGGGCCTGCTCGCGCCCGGCGGCGCCGGGGACGCGGTGCAGGGCGAGCGCGGACACGACGACGTCGAACCGCTCGTCGCCGAACGGCAGCTCGTGCAGGTCGGCGGTGACCAGGTCGACGCGTTCCGAGACGCCTTCGGCCTCGGCGTTGGCCCTGGTGAGCGGCTCGCCGGTGGAGCGCCACGGGTCCACGCCGGTGGCCCGGCCTGACGACAGCCGCCGGGCGGCGAGCAGGAGCACGGCGCCGCGCCCGCAGCCGAGGTCCAGCACGTCCTCGCCGCCTTCGAGCCGGTCCAGCTCCTCGCCCCACACGGCGAACCTGCCGCGCCGGGTGGTGTAGAGGTGGCTGGCGGCGCTGGCGAGCGTGTAGACGGCACCGCTGGTGAAGACCACACCGGTGACGAGGATCCCGGTGACGAACGAGAAGGCGGCCAGCGCGACCAGCAGGACCGTCCCGAGTATGAGGCCGGTCAACGCCCAGGGTGCGTCCAAACCGTACTTTCCGCGTCCATCACCCACATGGACGTTATAACGCAAAGAATCTCTTGACCCCATGTTTGGTGTTTCGTGTCATCAGGTGAGGTCAATCGGCCGCAAAGCTCATTAGCGTTGGAGAGATCTGCGGACACCAGGGGGTTTGACCAGGCATGAGAGGTAGGAAGCGCGGCTTCGGACTCGGTTCCAGCCTCGGGCTGACCCTGGGGTCCGCTCTGTTGTGGGGCGTCGCTCATCTGGCGACGCAGCGGCATCGCACCGCATTCGTGCTCATGTCGGTGCAGATCGTACTGATCGCCGCGATTCTTACGGTGCTCACCGCGTTCAGCACCCAGTTGCTGTCGCTGGCCGTCCAGCCGGGGTGGATGACCGGGCTGGCGCTCATCCTGGCCGCCGTCGCGATCGCCTGGACGGCCGTGATCATCTGGTCGTACATGCTGGTACGGCCCGCCGCGTCGGGCATGCCGGGCCGCGCCCTGGCCGCCGGCCTGGCCGTCTCCCTGTGCGCGCTGGTGCTGGCCCCGACCGCGTACGCGGCGCGGATGGCGTACGTGTCGCGCGACCTGGTGCACCACCTGTTCGCCGGCAACATGGGCCCGGTCGTGGCCGACGACCCGTGGAGCGGCACGCAGCGGGTGAACTTCCTGCTCATCGGGGCCGACTCGGCGCCGAACCGGCCCGGGGTGCGCACCGACAGCATGACCGTGGCCAGCGTGGACACCGCGACCGGCGCGACCACGCTGCTCGGCCTGCCGCGCAACCTGGAGGAGGTGCCGATGCCCGCGGGCCCCGCCCGCGCCAGGTTCCCCTACGGCTTCACCGGCGACGGCCTGGACTCCCCCGGCCTGCTCAACGAGGTCTTCCAGTACGCCGAGAACCATCCGGAGGTGGTGCCGGGCGTGCCGGACGGGCAGCGCGGCCCGGCCCTGCTGAAGGAGACGGTCGGCGGCGTGCTCGGCATCCCGGTCCGCTACTACGCCATGGTCGACATGAAGGGCTTCGCCGAGATGATCGACGCCGTGGGCGGTGTGCGGATCACCATCGAGGAGCCGATCGTGTACGGCAAGTACCGCGAGGGCCTGCTACCGGCGGGCACCCGCCGGCTGAGCGGCGAGGAGGCGCTCTGGTACGGCCGCTCCCGCACCGACAGCGACGACTACGTGCGCATGGGCCGCCAGAAGTGCCTGATCAACGCGGTGGCCAGGCAGGCCGACCCGGTCACGCTGCTCAACAGCTTCGACGGCCTGGCCACGGCCACCAAGCGGGCGATCTCCACGGACGTCCCGCAGGACCTCCTCCCCGCCCTGGTCGAGCTGGCGCAGAAGGTCCGCGACAACCCGATCAAGAGTCTCAACTTCGTCCCCCCGCTGATCAACACCGCCTACCCGGACTGGCGGTTCATCAGGCACAAGGTCAACGAGGCGCTCTCCCCGGTGGCGCGCACGCCCGCGCCCGCCGCCCAGGCGGCCCGCCCGACCGCGTCCCCCGAGGGCCCGGTGACCCTCGACAAGACCTGCGGCTGACGGTCAGGCCAGGGGCGCTCCCGGCGGCGCGCCCGCGCCGGCCGTCTTCGTCTCGCCCGCGGCCGCGCGCGGCACGGGGTAGGCGACGTGCAAGCGCAGCAGGGAACGGTCGCCGGACCGTTCGACGACGACCTCGTCGCAGAGCCTGCGGATGATCCAGAGACCGTAACCCCGCGACGCCGCCGGAGGCGGGTCGGCGCCCTGCCGGTAGAGGTCGCCGGCCGTCAGCGTGCCCGCCGAGTCGGCCACGTCGATCCAGATGCCCCGGTCGTCGGCCCAGGCGTCCAGCCTGCCGGACCCGCCGCCGTGTTCGAGCACGTTGTCGGCCGCCTCGTTGACGGCGATCACCAGGTCGTCCAGCCGCGAGCCGGACAGCCCTTCCGCGCTGGCGAAGGCGCGCACGTGGTCACGAAGCAGGCCAAGGTCAGCGGTGATGGGGCAGCTCAGCGCTGTCTCCTCGCCCATGCTCAACTCCCGGCATGATTCGGCCCGGCTGCTTGCTGCCCGCTCCTCGTGGACGCATACATCGAGCGATCCTGACCTGGCCTCTTGCGCGTGCGGGCGCGCTCACACCGGGATCCCCCCGGCATCCGGACCACAGCGGAAGTTACACCGTCTGCACCGGCTTTTCCGAGCATTACGCCATATCGCGGTCATATCGACACTCTTTCCGCATGTCACCGGCCCGACATGACGCTCGATCGCCACTCCCGGCACCGGCTCCTGTGGCATGATGAGGACGCGACAGTGGAAACGGTTTTCATAATCGTGATCAGGAGGGACAAACCGTGAGAGTGGCCTTCGTCGGCAAGGGCGGCAGTGGCAAGACCACGCTGTCGGCGCTGTTCGCGAGACACGTGGCGAGCCGGGGAGCCCCGGTGGTCGCCGTCGACGCCGACATCAACCAGCACCTGGCGCTGGTGCTGGGCCTCGACCGGCCGCCCGAGCCACTGGGCGCCCACCTCGGCGAGATCAAGGATCTGCTGCGCGGCGACAACCCGCGCATCCCGTCGGCCGACGCCATGGTCAAGACCACCCCGCCCGGCCGCGGCTCCCGGCTCCTGCGCTTCCACGAGCTCGCCGCCTACGAGCACGCGGTCACCACCTCCGAGGGCATCAGGCTCATGGCCACCGGCCCGTTCGAGGAGGACGACCTGGGCGTCGCCTGCTACCACTCCAAGGTCGGCGCGGTCGAGCTGCTGCTCAACCACCTGGTCGACGGTCCCGGCGAGTACGTGGTGGTCGACATGACGGCCGGTTCCGACTCGTTCGCCTCCGGCCTGTTCACCCGCTTCGACCTGACCTTCCTGGTCGCCGAGCCGACCCGCCAGGGCGTGGGCGTCTACCGGCAGTACCGCGACTACGCCGCCGACTACGGCGTGGCGCTGGCCGTCGTCGGCAACAAGGTGCACGGCCCGTCCGACGTCGACTTCCTGCGCGAGCACGTCGGCTCCGGCCTGCTCACCTGGATGGAACACTCCGGGGCCGTGCGCGCGATGGAGCAGGGCCGCCCGTTCGCCCTCGACGACCTGGAGCCGGCCAACTCCGACGCGCTCGCCGTGCTGCTCAAGCACCTCGACGAGCAGGAGAAGGACTGGGCGCGGTTCGGCAGGCAGGCGGCCGAGTTCCACCTGCGCAACGCCAGAGCGTGGGCCAACGCCAAGACCGGCGTCGACCTCACCGGTCAGATCGACCCCGGCTTCGTCTACGGGCCCTGACCACACGACTGTCCCCCTCCAGCCATCTGGAGCGTTTCCAGATGCTCACCTAGCGTCAAAAGGCGATGTTCTTCTGAAAGGAGACAGCATGTCGCTGACCGTTCCGAACGATCTGCTCGACCGGGCCCGTGCGGGCGACGTCGACGACGCGGCCTTCGTGGCCTGCGTGCGCGACTCCCTGCCCTACGCCTGGTCGGTGATCAGCGAGCTGGTCGAGCAGCGAGACAAGACCGGAGCCGAGTTCGCCGACAACCAGGTGCCGCCGCCGGACGAGCAGGCGCGCGGGGAGCTCCTGCGCTGCCTGGCCAGCGATGCCATGCGCGGTGCCCTGGAGCGTCACTTCGGCGTTCGCCTCGCCTTCCAGAACTGCCACCGGGTGGCCGTGTTCGCGCCGTCCGCCGGCGAGGCGCTGCGCGAGTTCGTCACGCCCCGTGCGCAGATCCTCAACCAGAAGCCGGAGCTCGTCGACTGCTAGCTCCGCGCGCCTCCGGTGGGCGACCGCCTACCGGAGGCGCGGCAGCACCTCAGCGCCCAGCCGCCGGACGTTCTCCACCACCCGATCCTTGTCTCCCGCGCCCTCCACCATGAGCAGGAACCTCTCGACGCCGGTCGCCTCGGCCGTGCGGGTCAGCCGTTCCACGCAGAGCTCCGGTGAACCGACCGGGTGGATGCGGGTGAGGAGGTCCACGTACGCGCCGACGTCCCTGGGCGGGCGCGGCCGGCCGTCCACCGGCACGTAACCGGCGAGCCCCGGCTCCAGCCAGGCGGGCATCGCCCGCTTCAGCTCCCCGACCGCCTCCGGCGTGCTGTCGGCGACGTGCGCCACCGCCGCCGCCACGTGCCCCGGACCCGCCCCGGCGTGGCCCGTGCCCTCGGCTCGCCGAGCGTAGTCGCTGACCATGGCGGCCTTCTCCGCGTCCCCGACGTGCATGCCGAGCAGCATCGGCAGGCCCCGGTCGGCCGCCAGCGCGGCCGTCGCCCCGGACGTGCAGGCCACGACAGGCCGCATCCGGGCCGCGGGCACCAGGTTCACCTCGCGGAAGGCGAAGAACTCTCCGCCGGCCTTGACCGGCCCGCCCGACAGCGCGGCGGTGAGCAGGTCCAGCGCCTCGGGGAAGCCGCGCTCGAACCGCGCCGGCCCGGTGCCGAACACCTCCAGGTCCACCCACGGCCCGCCCCTGCCGACGCCCAGCGTGAACCGGCCGCCCGACAGGTGGTGGAGCATCGCCGCCTGCTCGGCCAGCGCGATCGGGTGCTGCGTGGACAGCACGCTCACCGCGGTGCCGAGGCCGATGCGCGAGGTCCTGCCGGTCGCCACCGCCGCCAGCGTGGTGGGCGACGGGCAGACGCCGTAGGACATGAAGTGGTGTTCGGCGATCCACGCCTCGTCGAACCCGGCCCGCTCCGCGGCCACGATCAGGTCGACGGTGTCGGCCAGGACCTGCCCTGGCTCGCGACCGGGGAAGCCGGCCGCGATGAGGAAGATGCCGATGCGCACCTCTCCGATGATGTCAGCCGAAGAGGCTGACCTGCCCCTCCCCCACGGCTGGATCCCGGTGTCGCTTCAGGTGCCGCCACGCGGGCAGGTCGTCGAGGTACGACCAGGAAAGCCGGTGATGCGGTGTCGGCCCGAGCCGGGCCAGCGCCTCCTGGTGGAGCGGCGACGGGTAGCCGGCGCTCTCCGCGAACCCGTACTCCGCGAACCCGATCGCCGCCATGTGAGCGTCCCTGCGGACCTTGGCCAGCACCGACGCGGCGGCCACCGACACGCTGGCCGCGTCGCCCCTGACCTCCAGCCGCACCCGCCAGGGCGGGCCGATGTAGTCGTGCTTGCCGTCGAGGATCACCGCGTCGGGCCTGACCGGCAGCGCCTCCAGCGCCCGTCTGGCCGCCCTGCGCAGCGCCTCGGTCATGCCCAGCTCGTCGATCTCCAGGTGGGACGCCTCGCCGAAGCCGACGCCCGCCGCCCACGGCTCCAGCTCGGCCGCCACCGCCTCGCGCCTGGCCGCGGTGAGCCGCTTGGAGTCGGTCAGCGCGGCCGGCGGCTCCCCGTCGCCCGCGACCACGGCGCAGACGGTGACCGGGCCCGCCCAGGCGCCCCGGCCCACCTCGTCCACGCCCGCGACCGTGCGGATGCTCGGCTGGGACAGCAGCAGGTGCTCGATGTCGTACGAGGGCGGCATGGCCCCAGAGGCTACCGGGCCGCGAGCCGTACGGCGGCGAGGTCGGCGGCGATGAGCCGGGCCGCGACGTGGATCGCGCGCAGCGTGACCGAGACCGAGGGCCGGTTCACGCTGGAGGCGCGGGCGACGGCGAGCACCTCGCGGGCCACCGGGTTGCCGGGAAAGTCGCGCACCGACAGCCCGCGCACCCCGGCGGCCAGCGCCAGCGCGGGCACGGCGGCGATGCCGATGCCCTTGGCCACCAGCGACAGGATCGTGCCGAGGCCCTCGAACTCCCACGGGACCGGCTTGGTGCCGCCCACGTCCATCAGCAGCCGGTCCATCGCCAGCCTGGACGGCTCGCCGTCGGGGGTGGCCATCCACGGCTCGTCGCGCAGTTCGCGCAGGTCGAGCGGCACTTCCGGGTCGGCGAGCCGGTGCTTGCGCGGCACCACGAGCACGAGCGGGTCGGACAGCAGCGGGAAGACGCGCAGGTTGTCGCTGTCGGCGGCTCGCCCGTACCAGTCGTCGACCAGGGCGATGTCCACCTCACCCGATTGCACCTCGCGCATTCCCCGTCCGGACCGGCTCTGCCGCAGGCGGAGCGTGAGTTCGGTGTGGCGGCGGAGGGAGCGGGCGAGCGCCGGGGCGAATGCCACCGCCGCTGTGGGGAAGGCGGTGACCACGACGCGCCCGGCGGGACTCCCCGCGTGGGCCGACAGGTCTGATTCCGCCTCTTCGACCATGGAAAGGATGCGTTCCGCGTGGGCCACGAGCCGCCGTCCGGCGTCGGTGAGTTCAGCGCTTCTGGCTGTCCGGTCGATGAGGGCGGTGCCCGCCTCGCGTTCCAGCGCCGCCAGCTGCTGGGAGACCGCGGAGGGGCTGTAGCCGAGGGATTCGGCGGTCCCGGCGATGCTGCCCCGCCGGGCGAACTCGCAGATCAACATCAAACGCCGCAGATCAAGCATCAGACTTCCTTATGCCTACCCACAACAAGCCTCGCTTGTACTGATGCCTTCATCCAACCACCCTGGGAACGTGACAAACATGGCTGTGACTCTGTCTGCCACCCTGGCGGCGAACGAGGACATCGAGCGAAGACGACGCGCCGGGGAACGCGTGCTGAACCTGGCCTTCGGTGAGGCCGGTCTGCCCGTCCACCCGGCGCTGCGCGAGCAGCTGGCCGCCGCATCCCATCGCAACGGCTACGGGCCGGTCGCGGGGGCGGCCGGACTCCGCGGCGCGGCAGCGGGCTACTGGACTCGACGGGGGCTCATCACCGACCCCGAGCAGGTCGTCTGCGGGCCCGGCAGCAAGTCGCTGCTGTACGGGCTGCTGCTGGCGATCGGCGGTGACGTCGTCCTGACGATGCCCAGCTGGGTCAGCTACGCGGCGCAGGCCGATCTGGTCGGCTCCAGCCCGATCCTGCTGCCCCCGCCGCCGGGCGAGGGCGGCGTGCCGGATCCCGACCTGGTGGCCGAGGCCGTGCGCGGCGCCCGCGCGCGGGGCAGGACCGTACGCTCCGTGCTGGTGACGCTGCCGGACAACCCGACGGGGATGCTCGCGCCGAGGCGGACCATCAGCCGGCTGGTGGAGGTCGCCCGCGAGCTGGACCTCTACATCATCTCCGACGAGATCTACCGCGACCTGCTGCACGATCCCGGCCAGGAGTACACCTCGCCCGCCGACCTCGCGCCCGAGCGCACCCTGATCACCACCGGGCTCAGCAAGAGCCTGGCGCTGGGCGGCTGGCGGATCGGCGTGGCCAGGCTCCCCGACGGCGCCGACGACCTGCGCGGACGGTTGCTCGCCGTGGCCAGCGAGATATGGTCAGCGCCGGCCGCGCCGGTGCAGGAGGCCGCCGTCTACGCCTTCACCGATCCGCCCGAGCTGACCGAGCGCATCACGCGCAGCGGGCGCCTGCACGGCACCGTGGCGCACGCCGTCCGCGACCGGTTCCTGGCGATCGGCGCGTCCGTGCCGGCCCCGCAGGGCGGTTTCTACCTCTACCCCGACCTGGGCCACCTGGGCCTCGGCGGCTCGGCGGAGATCACCCGGCTCCTGCTCGACACGCACGGCATCGGCGTGCTGCCCGGCCACGCGTTCGGCGACGACCCGGCCGCCGCGCGGGTCCGCGTCGCGGTCAGCCTCCTGTACGGGGAGACGCACGAGGAGCGCATGGCCGCGCTGGACAGCTCCGACCCGCTCCGGCTGCCGTGGATCAAGGCCAGCCTGGACCATCTGGCCCTGGGCCTGGCGGAGCTGTCGCTGACGCGCCCCGCCCTGGTTTCCTGACCTCCTTCAGACATGCGGAGGCCCCGCCCTGTCCCCCCAGGGCGGGGCCTCCGACGTCTCGGCTGATATGCGCTCCCGATGCGGCCGCCCCCGCGGGCCACACCGTCCTTGTCTGAAGGGTCGCCCGTGGGGCTCAACGGGGAATCAAAGCCGGATCAACGCGAGAATGAAGGAATGGGTTCCTTTCTAGGTGCCGGCTGAGGTTGGATCTATCATTTGGTACCAATTCGTTCCATTGCTGTGGGGACAGGCGGCATGGCTGGTCAGGGAGTCGAGGGCGGGCTGCGGTTCGCCGTGCTGGGTCCCGTCCGTGCCTGGCGCCACGGGCAGGAGCTCGACCTGGGCACCCCGCTGCAGCGCTCCATCCTCGGCATGCTGCTGCTCAAGGAAGGGCGGGCGGTCACCCCCACCGAGATGATCGACGCCATCTGGGGCGAGGAATCACCGCCGCGCGCGCTGGGCGCGCTGCGCACCTACGTCTCCCGGCTGCGTACGGTGCTGGAACCTGACCGGCCCGCCCGCTCGCGCCCGGAGCTGCTGACCTCCGTCGGCAAGGGCTACGCGCTGCGGCTGGCGGCCGACGCCCTGGACCTGACCAGGTTCGAGCGCGGCATCGCGGCGGCCGAGTCCGCCCGCAAGAGCGGCCGCCCGCGCGAGGCCGCCGAGAAGATGAGGGCCGCGCTCGCGCTGTTCGAGGGTGAGCCGCTGGCCGGAGCCGTCGGCCCGTACGCCGAGCACCAGCGCGACCGCCTGATCGAGCGGCGGCTCGGCGTGGTCGAGGCGCTCATGGACGTGGACCTGGAGCTGGGCGACCACGCGGCGGTGGTGGCCGAGCTGATCGCGCTCACCGCCGACCACCCGCTGCGCGAGCGGCTGCGCGCCCAGCTGATGCTGGCCTACTACCGGTGCGGACGGCAGGGCGACGCGCTCAACGTGTTCACCGAGACGCGCGAGGCGCTGATCGACGAGCTGGGCGTCGAGCCGGGGCCGGAGCTGACCGCCCTGCACCAGCGCATCCTGGCCGCCGACCCGACCCTGGCCGCCCCGGCCGCGCCCGCCCACGGGGCCGCCGCCGAGGGCGGGCAGGACGCGCCCGAGCCCGACGAGGAGCCGGCGCCCGAACTCCCCAGGCCCGCCCAGCTCCCGGCCGCCGTCAACGACTTCACCGGGCGCAAGGAGATCGCCGGGCGGCTGCGCTCGCTGCTGTCGGCCCAGTCGTCGGCCGAGGGCGTGCCGGTCGTGGCGATCTGCGGGATAGGCGGCGTGGGCAAGACCACGCTGGCGGTGCACGTGGCGCACGCCACCGGCGACCTGTTCCCCGGCGGCCAGCTCTACGCCGACCTGCGCGGCTACACCGACGAGGCGGCCGACCCCACGTCGGTTCTGGGCTCGTTCCTGCGCGCGCTGGGCATCCCGGCCGACGTGATCCCCGAGAGCCCGGCCGACCGGTCGGCGCTCTACCGGTCGATCCTGGCCGACCGGCGCATCCTCGTGCTGCTCGACAACGCCCGCGACGCCTCCCAGGTCAGCCCGCTGCTGCCGGGCTCACCGGGCTGCGCGGCGATCGTGACCAGCCGGTCCAAGCTCGCCGACCTGCCCTCGGCCAGGCTCGTCGACCTGGACGTGATGGAGCCCGACGAGGCGCTGTCGCTGTTCGCCGCGGTGGCCGGGCCCGAGCGGGTCGCGGCCGAGCACGGCGCCGCCATGGACGTGGTCGCCGCCTGCGGGTTCCTGCCGCTGGCGGTGCGGATCGTCGCGGCCAGGCTGGCCGCCCGCCCGTCGTGGACGGTCGCCTCGCTGGTGCCCCGGCTGGCCGACGAGCAGCGCCGGCTGGACGAGATGCGGGTCGGCAACCTGGCCGTGGAGGCCACGTTCGCGCTCGGGTACGGCCAGCTCGACCAGACGCAGCAGCGCGCCTTCCGGCTGCTGTCGCTGCCCAACGGGCCGGACATCTCGATCGGGGCGGCGGCCGCGCTGCTGTCGATGACCGCGATCGAGGCGGAGGACGTGCTGGAGTCGCTGGTCGACGCGAGCCTGGTGGAGGCGCCCGCGCCCGGCCGCTACCGGTTCCACGACCTGCTCAAGCTGTTCGCCCGGCGGGAGCTGGACAGGGCCGAGCGGCAGCAGGCGCGCACGCTCGCGCTGCGCCGCCTGCTCGGCTTCTACCTGGCCTCGACCCAGTCGGCGCACCGGCTGGCCTACGAGGGCAGCATGATCTCCGACAACCTGGTGGTGGTCGGCAGCGGGCGCACGTTCGGCGCCGCCGACGAGGCCGTCGCCTGGCTGATCGTCGAGGGCGACGCGCTGTTCGCCACCATCAACCAGGCCGCCGCCTCCGCCCGCGCGGGCGAGCAGCTGCTGCCCGCCGGCGACCTGCTGGTGGCCATGGAGCCGCTGCTGGAGTCCGGCACCCACACCCGCGAGTTCGACCACGGCACCCGCGCCGTGCTGGCCACCGCGCTCCGGCTCGGCGACCGGGGCAGCGAGCTGCGTGCCCGGTACGTGCTCGGCCGGGTGCTGTTCGCCGGCAACCGGCTGCCGGAGGCCGAGGAGCAGTTCACCCGGGTCCACGAGCTGTCGGCGACCCGCGGGGAGAAGATCGTCACCGGCGAGGTGCTCAACGCGCTGGCGGTCGTGGTGGGCCGGCAGCGCCGCCACACCGAGGCGCTGGCCTGGTTCGAGGCGGCGATGCGCTGGTACCGGGAGAACGGCGTGCCTGCGGGCGAGGCGCTGGTGCTCAGCTACTCGGCCCGCGACCATCTCGGCCTGGGCCGGCCCGAGGACGCCATCGCGGCGGCGGAGAAGGGCCTGGCCATCTTCACCGAGATCGGCAGCGGCGCCGGCACCGCCAGGGCCCGCTACCACCTCGGCATCGTGCTGTCCCGGGTCGGCCGGCTGACCGAGGCCGTCCACCACCACGCCGAGTGCCTGGCCTTCTTCCGGGCCGGCAAGCAGCGGGTGTGGGAGCAGCGGGTGTGCTCGCGGCTGGCGGAGACGTTCATCGCCGCCGAACGCTACGAGGACGCGGTGCGCCACGCCGAGCAGGCGCTGGTCGTCTCCCGCGAGATCGGTCATCCGTACGGGGAGGCGCTGTCGCTCACGGTGCTGGGCCGCGCGCTCAAAGGGCTGGGCAGCGCGGCCAGGAGCGCCGAGTGCCTACGTGGGGCCCTCGCCATCTTCACCCGGCTCGGCGCTCCCGAGGCCGGCGACGTCAGGAGCCTGCTCGACAGCGTCCCCGTCGCCGGGAAGGCCGGCGGGAAGGTCGTCGAGTCCTGAGTACAGCTCGTCGTCCAGACGTGTCATCCACACATGGTTAAACAAGGCTGTCCTTTGGGAGTCACGAACCCCCGTGGTCCGTACAGGTGGATCGGCGGCCCGGCCGGCCGCCTGACCACCGCGCGTCGCTAGGGGGCCCGGTCATCCGGATGCTCCGCGCGGCGGCTAGCCGCCTCACAACGGCGACCGGCCGGACCCGACACGGTCCTCGAACCCCCCAGGGCCGCGTCGTGGTCAGAAGTTTCCACGGCGCCGGTCAACAGCCGATCAACGCCGGATCGCAGCCCTCCGGCGGAGCGGTCAGAGGAGGAAGTAGCCCTCGGCGATGAGGGGGCGGATGGCCTCGGTCTGCGGGGCGCCGCCGTCGCCGACCAGTTCGGCGATGACGTTGAGCAGGGGCCCGAGCGCCAGCTCGCCGTCGCACACGCCGGCCAGCGCCGCCTCGACCGTGCCGACCTCGCGGGTGCGGCGCAGCCCGGTGGTCTGGCGCAGCACGATGCGCATCGGGTCCTCCGCGCCGGGCAGCCCGACGCGCTCGTCCAGCAGGCCGTCGGCGGTGCGCAGCCGGACCGACGGCAGGTCGCGCACGCGGTGGGCGGCCGCGATCGCGTCGAGCACGCCGTCCACGTAGTCGCCGACCGGCAGCGCCACCTGGTGGGTGAGCTGCTCGACGCGGACCACCGGGTCGAGGGTGCCGGAGTTGCGCATGCTGATCCAGCCGAAGCCGACCGCCTCGACCTTGTGCTCCTCGAACCAGGCCAGCCACCGGTCGTAGCGCTCGGTGTAACCGGGGGTGCCCTGCTCGGCGGCGTCGCGCAGCCACAGCTCGACGTACTCGGCCGGGTCCTGCACGTCGCGCTGCACCACCCAGGCGTCGCAGCCGCCCTCGCGCAGCCAGCCGCCCACCCGCTCGCGCCAGTCTTCCCCCTCCACGTGCAGCCAGCTGGCCAGGAAGTGCGCCTGACCGCCGGGGCTGAGATGGCGCGGCGTCTCCCGTACGAGATCGCGGCAGAACGCGTCGCCGCCGGCGCCGGTCTCGCGGTAGGTCAGCGTGCCGCCCGGAGAGATCACGAACGGCGGGTTGGCCACGATCAGGTCGTAGTGCTCGTCCGCGACCGGCTCGAACAGCGAGCCGACGCGGGCGTCCACGCCGGACACGCCCGAGAGCCGCCAGCTCAGCCGGGCCAGCTCGATCGCCCGCGGGTTGACGTCGGTGGCCGTCACGTGAGAGGCCCGGCCGTCGAGCGACACCACCTGCACGCCGCAGCCGGTGCCGAGGTCGAGCGCCCGGTCGGCGGGGCGGCGGGTGACGAGCTGGGCGAGGTTGGCGGACGCGCCGCCCGCGCCGACCACGTGGTCGGGGCGGAGCGCCGGGTCGCCGGGGCGCACCTTGCGGTCGGAGACCACGTAGCCGTCGCTCTCCCAGGGCTGCAGGTGCACGTCGGCGCGGACCGTGTCGCCGTCGGCGCTGACCAGCCCGGACTCCAGGACCACCGCCGGCAGGCTCGCGGCCTCGACGGGAACGCCGAGCCACCAGAGCCGGATCAGCGCGCCGAGCGGGTCGCCGTCGGCGGTGGCGCGCAGGGCCGGGACCAGCTCTTCGCGGGCGAGCGCGGAGGCCGCGACGTCGCCCAGCCGGTCGCGCACGCCGTCCTCTGTGTAACCGGTCTCCAGGAGATGATCGCGCAGTCGTTCCACGACACCATCCTTTCACCGTGAACCAACACGCATGATCCGATACTGTCAGTGATCATACTGTTACGAGATACCGCAGCATTCTCCAAGCGAGGCACAAGTGTGGCGGGGTATCTCTTGGATGCTCTCCCCCGCCGTTCGAAGAGGAGCGGATCCCGTGCTCATCCCCTGTCTGGCCTGCGAGGCGCGTTTCGTGCCCGACGACTACTTCGCCGCCTGCTCCGACTACAACCGCGGCCTGGACCTGGTGTCGTGGACGTGCCCGCACTGCGGCAACCGCGACGACCTCCGGGTGCTGCCCGGGGAGCTCGGGTTCGGCTACTCGCGCGGCGGGCGCTTCGACGTCCAGGACCGCGTGCGCGTGCCGGGGCTGCGCCGGCAGCGGGGAGAGCTGCGGCTGGACATCTCGCTCGACGCGGCGAGCTGGAGGGTGCGGACGCGGGTGCGGCAGCCCGCCTGACCGCTAGTCCTCGTCGCGCTGGCGCAGGCTGTGCCAGGCGGCCTCGCCCAGGCCCTTGACCTCTTCCTCGGTCGGGGTGTGCGCGCCGGCGAACCACAGCCGGCAGATCTCCTGCGCCGGCCCGAGCCACAGCACGTAGCACATGGTCGGGGAGACGGGCTGGAGCATGCCGTTCCTCATGTGCGGCCGCCACCAGTCGGACACCTGGCGGAAGAACTCGCGCCGGGCCTCGGCCACCTCGGCGCCGCCCGGCTCCTGCTTGCGCGGCGGGCGCTCGCTGACGAGCAGCCTGGCCCGCTCGGGGTGCTCGCCCGACCAGCGCATATGGAAGGCGACCACGGCCTCCACGCCGTCGCGGGCGTCGTCGTGGCGCCTCAGCTCGGCGACGAACTCCTGCTGGTAGGCCCGGAGCGTCTCGGCGTAGAGCACGCCGAAGACGTGCTCCTTGCTCGCGAAGTGGTGGTAGAAG
The DNA here is from genome assembly GCF_055585125.1 of Nonomuraea sp. NPDC054003. NCBI lineage: Bacteria > Bacillati > Actinomycetota > Actinomycetes > Streptosporangiales > Streptosporangiaceae > Nonomuraea > Nonomuraea sp. NPDC054003. Next base: position 109,233 of record NZ_JBVJKR010000016.1, read on the forward strand.
CTGCCTACGCTCACACCACTCTCGTCACGGAGGCTGGCCAGGGTGGTGGCCGACACCCCATCCTGGCTGAATCGGCGGAGGGCCCCCTCGATGATCCGGGTCCGGCCGTCGCGTCCGTTCTTGGCACTCTTCACACTGTCAATGGTGAGCCACCAGAACCTTGTTCCGCAAATATCTGGGCCTCTCGGATCATAGCGGTCACCTCCACCGATCCGGCGGATACTTTCATCTGCGCGCCCGGCCAGATCCTGCGGATCATGCCCAGCACCTTGCGGTTGTCACCGAGCACGTCCATGCCGACGGTGCTGGCCCCGCGCACGGTCGCCCTGGCCAGCAGCGTGTCGATCAGGGCGGGGCCGAGCCCGAACCCCTGCCACTGGTCGGCCACCACCACCGCGATCTCCACGTCGGTCTGGCCGCCCCGGTAACTCATGGCGTGGCCGACGACCTCTCCCTCCAGCACGGCGACGAGCGCGTCCCTGGTCTCGTTCACCTCGATGAGCGCGCGCACCAGGCTCGCCGCCGGACGGCTGACGCCGGCGAAGAAGCGCAGGGTCTGCGTGTGCAGGGAAAGGCCCGTCAGGAAGCGCCGGACGCGCTCGGCGTCGTCGCTCACGGCCGGACGGATCAGCACGCCGCACGGAGGTTCCCCCTGAGTTCCAGACATGAACTCAGCTTGCTTCAGCAGACCTGAGTCTGTCAATTGAACTCAGGTAGAATGTGCGGCATGAACGTGCCTTTCCGGGTGAACAACTGCTCGATCGAGAGCACCCTGGACGTCGTCGGGGAGAAATGGACCTTCCTCGTGCTGCGTGAGGCGTTCAGCGGCGTGAGACGGTTCGCCGACATGCAGTCCAACACCGGCGCGCCGCGCCAGGTGCTCAGCGCCCGGCTGACGCGCCTGGTCGACGAAGGGCTGCTGCGCAAGGTCCCCTACCGCGAGCCGGGCCAGCGGCAACGCGACGAGTACCGGCTGACCGAGAAGGGGCGCGACCTCTATCCGCTGCTGGTCGCGCTCATGCACTGGGGCGACAAGTACCTCACGGGCGAGGAGGGGCCGCCCGTGCTGCTCTCCCACCGCGACTGCGGCGCCCTCGTCGAGCAGCACTTCCGGTGCGCCGAAGGCCACGAGGTGGGCGGCCCGAGCGAGGTCACCCCGCTGCCGGGAGCTGCGCGTAAGACCGCCTGAGCCGCGTGCGGGACCACCCGCCGCGGTGCCTACCCTTGAAGCGTGTACCGGTTCCTGCTCACACCCCGGTGGATCGCGCTCCACGTCGTCGTGCTGCTCGTGATCCCCGCCTTCGTGCTGCTGGGGCAGTGGCAGTTCGGGCGCTTCGAGGAACGCTCGGCCAACAGCGACCTGGTCACCCGCAACATCGAGAGCGCCCCGGTGCCCCTGGAGACCCTCGTCCAGCCGGGCCGGCCGGCCAAGGAGTCCGACCGGTTCAAGAACGTCACGGTCACCGGCACGTACGACCCCCAGCAGGAGCTCGTCGTGCGCCGGCGGCCGCAGGGCGGGCGGCCGGGCTACTACGTGCTCACTCCCCTGTCCATCGGCGGCGGCCACGCCGTTCTGGTCAACCGGGGCTGGGTCAAGGCGGGCGCCACCGCCGACGAGTATCCCGCGGTGCCGCCGCCGCCCACGGGTGAGGTAACTGTCACCGGGAGGCTACGCCCGAGCGAGACCGAGGCCGGCAGCGGCATCAGGGAGCGGTCCGGGCTGCCGCCCCGGCAGGTGCTGCTCATCAACCCGGCCTCGATCGGCCGGTCCCTGCCGTATCCCCTGCTCGACGGGTACGTCGAGCTGACCGGGCAGGAGCCCGCGGGCGCCGCCGCCCCCGAGCCGGTGACCGAGCCCGACGTGGGCGCGGGCGGCGGGCTCAACCTCGCCTACGGCGTGCAGTGGTGGCTCTTCATCGGCATCGCGATCGGCGGCTGGGTGCTGCTCATCAGGCGCGAGGTGGCTGACAGGAAGGCGCAGGAGTCCGTACCCGAGCCGGAGGAAGTTCGCGCCGATTAAGGTGTTGGACGTGATCCGGCACATCAAATTCGCCAACATCCACAATTTTCGTGACGTTGGCGGATATGCCACCGCCGACGGCCGGTCCGTCCGCTGGCAGCGCCTCTACCGCGCCGACTCCCTCGGCTGGCTGGCCGGCGAGGACCTCGACACGTTCCGGGCGCTGCGCGTGCGCACCGTCATCGACCTGCGCAACCCCTTCGAGGCGGAGAAGTACGGCCGGGTCCCCGAGGAGCACGGGCTGGCCTACCACAACCTGCCCATCGAGGGCCGCCGCTGGGACTTCGCCCTCTACGAAGAGGACCGGGGCGTCGCCCGCTACCTGGCGGACCGCTACCTGGAGGTGACCGAGGACGGGGTCGCCAACCTGCGCACCGCCATGGAGACGATCTGCCGCGCCGACAGCGCGCCCGTCGTCGTCCACTGCGCCGCGGGCAAGGACCGCACCGGCCTCCTTCTGGCGATCGTGCTGTCCCTCCTGGGCGTCGCCGAGGACGACATCGTCGCCGACTACGCCCTGACCGGCCTGGCCACCGACCGCTTCATCGCCGACTGGACGGCCCGCCACCCGGACGGAACACTCTGGCCCGGCTTCGGCCTGGCCCCCGCGGAAGCCATGCGCCTGTTCCTCACCGACTTACGCGCCCGCCACAACTCCATAGAGTCATACGCGACGAAAACCCTCCACCTCACCCCCGACGCCCTCACCGAACTCCGCCAACACCTCCTCACCAACTGACGGGCAGTGCCAGTGCCTGGACTGAGGAGGGAGGGAGCCCCGCGAGGAGCGCCGGTGTCTGGACTGAGGAGGGAGGGAGCGAAGCGACCGAGCGACGAGGGAAGACGCCGGGTCTGAGCGACGAGCCGCGATCCGCAGGATCGCCATAAGCACAGCGACTGAGCGACGAGGGAAGGCGCCGGGTCTGAGCGACGAGCCGGCGATCCGAAGGATCGCCAATCAAACACAGCAGATCGCAATTAGAGACCTCGCAGCTTGTTCCACGTTATCCAGCCGTCGTACGGTTACCTGCGTGACTACGCCGCTGCTTCCCGACCCAGAGCCGAGGCGGCGCGACTACGTGATCATTTCCGCCGACGATCATCTGATCGAGCCCCCCGACCTTTTCGAGGACCGGGTGCCGGAGAAATTCGCCGACGTCGCGCCGAAGGTGGTGGAGACCGAGGCCGGTCACCAGGTGTGGCGCTATGGAGGCGCCACCTATCCCTGCGCGGGGCTCGACGTCGGCGCCGGCCTGCCGCGCGAGCAGTGGACGCTCGACCCGGTCAGGTTCGAGAACATGCGCCCCGGCTGCTACGACATCGAGGCCCGCGTCAAGGACATGGACACCGCGGGCGTCTGGGCCGCGCTCTGCTTCCCCGGCATGGTGGCGGGCCAGTCCGGCATGGCCTTCGCCAGGACCCGTGACCAGGAGCTCGGCCTGGCCCTGGTCAAGGCCTACAACGACTGGCACATCGACGTCTGGGCCGGCACCTTCCCCGAGCGCATCATCGGCCTGCAGCTGCCCTGGCTCCCCGACCCCGACGTGGCCGCCAAGGAGATCAGGGCCAACGCGGCGCGCGGTTTCAAGGCCGTGGTGTTCCCCGAGTTCCCGACGCGGCTGCGGCTGCCGTCCATCCACAGCGGCCACTGGGATCCGTTCTTCGCGGCCTGCGAGGAGACCGGCACCGTGGTCGCCCTCCACACCGGCGCGTCGAGCTGGTCGCCGGTGCCGTCGCCCGACACGCCGATCGAGGCGATCACCACGCTGATGCCGACCGGCGCGATGTTCGCGTGCGCCGACTGGCTGTGGTCCGGGCTGCCGCTGCGCTTCCCCAACCTGCGGATCCTCATCGTGGAGGGCGGGGTGGGCTGGCTGCCGATGCTGGCCGATCGGGCCGACTACGCGCTCGACCACCCGGTGACGGGCGGCGAGACGTCGTGGGAGGGCGGGCTGAAGCCCAGCGAGGTGCTGCGCCGCAACTTCTTCTTCGGCACGCTCAACGACCACGCGCTCTCGGGGGTGCGGCTCGCGGTCGGCCTCGACCACGTGCTGCAGGAGAGCGGCTACCCGCACTCCGACTCGACGTGGCCCGACACGCAGAAGGCCGTGGCGCGCAACCTCGGCCCGCTGCCGCCGGCCGACATCGCCAGGGTCGCGTACGGTAACGCGGCGCGGTTGTTCGGCCACCCGCTCCCGTCACGCGCCTGGCTGCGCATGGAGGAGATCTAGCCTTCCTGCGGCCGGGCCTCCACGTGCCCGGTGACGACCTTGCGCTGCTCCCAGTCGACGTAGCGGCCGCTCTCCCCGAGCAGCGACGCCATCAGCCACAGGAACACCCCGAAGTCGTCGGCGACCCCGATCAGGACGAGGAAGTCGGGCACCAGGTCGATGGGCGAGATCATGTAGACCACGCCCATCGCCATGAGCCCCAGCTTGCCCTTGCCGAGCCCGTCGTACCGGCCGCGCATCACGTCGCCGATCATGCGCGGGATCGCCCGCACTCTCGTCATGAAGGACGGGGAGCCCGGCTTGCTCACTTCGCGGTACGTCCGATAGACCGCGGCGGCGCGTGCTGGTTTCGGCTTCATGTGATCCCCTTACCCCGGTTTCACGACATAACGTGTTACCCACGGGGATTGGTTCCTAACGATCAGGCTTTTGGCGCGAGGTCCCGGACGGCCTGGGCGATCGGGGTCTCGCCGGGGATGGGCGCGAGCACGGGCGTGTCGAGGCCGTTGTCCACGTACTCCTGGATCCTGGCCCGGCAGGTGGCCGCGTCGCCGTGCACGATGAGCGCGTCGACGACCTCGTCCGGGATGGCCTGGAGCGCGGCCTTGCGGTCGCCGGCGGCCCACGCCTCGTGCAGCGGGCGCAGCTGCTCGCCGCGGCCCAGCCAGTCGTGGAAGGCCGCGTAGGCGGGCACCGTGAGGTAGCTGGCCAGCATCCAGCGCCCGCGCTCGCGTACCGCGTCCGCGTCCTCGCTGACGCAGACGAACAGGCGGGCGATCAGCTCGGTCTCCGGCCGGACCTCCGCGCGGACCTTGCGCACGTCGTCGGGCGAGAGCCAGTTCGTGATCGCGCCGTCGGCCTCCTCGGCGGCCAGCCGGAGCATCCGGGGCCGGAGGGCGGCGAGCACGATCTTCGGCGCGACCTTAGGCGCCCGCTCCAGCTTGAACCCCTTGACCGCGAATGTCTCGTACGTCTCCGACACCTTCTCGCCGGCCAGGGCGGCCCGCAGGAAGCGCAGGGTGTCGCGGGTGCGCGCGTACGGCTTGGTGAACTCCATCGCGTTCCAGCGCTCCACGATGGCCGGCGAGGACGAGCCGATGCCCAGCACGAACCGCTCCGGCGCCAGGTCGGCCAGCGTCGCGGCGGACATCGCCAGCAGGCCCGGGCCGCGCGTCGAGACCGGCACGATCGCGCTGCCGAGCCGCGTTCCCGGGGCCCACTGCGAGGCCAGGGCCAGGGGCGTGAACCCGTCGGCGCCGTTCACCTCCGCGGACCACAGATCGGTGTAACCGAGCGACGGCAGCTCCTCGATCAGCTCCTTCGACGCGGCGAGCGAACGGTCGTAGAAGGGAATGGTCATGCCCCAGTTCTGCGTCATGCACCGCACCATACCAATCGGTATGTGGTACGCCTATGCCCTGAGCTCGTGCATCGCGGCGATGAAGTCCTTGGTGATGCCGCGCAGCCCCGGCAGGTGTGACATCCCCACCAGCCGGTCGACCAGCGGCACGGTCACCTCGATCAGCCGGTACGTGCGCGCGCACCCCGGCGAGGTGTCGTGCACCCAGAACAGCACCATGCCCATCGACAACAACCAGAGCAGCTCGGGCAGCTCCTCGCGCAGCTCGGCGTCCATGCGGTCGGCCGCGCCCTCGACCACCTGACGGTAGATGGCGATCGACGCCTCCCTGGCCGGGGAGGACTGGGCGCTGAACGGGCTGAGCGGGTTGGCCGGCTCGGCCGCGTGCTTGAAGAACTTGACGGCGAACGCGTGGTACGGCTCCGAGACCCGTACCCACTCCCGCAGCACGCCACTCAGGCGGGCCGCGAAGGCGCGCTCGGTGGCCAGCAACTCCGCGCAGGCCTCCTCGTGCTCGGCCTGGGCGCGGTCGTAGTACGCCTGGACAAGCGCTTCCTTGCTGTCGAAGTAGTAGTAGGCGTTGCCCACCGACACCCCGGCCTCGGCGGCGATGGCCCGCATCGTCGTCGCCTCGAAGCCACGCTCCCGGAACAGCCTGAGGGCCGTCGCGACGATGACCTCCCGGGTGCTCTCCGATCCTCGGTTTCGGGCTTCGGCCACGTTCGTCACTTTACGGCTTGATGCGGGGTTAGGTCATGAACCCGCACGGTGATCGCAGACACAGGGCAAAGATGCCGCTGAGACAGGGGTCATCTCGTGTGAAGCGTGGGATTGATGATTCCAGCGGAAGGGCTATTCCGCGAAAAGGCACAGACATGTGGATACGTAGGACAGTGCGGCTCTGCGTGGTCGCGCTCTTTGCTATAGAAACTTCCATAATCGCCATGGCCACCGCCGCCTCAGCCACTCCGATCCCTCCCGGTAAGGACCTGGGAGAGGAGCTGGTGCCGATCATTCGCATCGAGGACGCGTTCAAGGCTCCCCGCTGGATCGACTCACTCGAGAACAGAAACGACGGCCTGGACTGGACGTACGGCGGCGCCCGCTCGCTGGCCCCTCGCCACGAGCATGCCGCGCACCGGATCCGCGAAGCCGGACGGCACGTCCGGGACATCGGCTGGTCCGGCTACCGCGCGGGCCCACCGGCCCACAGGACCAGGTGGCACGACTACGAAGCAGGCTGGCGGTCCCGGGCCCACGAGGCGCTGGAGGGCACCGACAGCCGCAGCAAGCGGCGCGTGAAGCTGGCCCGGGTCAAGCCCAGGTACGCGACCATGCACCTGTCGCACAGCCACGCCACCCGCTGGCTCAAGCAGGCCGGCCTGCGCTGGACCTCGTCGGGCGGCTGCGCGAACCGGCACGTCCGCCACTGCACCTCGCTCGAATCCGTACGCACCGCGACCGTGCAGCGGATGGTCCAGCTCAAGAAGCGCAGCGGCTGCTCCGTCACCGTCACCGGCGGCACCGAGACCGGGCACGCGCCCGGCCGCTTCAGCCACGGCAGCGGCCACAAGCTCGACATCGGGCACAACAAGTGCATCGACCGCTACATCAAGAAGATCGCCGAACCGGCCGGGGTGCGGGGTGACGGCGCCCGGTTGTACCGTTCGCCGTCAGGCACCGTCTTCGCCGACGAGGGCGACCACTGGGACATCCTCTTCAGGTGACGGGCCCGTACCCCGGCCGCTCGGTCAGAACTCGGCGGCGACCAGCTCCGCGATCTCGGCCGCGTTCAGCGCGGCGCCCTTGCGGAGGTTGTCACCGCAGACGAACAGGTCGAGCGTGTTGGGGAAGTCGACCGCCTGGCGGACCCGGCCGACATAGGTCGGGTCGGTGCCGACGACGTCGGCCGGAGTGGGGAAGACGCCGTTGGCGGGGTCGTCCATCAGGACCACCGTCGGCGCCGCCTCCAGCACCCGGTGCGCGTCGGCCACCGTGATCTCGCGCTCGAAGCGCGCGTGCACCGCCAGCGAGTGGGTGGTGATCACAGGCACCCGGACGCAGGTCGCGGAGACCTTCAGGCCGGGGATGCCGAGGATCTTGCGGGACTCGTTGCGGAGCTTGAGCTCCTCCGAGGCCCAGCCACCGTCCTTGTAGGAGCCCGCCCACGGCACCACGTTGAACGCGACGGGCGCGGGGAACGGCGAGTCGTCAGGCAGCTTGTTGGCCAGCGCCTTGCGCACGTCGCCCGCCGCCTGGCCGATCGACCGGTCGCCGGCCAGCGCCTCGACCTCGTCGTAGAGCCTGGCCGAGCCCGCCACGCCGGCGCCGGACACCGCCTGGTAGGAGGCCACCACGAGCTCCTGGAGGCCGTACTCGGCGTGCAGGGCGCCCATGGCCGCCATCATCGACAGCGTGGTGCAGTTGGGCGTCGAGATGATGTTGCGCGGGCGCCGGCGCGCGTCGTGCGGGTTGACCTCCGGCACCACCAGCGGGACGTCGGGGTCCATCCGGAACGTGCCGGACTTGTCGATCACGATCGCGCCCCGCTCCGCGGCGATCGGCACCCACTCGGCCGACACCTCGTCGGGCACGTCGAAGATGGCGATGTCGATGCCGTCGAACACCTCGGGCGCGAGCGCCCGCACGACGACGTCCTCGCCGCGGACCCGCAGCACCTTGCCCGCCGAGCGCGGGGAGGCGACCAGGCGGACCTCGCCCCAGACGTCGTCACGCGACGAGACGATGTCGCGCATGACGGTGCCCACGGCACCGGTCGCGCCGATCAGGGCCAGATTGGGTCTGCTCATCGTCCGGTACCTCCATACACAACGGCTTCGACCTGGTCGACGTCGAGGTCGAAGGCGTGGTGGGCGGCGGCGACCGCCGAGTCCACGTCGTCCTGCCCGACGACCACGGAAATCCGGATCTCCGAGGTGGAGATCATCTCGATGTTGACCCCCGCGTCCGCGAGAGCCGCGAAGAACGTGGCCGTGACGCCGGGGTGGGAACGCATGCCCGCGCCGATCAGCGAGACCTTGCCAATCTGGTCGTCGAACAGCAGCGACTCGAACCCTATCCGGGCCTGAATCTTCTTCAGCGCCGTGAGCGCCGTCTGGCTGTCGGCCGTCGGCAGCGTGAAGGAGATGTCGGTGCGGCCCGTCGCAGCGGCCGAGACGTTCTGCACGATCATGTCGATGTTGACCTCGGCGTCGGCCAGGGTTTTGAAGATCGCGGCAGCCTCACCGACCTTGTCGGGGACCCCGACAACAGTGATCTTGGCCTCGCTCCGGTCGTGTGCCACGCCGGAGATGATCGGCTGCTCCATCTCGGTTCCTTCGGAGTAGGGGTCGGAGACGACCCACGTGCCTTCCTTGTTGCTGTACGAGCTGCGTACGTGGATCGGCAGGTCGAAACGGCGAGCGTACTCGACGCAGCGCAGGTGGAGGATCTTCGCGCCGCAGGCCGCCATCTCCATCATCTCGTCGTAGGAGATGCGCGGGATCCGGCGGGCGGCCGGCACGATGCGCGGGTCGGCGGTGAAGATGCCGTCGACGTCGGTGTAGATCTCGCACACGTCGGCCTCGAGCGCCGCCGCCAGCGCGACCGCGGTGGTGTCGGAGCCGCCGCGGCCGAGCGTGGTGATGTCCTTGGTGTCCTGCGAGACGCCCTGGAAGCCGGCCACGATCGCGATGTGGCCCTGGTCGATGGCCTCCTGGATGCGGCTCGGCGTCACGTCTATGATGCGCGCCTTGCCGTGGGTGGAATTGGTGATCACACCCGCCTGCGAGCCGGTGAACGAGCGCGCCTCGTGGCCGAGGTTGGCGATCGCCATCGCCAGCAGCGCCATCGAGATGCGCTCGCCCGCGGTCAGGAGCATGTCGAGCTCGCGGCCCTGCGGCAGCGGCGACACCTGCTCGGCCAGGTCGAGCAGCTCGTCGGTGGTGTCACCCATGGCGGAGACGATGACGGCGACGTCGTTGCCGGCTTTTTTCGTCGTGACGATACGCTGCGCCACCCTTTTGATGGAGGACGCGTCGGCAACGGACGAACCACCGTACTTCTGCACAACGAGTGCCACGAGAGTCTCCCGATCTGGACTGTGAAAGCCCAGTCTACTTGGGACGTCTCATGCCACTGATGTGCCAACCACTATGTGGACACCTACCCGGTCGTGACCTCTTCCGCCACGTCGAGCCGCGAGTGCGCGGCCAGGGCCTGCAGCGCGCGCATGGCCGCGCCCGCGTGGTTGCCCCAGGTGTTGAAGTAGGAGTATTGCCACCACCACAGCGCCTCGTGCGGCCGGCCCGCCTGATAGTGGCGCAGTCCGTGGATGAGATCGGCGGCCACCGCCGTCAGGTCGTCGGACAGACGGTAGGGAGTCACCCCGGTGTCCTTGTACGGGTCGAACACCTCGGCGTAGTCGTCGACCGGGCCGAGCCGCTCGGCCAGGGCCGTGCGCACCCCGTCGATGTCGGGATCCTCGCTCAGCGGCGGTTCGTAGTTGCCCGAGAGGATCACGTCGCGGTTGGCGCCGAGCTTGGCGCCCGCCAGGCTCACCTGGGCGACCTCGACCAGGAGCAGCGACCAGATGGCGTCGCCCCCCTCGCCGCCCGCGACCCTCGCCAGGCCGTCGACGTAGTTCTGCGCGTGACCGGCGATCTCCTCCGCCAGCGCTCCCCACTCGTCAGACATCCAGCAGCCTCCGTCCTTCGAACGCGCGGCCCAAGGTCACCTCGTCGGCGTACTCGAGATCACCGCCCACGGGCAGACCGCTGGCCAGTCGTGTCACTTTCACACCCATCGGCTTGACCAGACGGGCAAGGTAGGTAGCCGTCGCCTCACCCTCGAGATTGGGGTCTGTGGCGAGGATGAGCTCCGTCACCCGGCCGTCGGCCAGCCGGGTCATGAGCTCGCGAATCCGCAGGTCGTCGGGGCCGACACCGTCGATCGGGCTGATGGCACCGCCGAGCACGTGGTAGGTGCCGCGGAACTCGCGCGTCTTCTCGATCGCGACGACGTCCTTCGACTCCTCCACCACGCAGATCACGTGAGTGTCGCGGCGCGGGTCGCGGCAGATGCGGCACTCCTCCTCGGAGGCCACGTTGCCGCACACCCGGCAGAACCGGACCTTCTCCTTGACCTCCAGCAGCGCGTGCGCCAGCCGCTTGACGTCGGCCGGGTCGGCCGCCAGCAGGTGGAAGGCGATGCGCTGCGCGCTCTTGGGACCTACGCCGGGCAGCAGGCCCAGCTCGTCGATCAGATTCTGGACGACCCCTTCGTACATCGCTAGAACCCTGGCAGCTGGCCGAGGCCGCCGCCGCCCAGCCCCTGGGCCAGCGGCCCGAGCTTCTCCTGCTGCAGGTCGCCGGCCGCCCTGACGGCGTCGCGCACGGCGGCGATCACCAGGTCGGCGATCGTGTCGGCAGTGTCCTGCGCGTCTCCGGCGTCGATGACACTCGGATCGATCTTGAGCTCCAGCAGCTCGCCCGAGCCGTTGACGACGGCGGTGACCATCCCGCCGCCGGCCGAGCCCTCGATCTGCGCGTCGTTGAGCTCCTGCTGGGCGCTCACGAGCTGCTGCTGCATGAGCTGGGCCTGCTCCAGCAGCTGCTGCAGGTTGACATCCCCTGGGTTCACCGTCGTGCGCTCCTCGTGGCTCCGCGTTCTTGACTGCCACGAGCCTACGGTGTTTGGGCCTCGGCATGTACTGGAGGCTTGCAGGTGTTTCGCTCCCGGGCCGTGAATCCGGACATCTTCTTGGCCGGGTCCCGGCCCCCCTCCAGCGTCCGGGACCCGGCCAATCGCGTCGACCGGAGCGGCCGCACCACGCCGACGCGGTACGCCGGAACGCTAGCGGCAGTGACGTTGCACACACGTTGCTATCGTTCAATCACCCTCGGCAATCCCCTGAACTGCTTGCGCGGGCGGCACCCCAACGCGGATGCTCCCCCTAGGGGACGATTACTTGGAGTGGCTGATGAGTTACGCTCACCTTGACGCATACTCCCGCCGTCTGCAGGCCGCGCACGAGGTGGTGACCGCTGCCGCCCCGGTTCCCGCAGGCCCGCGCAAGCTGATCCGCGACTCCTGGCGCCGCTCGCTCGCCGCCGGCATCGACCCCGACGCCCCCGGCGCGCCCGCCGCCCACGACCCCGGGCAGGTGAGGAACGCGTTCGAGACCCACCCCCTGCGGCCCCTGCTCCCGCTCATCAAGCAGACCCTGCGCACGGTCGCGGACGAGGGCGAGCACATCATGGTCCTCACCGACCGTGAGGGCCGCGTCCTGTGGCGCGACGGCCACACCGCCACCATGCGCCGCGCCGACGAGGTCGGCCTCGCCGGCGGCTACCGCTGGGCCGAGGAGGCCGCCGGCACCAACGGCATCGGCACCGCGCTCGCGCTCAGGCGGCCCGTGCATGTCTACTCCGAAGAGCACCTCATGCGCGTGCTGCGCGTCTGGTCCTGCAGCGCCGCCCCCATCACCGACCCGGAGACCGGGCAGCTCCTCGGCTGCGTCGACGTCAGCGGCACCGCGCCCAGCCTCCACCCCGCCACCGTCGCCCTCGTGGCCGCCACCGCGAAGCTGGCCGAGACCCAGCTCGCCCTCCGCATGCGCGACCACGACGATTCCCTGCGCCGCCGCTACGAGTCGCTCCGCGCCCGCCCCGCCGTGCTGCTCTCCGCCGGCGGCCGGGTCATCGCCGGCGACCCCGGCGGCCAGCTCGGGCCGCGCCTCCAGCTTCCCGTCACCGGCGAGCGCATGATCCTGCGCGACGGGCGGATCGCGCTCCTGGAGCCGTTCTCCGACGGCTACCTGCTGCGCGCCACCTCCAACACCGCCTCCACACCCGCCGCGCTCGCCCTCACCTTCCTCGGCGACGGCCCGCCGACGGCCATCGTCGGCGGCCGCAAGGTGCTGCTCTCCCTCCGCCACGCCGAGATCCTCGCCATCCTGGCGCTCCACCCGCGCGGCCTCACGGCCGAGCAGCTCTCCTTCCACCTGTACGGCGACCTCGGCAATCCGGTCACCATCCGCGCCGAGATCCACCGGCTGCGCACCCAGCTGGACGTCCCCATCGACGCCAAGCCCTACCACCTGGCCTGCCCCGTCGAGGCCGACTTCCTGGACCTGCGCCGCCTCCTGGCCGCCGACCACCCCGCCTCCCTGGTGGCCCGCGCCTACCCCGGCCCCCTGCTGGCCCGCTCCGAGTCCCCCGAGATCCGCCGCGAGCGCGACGAACTGGAGGTCCTGGTACGCACCTGCCTCCTCCAACGCGGCGCCCCCGAGGACCTGTGGACATACGCCCAGACGATGAACGGCCGCGAGGACTTCCAGCTCCTCGAACGCCTCACCTCCAGCCTCCCCCAGGCGGACCCCCGCGCCGCCGCCGCCCGCGCCCGCCTGCGCGCCCCTTGACCCCTCACACCGCGAAACCCCTACGGCGCTCACTGAAGTCACATCCCGCCGCCCGCCCCCCGCCCGGCCGTCACCCACCTCAGACCTGAGAACCCCCGCGGCACTCACCCCACGACCCCCGCGCGGCCCCATTTGCCGTCTCCGCCCGCACGGCAAGCCCCGCGCCGAATCACCAACACGCCGCGCCCGTACGACCGGGAGTACAAGCATCCCGAAGCCCGACCTGCGGCCATGTGAAAGGTGGGACCGGTTACCGGCTCCGACGTGCCGCCCGTACAGCTACCGACCCTTCCGTACGACCGCGAACGCGAGTATCGGGAAGACGCATCCGAAGCGGCCCTCTTAGGAAGTCCGAGCGGTCCCAACTCCGACGTGCCGCCCGTACGGCAACCGGTCCCTTACGGCCGGGAGTGCGGTATCGGAGGAGGTTGGCCCTTGGCAAGGGTTGGCGGCTCGCTGTCAGGAGTGGTCGATCTCGCCGATGACCTGGGCGCCCAGTTCACGTTGCAGGAGAGCCATCCCCGAGAGCTCGTCCACGTCGGCGTCGGCGTCGTTCAGCGGGTCCACGTCATCCGTGTCGGGAGCGCTGCCTCGCTTGGGGATGGCGCTGGGCCACCCGGCCGAGCCGCCTCCCTGCCTGGCGGCCGGAACCCGGGGGCCCGCCTGCGCCGCCGCCCTGGCCGCCGAACGAGCGGCAGCCAGCCCGGTCCCGGTCATCACACTGGCAGGAGCCGCCTGCGACGGATCCGGCCCAGGCGGGGACCCAGGGCCGGGTTCGTCGGGAGCCGACGGCCAGGACTCGTCCGTCGTCGGCCGCTGCTGGGACCCACCCGCCGCCTGAACGCCTCCAGCCTCCGCGAACTGTCCAGACGACACGGCACCCACGGCAGCGCCCGGCCCGGAGCCGACGCGACCGTCCGCCCCCGCTCCGGCGCCATGCGCCGCAGAGCCGGCGTGACCATTCGCACCGGTCGCCCCGGAGCCCGCCCGGCCATCCACACCGGTCGCCCCGGAGCCGGCCTGGCCACCGGCACTGGTAATCCCAGAGCCGGCGTGACCATCCACACCGGTCACCCCCGAGCCCACGCGGCCATCCACACCGGTAATCCCAGAGCCCGCGCGGCCATCTACACCGGTTACCCCAGAGCCCGCGCTGCCGTCCACACCGGTTACCCCAGAGCCCGCGCGGCCGTCCACACCGGTCATCCCAGAGCCCGCGCGGCCATCCGCAGCGCCCGCGTGCCCGCCAGCGTCAGGCATCCCGGCACCGGCGCGACCCTCAGCACCGTGCGTCGCGGAGCCCGCGTGGCCATCCGTGCCAGGCGTTCCCGCCCCGGGGCCGCCGGTGGACGGCCGCGTACCGCCGGAGGCATGGGCGCCAGGGGAACCGGCGGCGTCACCCCAAGAATCTTGGGAACCCCCGTACGGCCCAGCGGCTCCTCCCGGAGAGCCCGCAGGCCCCGAACCCCCGGAGTGGGTCCCACGAGACGGCGGAGGACCGTTGCCGACCACGGCCTCGACCCGCCACGTGCCCCCCAGCACGTCGGCGAGCGCCGTGGCCACGACGGCGTCCTTGCCGCCGCCGGTGAAGTTCTTCATCGCGCCGATCTGGGTGAACCCGAGCGTCACCAGGTTGCCCTCGACGCCGACCACCTGCGCGTTGGTGCTGACGTTCGCCCACACGACGATGCTGCGCTGCTTGAGCGCCGCCAGCACCGCGGGCCACTGCTGCTGCAACGCCGCCGTACCGCCGCCCGACTGCGCAGCCCCCGCCTGTCCGGAAGCCTGGGGACCACCATGAGCCGGACCACCCTGCTCCTGGCCGCCGCTCTGGGATTGCCCACCGTACGCGGGAGCACCCGAGCCGGAGCCCGGCCGAACGGTCTCGGGCCAGTCGTCGGCCACAGGCCCACCGGTCCGGGCCGGGTGAGGCCCGTCCAGCGCCTGACCGCTCGGCGTCGCGACGGTGCCCGGCGCTCCCGCCTGCGAGGCCGCGGGCACACCACCACCGGCATGCCCCGTACCGACACTCCCGGAAGCACCGTGACCAGACGAGGCCCCCGCAGCCCCGGACGAGGCGTGCCCAGAAGCCGCAGACCCAGAAGCGCCAGGCCCGGAAGCGGCAGGCCCAGAAGCGCCAGGCCCAGAAGCCGCAGGCCCGTAGGCCCCAGGCCCAGAAGCCGCGGGCCCGGACGAAGGGTGCCCCGTGGCGGCGGGCCCGGACGAGGGCGGCCCGGCGGGTGGAGCGGCCGGGACCGCGCGGGCGGCCATGCCGGCGACGGCGCTGCCGCGTTCGAGGCGCTCCAGGCGGGCCAGCAGGGCGGCCTCGCCCTGTTCGGCCGCCGGGAGGAGGACGCGGGCGCACATCAGCTCCAGGAGCAGACGCGGCGAGGTGGCGCCGCGCATCTCCGTGAGACCGGCGTTGAAGATCTCGGCGGCCCTGGTCAGCTCGGCGGGCCCCATCGAGGCCGCCTGCTGGACGAGCCGCTCCAGCTCGTCGGCGGGCCGGTCGAGCAGGCCGTTGGCGGCCGCCTCGGGGACGTTGGCCAGGATGACCAGGTCGCGGAAGCGTTCGAGGAGGTCGGAGGCGAAGCGGCGGGGGTCGTGGCCGCCTTCGACGACCCGGTTGACCGCCTGGAAGACCTGGCCGCCGTCGCGGGCGGCGAACGCGTTGACCACCTCGTCGAGCAGGTCGCCGTCGGTGTAGCCGAGCAGGGAGACGGCGCGGGCGTAGGTGATGCCGTCGTCGCCGGAGCCGGCGAGGAGCTGGTCGAGGATCGACTGCGAGTCACGGGCGGAGCCGGCGCCCGCGCGGACGACGAGCGGCAGCGCGGCGGGCTCGAACGGGACGTTCTCGGCGGTGAGGATCTCTTCCAGCAGCGCGCGCAGCGTCGCCGGCGGGATCAGCCGGAACGGGTAGTGGTGGGTGCGCGACTTGATCGTGCCGATGACCTTTTCCGGCTCGGTCGTCGCGAAGATGAACTTGAGGTGCGGCGGAGGCTCCTCGACGAGCTTGAGCAGCGCGTTGAAACCCTCGCGGGTCACCATGTGCGCCTCGTCGATGATGTAGATCTTGAAGCGCGCCGACACGGGGGCGAAGAACGCCCGCTCACGCAGGTCACGCGCGTCGTCGACGCCGCCGTGGGAGGCCGCGTCGATCTCGATGACGTCGAGGTGGCCGGGCCCGGTCGGGGCGAGCGCCACGCACGACTCGCACTCGCCGCAGGGGTCGGGGGTCGGGCCCTTCTCGCAGTTGAGCGAGCGGGCCAGGATGCGCGCGCTGGAGGTCTTGCCGCAGCCGCGGGGCCCGCTGAAGAGGTAGGCGTGGTTGATGCGGCCGGTGCGCAGCGCCTGCCGCAGCGGGTCTGTGACGTGTTCCTGACCCTTGACCTCCGCGAAGGTCCCGGGTCGGTACTTGCGGTAAAGCGCAAGGCTCATGCGACCATCCCGCCTGCGAGGGGCTTCCCAACGAAGGAACCCCTCGCACACCCGCCAGAGCCCGCTTATCCTTGCTGCCTTCCGGCCCTGGGGAGGTTCACAGGATGACGCCGCGCGAGGGGTCCGGGGACAGTCTATCCACATGCGGCAGTGCTCGCTGCCACGAAATGGTGGTCCCGAGACCCTGCCGAGTCCGGTAAGCTCGTCGGCGGAGGATTCGCCTAGTGGCCGAGGGCGCACGCTTGGAAAGCGTGTAAGGGGCAACCCTTCGGGGGTTCAAATCCCCCATCCTCCGCGCCTGGTTGAGGCAGTAAACGCGAAGGGGCCGACCCTATCCAAGTCGGCCCCTTCGCTGTTTTCCGACCTCATCATGCTCGCAGCATGCCGAGGGCGCGGACCCGGCGGCGCGTCAGGTTCGGCGGATCCCGGTGAGCTTGTCGGGGTTGGTCACCGAATAGATGCCGGCGATCCGGTCGCCGTCGGGCGCGAGGTCCACGACGACGACGGCCAGCGGGCTGTCGCCGGAGAAGACGAGCGCGCACGGGTCGCCCGCCACCCGCCGGTAGCGGATGTCCAGCCCGCCGTCGGGCAGCGTCGCGGCGACCGACACGAACAGCGCCGCCACCCGGTCGCGGCCGCGCACGGGACGCAGGCTGGTGGCGGGCCCCTTGCCGCCGCCGTCCGTCCACAGGGTCACGTCCGGTGCCAGCACCTCCAGCAGCGCCCGCAGGTCCCCGCCGAGCGCGGCGGCGGCGAAGCGCTCGGTGACCTGGGCGTGGACGTCCGGCTCGGTCCGGTGGCGGGGGCGGCGCGCGTGCACGTGGCGGCGCGCGCGGGCCGCGAGCTGGCGGACCGCCGCAGGCGTGCGGCCCAGCATGCCCGCGATCTCCGGATGGCCGAAGCCGAACACCTCGTGCAGCACGAACACCGCCCGTTCGAGCGGTGACAGGGTCACACGGCGCCGACCTCCCCGCGACGACGCCGGACGTGGCCACCGCCCTCACCGAGGCGGCGCACGACGCCGGGCTGCGGGTCGTGGCCCACGCGATCACCGCGGCCGAGGTGGGCATCGCGCTCGACGCCGGCGCCGACGGCCTGGCCCACGTGTGGACCGACCTCGCGCCGGGCGACCCGGCTTCCCGGCGGCTGGCCGAGCGGGTACGCGCCCTGGGCGTCTTCGTCGTGACCACGCTCGCGTACTTCGAGGCGATCACCGCTGGGCACGTCGAGACCGCTGACCGCGCGCGTCCCGGCAGCTCGGCCGGGGCCGCCGGCGCGCTGCGGGACCTGCACCGGGCCGGGGTGCCCCTGCTCGCGAGGACCGACGCCACCCCGTTCGCGCCCGCCCACGGGGCCGGCCTGCACCGCGAGCTGGAGTTGCTCACCGAGGCCGGGCTCAGCGCCGAGGAGGCGCTCGCCGCCGCGACCGGCCTGCCCGCCCGGCACTTCGGCCTGGACGACCGGGGCCGGATCGCCCCAGGTCTCCGGGCGGACCTGGTGCTGGTCGAAGGCGACCCCACCCGTGACATCACCGCCACCGGCGCCATCGTGGACGTCTGGCGCCGAGGGGTGCGCCAGACCCGTCGGTGACGCACTGTACCTTTCTCCTTATTGCACATGGATTGCAATAAGGAGGCCTTCATGTCCGACGCCAGCCCGCCGGTCCGGCGCTCGCTGTTCCTGCACGCGCCGATCCGGCGGGGGCCGCGCATGATGCTGGAGCGGATGCTCGCCCTGGTCGACGATGACACCCCGGCCGACGGCCCCGAAGGCCCCGTCGCGGTGCTGGAGCGGCGGCTGGCCGAGCTGCTCGGCAAGGAGAGCGCGCTGTTCTTCCCCAGCGGCACGATGGCCCAGCAGACCGCGCTGCGCGTGCACGCCGACCGGCGCGGCCGCCGCACGTTCGCCGCGCACCCGCGGTCCCACCTGGACGTGTGGGAGGAGCAGGGCTACAACGCCGTCCACGGCCTGCGGTTCCGCAGGGCCGGCGACCCGCACGAGCTGATGACCGCGGAAGACCTGGCGGCGATCGGCGAACCGCTCGCGGCAGTCGTCTGGGAGCTGCCGCAGCGCGACCTCGGCGGCCTGGTGCCCGGCTGGGACGACCTGCGCGAGCAGGTCGCGCTCGTGCGCGCCACCGGCGCCGCCACGCACCTGGACGGCGCCCGGCTGTGGGAGGCCCAGACCTACTACCGGCGGCCGTTCGACGAGATCGCCGCGCTGTTCGACACCGTCTACGTCTCCCTCTACAAGAGCCTGCAGGGCGTGCGCGGCGCGGTGCTCGCCTCCGACGCGGCCACCGTGGAGGTGGCGAGGGTGTGGCGGCAACGACTCGGGGGCGGCATCGGCGACGCCTGGCCGCTCGCCCTGGCCGCGCTGGTCCACCTCGACACCCTGGCCGGCGAGATGCCCGCGTACCGCGAGCACGCCATCGCCATCGCGGCCGCGATCAACGCGGACGGCGCCGCCCGCGCCTGGCCCGACCCGCCGCAGACGCCGCTGTTCCACATCCACCTGCCCGCCGACCGGCGCGCCGTCGAGCGGGCCGGCGCGGAGATCCTGGCCGAGCGCGGCATCCAGCTCTGGGGCCGGGTACGGTCCGCGTCCGAGCCCGGCCGCTGCGCCTTCGAGGTCAGCGTCGGCGAGAACGCCATGGAGTTCACCCCCGGCGAGGTGGTCGCCCTCATCCGCGACCTGCTCGCCCGCGCCGCCCCTTGAGCGACACGATCAGGAATCGAGAAGCGTCGCCGGGCGCGGCACGCCTAACGTGGCAGCCATGGACATCACCATTCACGCGAGCTTCCTCCCGCACTCCGACCCCGACGCCTCGCTGGCCTTCTACCGCGACGCCCTCGGCTTCGAGGTGCGCAACGACGTCGGCTACGAGGGGATGCGCTGGATCACGGTCGGCCCCGCCGGCCAGCCCGACACGTCCATCGTCCTGCAGCCCCCGACCGGCGACCCCGGCATCACCGACGACGAGCAGCGCACCATCGCCGAAATGATGGCCAAGGGGACCTTCGCCGGTATCGTCCTGTCAACCGACGACCTGGACGGCACCTTCGCCCGGCTCCGCGACAACAGCGCCGAAGTGATCCAGGAGCCGACCGAGCAGGACTACGGCCTGCGCGACTGCGCGGTCCGTGACCCCGCGGGCAACATGATCCGCATCCAGGAACGGCCCTGACCCTCCGGCGTTCACCGCGGTGGCCGCCCAGCTGACGAGCGACCACCACGTACCCATGGAGACACGATGACCACGAGAACGGACACGCGGTCGCCCGAGCCGCACGCCGCCGACACCCACGACCTGATCCGCGTGCACGGCGCGCGGGTGAACAACCTCAAGGACGTCAGCATCGAGATCCCGAAGCGCCGGCTGACGGTGTTCACCGGCGTCTCCGGCTCGGGGAAGAGCTCGCTGGTGTTCAGCACGATCGCCGCCGAGTCGCAACGGCTGATCAACGAGACCTACAGCGCCTTCGTCCAGGGCTTCATGCCGGTGCTGGCCCGCCCCGAGGTCGACGTGCTCGACGGGCTGACCACCGCGATCATCGTCGACCAGCAGCGGATGGGCGCCGACCCCCGCTCCACCGTCGGCACCGCCACCGACGCCAACGCGATGCTGCGCATCCTGTTCAGCCGGCTCGGTGAGCCGCACATCGGCTCGCCGCAGGCCTTCTCCTTCAACGTCGCGACGGTACGGGCGAGCGGCGCGATCACGGTCGAGCGGGGCGCGCGCAAGACCGAGAAGGCGACCTACACCCGCATCGGCGGCATGTGCACGCGCTGCGAGGGCCGCGGCACGGTCTCCGACATCGACCTCACCCAGCTCTACGACGACTCCAAGTCGCTCTCCGAGGGCGCGTTCACCATCCCCGGCTGGAAGTCCGACAGCTTCTGGACGGTGCGGGTCTACGCCGAGTCCGGCTTCGTCGACCCGGACAAGCCGATCCGCGACTACACCAAGAAGGAGCTCCAGGCCTTCCTCTACAAGGAGCCGGTCAAGGTCAAGGTCGACGGCGTCAACCTGACGTACGAGGGCCTGATCCCCAAGATCCAGAAGTCGTTCCTCTCCAAGGACCGGGAGGCGATGCAGCCGCACATCCGCGCGTTCGTGGACCGGGCGGTCACCTTCACCACCTGCCCCGAGTGCGACGGCACCCGGCTCAGCGAGCTGGCCCGCTCCTCGCGCATCCGCGGCGTCAGCATCGCCGACGCCTGCGCGATGCAGATCAGCGACCTCGCCGCGTGGGTCCGCGACCTCGACGAGCCGTCGGTCGCGCCGCTGCTCGCCAAGCTGCTGCACACCCTCGACTCGTTCGTGGAGATCGGGCTGGGCTACCTCTCGCTCGAACGGCCGGCCGGCACGCTGTCGGGCGGCGAGGCGCAGCGCACCAAGATGATCCGCCACCTCGGGTCCGCGCTCACGGACGTGACGTACGTGTTCGACGAGCCGACCATCGGCCTGCACCCGCACGACATCCAGCGGATGAACGACCTGCTGAAGCGGCTGCGCGACAAGGGCAACACCGTCCTGGTCGTCGAGCACAAGCCGGAGACGATCGCGATCGCCGACCACGTCGTGGACCTCGGCCCCGGCGCCGGCACGGCGGGCGGCGCCATCTGCTTCGAGGGCACCGTCGAGGGCCTGCGGGCCAGCGGCACCATCACCGGCCGCCACCTCGACGACCGGGCGTCCCTCAAGCCGGAGGTGCGCACCCCCACCGGGAAGCTGGAGATCCGCGGCGCCAGCCGTCACAACCTGCGCGACGTCGACGTGGACATCCCGCTCGGGGTGCTCTGCGTGGTCACCGGCGTCGCCGGCTCCGGCAAGAGCTCCCTGATCCACGGGTCGATCCCGGCCTCCGCGGGCGTGGTCGCGGTCGACCAGTCGGCGATCAAGGGCTCACGACGGAGCAACCCGGCGACGTACACGGGGCTGCTCGACCCGATCCGCAAGGCGTTCGCGAAGACCAACGGCGTGAAGCCGGCGCTGTTCAGCGCCAACTCCGAGGGCGCCTGCCCCGACTGCAACGGCGCCGGCGTCATCTACACCGACCTGGGGATGATGGCGGGCGTCGCCACCACCTGCGAGGAGTGCGGGGGGAAGCGCTACCAGGCGTCGGTGCTGGAGTACCACCTCGGCGGCCGGGACATCAGCGAGGTGCTCGCGATGTCGGTGACCGAGGCCGCCGAGTTCTTCGGCGCCGGAGAGGCGCGCACGCCGGCCGCGCACGCCATCCTCGGCAGGCTCGCCGACGTCGGGCTCGGCTACCTCAGCCTCGGCCAGCCGCTCACCACGCTGTCCGGCGGCGAGCGGCAGCGGCTCAAGCTGGCCACCCACCTGGCCGACAAGGGCGGCGTCTACGTGCTCGACGAGCCGACCACCGGCCTGCACCTGGCCGACGTGGAGCAGTTGCTCGGCCTGCTCGACCGGATCGTGGACTCCGGCAAGTCCGTGATCGTCATCGAGCACCACCAGGCGGTCATGGCGCACGCCGACTGGATCGTGGACCTCGGTCCCGGCGCGGGCCACGACGGCGGACGGGTCGTCTTCGAGGGCACCCCCGCCGACCTGGTCGCCGCCCGCTCCACCCTCACCGGCGAGCACCTGGCGGCCTACGTCGGCGCCTGATGCGCGTTCGTAGCATGATTGACATCCGCGCGCAGGACAATGCCTCATGGCCGAACGAGAGCAGCGCACCGGCGACCCCGAGCTCGACCGCGTCATGGCGGAGTTCCGGGCGAACTCCACGGAGCTCGCCGACGTGATGGGCGCGGTCGGCGAG
Source organism: Nonomuraea sp. NPDC054003 (assembly GCF_055585125.1). Lineage (NCBI taxonomy): Bacteria > Bacillati > Actinomycetota > Actinomycetes > Streptosporangiales > Streptosporangiaceae > Nonomuraea > Nonomuraea sp. NPDC054003. The sequence continues at coordinate 131,494 of NZ_JBVJKR010000016.1, forward strand.
GTGACCGGCCACGCGGCCACCCCGGACGACAAGATCAAGATACGGGTCTCGGCGTCCGGGCAGCTGGCCGCGCTGCACATCGACCCCCGGGCGATGAGGATGGGCTCACGCGAGCTGGCCGACACGATCGTGGACCTGTCGCGCCGGGCCGCCGAGGACGCGGCGCGACGGCTGGTGGAAGTGACGCGGCCCTACCTCGGCGAGGGTGACCGGAAAGTCACTTGAGTCGCGGGATCAGGCTCCGCGTGCCGTGGACGATGAACTTCTGGTACATCTCCTCCTCGGTCAGCCCGTGCTCGGTCCCGGGCAGGGGGTTGTCGCCGCGCTGCGCGTCCAGGGACATCGAGTACGCGGTCGAGCCGGCCAGTCTGGGGACGAAGTTGCCGGTGTTGAGCGTCGTCCCGTTCGGCAGGGTCAGGTTGGCGGTGACGGCCCGCAGCCCGGGCACCTTCGCCATCAGCGCCGCCGTGCCGTCGAGGACCCCGTTGAAGGTCATGTTGGCCACGAAGTGCTCGCGGAACGCGGTGAGGTTGTGGCCGAGTGACCTGACGTCGTTGCCGGACAGGTCGGTCTTGATGCCGCCCGCGTAGTTGAGCGCCAGGGGCAGCGCCACCTCGCCGGTCGCGTACGACACGCTGTCGGCCACCCAGTAGGAGAAGGTGGGCAGCAACAGGGTGACGAAGCGGTGCGCGCCCAGTCGGAGCAGGATCGCCTGTCTCTTCATGATCGCTTGCAGGAGCTTCCAGGTGAAGACCTGATAACCGATGGTGTACATCATGTCCACGGTCAGGATCCAGCACAGCACGTGCAGCGCGTGGTTGACCTTTTCCACGACGTCGGCGTAGGCCCGGCAGGCGTTGGCCGCGTTGCGGTGTTTGAGCGAGACCGCGAGAACCGCGGGGCCGTATTCCTCCTGCCAGAACTTCTTGAACGCGTCGACCGCCTCGTCGGAGCTTTTCTTCCATAACGTTTCCGCGGCCGTGTTCGCCTCCCGGAAACGCAGGTCGATCGCGTCGGCGAGGTCGTCGAGGGCGTCGGCCGCCTGGCGGATCCGTTCGGGGTCGCCTTCGAGATAGGAGATGCCGAACAGCACCTCGGGTGCCAGCGCACCGGCCACGCCGGCGCCGGCCATACCGCCCAGGGCGACCTTGGTCGCGAGGCCGACGGGCATGTCAGGCCCTCTCCACCGGGGTGGTGGGCACGCTGACGTCGTCGTTCTCGCGCTCGGCGAAGGCGACCAGGTCGCGTACGGACGCGTTCCGGTCGACCATGCTCGCCCAGTCGGCCGCCTTGACGTTCTTGCTCATGGCCACGACGGCGGACCCGATGTCCCGGTACGCCTTGCCGAGGTTGTCCACGGCGGTGCTCAGGTCCTCGTAGGCGCTGTCGAAACCGGGGTGACCGTCGGCGCCCCTGCGGAAGATCCGCGCGGCCTCGTCGCTCGCCGGGTTTCCGAAGTAGGGAATGAGCGGCTCCAGTTCGGTGTGGAGCCGGCTGATCTTGCGGGCGCAATCACCATCCTCGCCGTGGATCGCCTTGCCGCTGCTCTCCATACTGGAATGGTCGATATCCAAGGTGGTCGCCTCCTCAGACGGCAATCAGCGGCCAGCCTTCACCTCATGTGTTACTCGTGGATGACTTCTCAGTTTCCGTTTGTGCGCTATCGCGCGGGCAGGACTTCGAGGGCGCCGGAATCGCTACGCAGGGTGATCTTGCGCGGGGCGGCGCCGTCGTGCGGGGCGTCGACGCGCCTGCGGCCCGAGTCGGTGGTGGCGGTGATGTCGTACGGGCCCTCCGGCACGCGTACGACGCTGGAGCCGGAGTCCGAGTTGGTCTCGACCTTGTCCGGCGCCGCGGCGAAGGACAGGGAGATGCCGCCCGAGTCGGTCCCGGCGACGACCTGCTTGCCGGTCAGGTCAGTGGCCTCGATCCGGCCGGAGTCGGAGTTCGTCTCGACCTCGCCGGACAGCCCGCGCAGCGTCACGGCGCCCGAGTCGGTGCCGGCCTTGACGCGCAGCCCGCGGGGGATCTCGACCTTGTAGCCGACGTCGCAGTGGAGCATGCCTCCCCAGCCGGTCGGGCAGGTGTACGCGAGCACGAGCGTGCCGCCCTCGACCTCGTGGGTGGGCTGGGGAGGCCGGTCGCCGGTCCAGGTGAGCGTCTCGGTGACGTGCACGCCCTGCCGGTCGGACTCGATCACCTCGATCGCGCCCCCGTCGGCCCCGACGTCGAGCGCGGTCACCGTGCCGGTGACGTCGTAGGAGGCGGTTTCCGTGTTCTCGGGACCGCCGATGCCGCAGCCCGCCGTCACCGCCGCCAGCCCGAGCAGGCCGGCGATCATCGCTGTTCGCCTGACGTCCATGGGCTCAAGTGTCGTGGGTCGCGGTCCGGGGGACCTCAGGTGACTCCCTGAGACTTCCCCTGAATCCGGTTAGGCGGTCGTCAGGGCTCTGGACCGGTCGGTCGCCAGATGGACGGCCATGCCGCCGAGCACGGTGCCCATGAAGTAGCGCTGGACCCTTACCCAGACCGGGCGGCGGGCGAGGAAGGCGGCCAGGCCGCCGGCCGAGATGACGATGAGCCCGTTCACCAGCGTGCCGACGGCGATCTGGGCGGAGCCGAGCACGAGGCTCTGCAGCATGATGTGGCCCATCGAGGGGTCGATGAACTGCGGCAGCAGCGACATGTACAGAATGGCGATCTTGGGGTTGAGCAGGCAGGTGAACAGGCCCATGGCGAAGAGCCGGCGGGCCGGCTCGACCGGGAGCTCGCGGGGCTCGAAGGCGGAGGTGCCGCCGGGCTTGATGGCGCTCCAGGCGAGGTAGAGCAGGTAGGCGGCGCCCGCCAGCTTGAGCGCGGTGTAGGCGGCGGGGACGTACGCGAAGATCGCCGTCAGGCCGAGACAGGTGGCGGTCAGGTAGACGCTGAACCCGAGGAAGACGCCGACCAGGGAGATGAGGCCCGCCCGCCGGCCCTGGGTGATCGACCGGGAGACCAGGTAGATCATGTTCGGCCCCGGGGTGAGGACCATGCCCAGGGAGACCAGTGCAATCCCTACTATTCCGCCCGTCATAGGGGAAGACTAACGGAACAACATAGGGATGACCATCTGCCCAGGGGGAAGCAGTGATCCACCCCCACGGAAGGGACACCGGGCAATGGACTTCAGGGACGACGTCAATCTAGACCCCTCACAGGTGGAGGACCGCGGCGGCGGGGGCGGCGGCGGCCGGTTCCCCGGCGGCATGGTCGTCGGCGGCGGCGGGATCGTCAGCCTGATCGCGCTCGTCCTGGTCTTCGTGCTCAACAATGTGGGCGGCGTGGACACCGAGCCCGGTCAGGGGCAGCCGCCCGCCAACCTGGCCGAGGAGTGCCGCACCGGCAAGGACGCCGACCAGGCCGGGAAGTGCCAGGTCGTCGGCGTGGTCAACAGCATCCAGGACTACTGGAAGACCGAGCTCCCGGAGTACCGCCTGGCCAAGACCGTCCTGTACTCCGGTGGCGTGCGCACCGCCTGCGGCGCCGCCGACTCCTCCGTCGGCCCGTTCTACTGCCCCGGCGACCAGCGGGTGTATCTCGATCTGACCTTCTTCGACGACCTGGAGACCCGGTTCGGGGCCAAGGGCGGCCCGTTCGCCCAGGCGTACGTGATCGCCCACGAGTACGGTCACCACGTGCAGAACCTGCTCGGCGCCCTCGACTCCGGCAGTTCGGTGGCCGTCGAGCTGCAGGCCGACTGCTACGCCGGGGTGTGGGCGAAAAAGGCGTACGAGGGCGGCTTCTACGCCGCCGAGTTCACCGCGGCCGAGATCGCCGAGGCGCTCGACGCGGCGGCCGCGGTCGGCGACGACCGGATCCAGCAGCGCAGCGGCGGCCGGGTCGATCCCGAGTCGTTCACCCACGGCAGCTCGAAACAGCGGACGGCGGCGTTCCAGCGCGGTTACGACACCGGAAATCCGGGCCGATGCGAGGGCGCCGAGCTGATGTGAGGAGTGCGGAGAACACGAGCGGGCGAAATCCGGCCTAAAATCGGGGGGGTGATCTTCAAGATGGTCGGCGACGGACGCCCTTATCCCGAACACGGATTGTCCAACCGCGATTGGGCCCAGATACCACCGCGGCAGGTCCGGCTCGATTCGCTGATCACCACCAAGGCCATGCTCGACCTGCACTCGCTACTCGCCGCCGATTCCACGTTCTACGGCGATCTCTTTCCGCACGTCGTGCAGTGGCAGGGCGAGCTCTATCTGGAAGACGGCCTGCACCGGGCGTTGCGCGCGGCCCTGCACCAGCGGTCCATCCTGCACGCCAGGGTTCTCGAACTTCACAGCTAGGGGAAAGCGCGCTCTTTTCTTCCGGGCCGCGGCGGCCCGGTCATTTCGCGCGACCTGAAAGGCGAAGGGGCCCCCGCTCGACGCGGAGGCCCCTTCGGGTGGCGGTGGTGGTGGGATTTGAACCCACGGATGAGTTGCCCCATCACACGCTTTCGAGGCGTGCGCCCTCGGCCACTAGGCGACACCACCGCCGACGAGCTTACCGGATCCGGCGAGTGCCGAAGAACTTCTTGAGGACGGCCGCGGACTCCTCGGCCAGCACGCCCATGACGACCTCGGGCCGGTGGTTGAGCCTGCGGTCGCGGACGACGTCCCAGAGCGAGCCCACGGCCCCGCCCTTCTCGTCGACGGCTCCGTACACGATCCTGTCGACGCGCGCCAGGACGGCGGCTCCCGCGCACATCGTGCAGGGCTCCAGCGTGACGACGAGCGTGCAGCCGTCGAGCCGCCAGGCGCCCCTGCGGCGGGCGGCGGCGCGGAGCGCGAGGACCTCGGCGTGGCCGGTGGGGTCGGCGGCGGACTCGCGGTCGTTGCCCGCGGCGGCGAGCACCTCGCCCGAAGGGCCGAGCACCACCGCGCCGACGGGCACCTCGCCGCGCTCGCCGGCGGCGGCCGCCTCGGCGAGCGCCTGCCGCATCGCGGCGGTCCAGGTCACCGCAGGCGGTCGAGCTCGTCGGCGAACGACAGCCGCTCGGCCAGCACCGAGACGATGTCGGCCGGGAGCATGTTCTCTTCCATGCTGAGTTCGAGCAGCTCCTCGGAGCTGATGCCGAGGTCGCTCAGCAGCTCGAAGTCGCCGGCCGGGCGCACCCCCAGCTCGTTGCCCTCCTTGTCGGGCGCCACGCCGGCGAACTCGGCGAACAGCTCACCCAGGTGGTCGGACATGATCGCGTGAGCGTCGGAGAGGAACACCCGGGGCTCGTCGTCGCCGCGGTAGCGCACGATCGCGAACCATTCGTCCTCGACCTCGACGCAGAGCAGGGCCAGCTCGTCGCCGACCAGCCCGAGCGCCTCCGTCACGGCGTCGCCGAAGTCGTCGACGATCTCGGTGGCGGACAGGTCGACCTCGGCGCCGCTCCAGCCGTCGGAGGTCCTGACGAAGGCCGCAGAGAAGGTGTTCGCCGCCATGTGCGCTCCAGGGGTCAGTCGAAGACCGATTCGATGGCACGCTCGAACGGCTCGGAGAACCCGAGCCGCGCCGCGATGCTGGACAGGACCTCGTCCGGCAGCAGGTCGACGTCGCCGGAGAGGATGCCGAGCTCCATCTCGTCCAGCCCGAGGTCCGCGAAGATCGACAGGTCGCCGGCCGGGAGCGCGGTGTCCTCGTCCTGGAGGATCTCGTCGAGCTCCTGCTCGTCGGGCACCGGCACGTCGAGGTAGTCGAGCACCTGCCTGGCCAGCGGGAAGTCCCACGAGGCGGCGATGTCGGAAAGGAAGACATCGACCCGCTCACCCAGGACCCGCAGCGCCACGAAGAACTCATCCCCCACGGCCACGAGGCCAATCGTGCCGCTCTCGCTCGGCTGCTGGCGGAGCGCCTTGACGAGCCCCTGCAGATCGGACGTGAGCGCCACGGGGAGCAGCTCGGCGTCCCAGCGCTCGTCCTCTCGATAGACCACGATGGCGAAATCGAGTGCCTCTTCGTCTGTCATCGCGATCCCCCACCCGACCCTGACACCAGAGTCTTCACAGGTATCCAATCGTTCCAGACCAGGCTGCCCGTCGTGGGCCGCTCCGACCAAATTGTGATCAAAACCGAGACCGGGACGTGCCGGTACGTAACACACAAGATAGCGTTGTCCCTTATGGAAACCCTCGTCGTCGATCATCCGCTCGTGGCCCACAAGCTCACCGCGCTGCGCGATGTCCGCACCGACTCCCCCACCTTCCGCAGGCTGGCGGACGAGCTGGTGACGTTGCTGGCGTACGAGGCGACCCGCGACGTGCGCGTGACCGAGGTGACGGTGCAGACCCCCGTGTCCCCGGCGCGCGGCCTGCGGATGGCCAAGCCCCACCCGCTGGTGGTCCCGATCCTGCGGGCCGGGCTGGGCATGCTCGACGGCATGACCCGGCTGCTGCCCACCGCCGAGGTCGGCTTCCTCGGCATGATCCGCGACGAGGAGACGCTCCAGGCGGAGACGTACGCCACCCGGCTCCCTGACGACCTGTCGGGGCGGCAGTGCTACGTGGTCGACCCGATGCTCGCCACGGGCGGCACGCTCGCGGCGGCGATCAAGTTCCTGTTCGACCGGGGCGCGGTGGACGTGACGGCCATCTGCCTGCTGGCCGCCCCGGAGGGCCTGGCCTACATGGACAAGGTGTTCGCCAACTCCGGCAAGCCGATCCGGGTCGTCACCGCGGCGCTGGACGAGCGGCTCAACGAGTACGGCTACATCGTGCCGGGTCTCGGCGACGCCGGCGACAGGCTCTACGGCGTGGTCTGACCTGCGCCAATCCCCCACCCAGGGTGGCCACTTCGTTACATACTGTGATTGCATGGGTACGTAGAGCCATGAAAGACACTGGGGTGTGGGGGATCACCATGTGCGTTTGTCCGAGCTCCGGAGTGTGCTCGTGAACGGTCACACCGAGTCGGAGCCGAGCCCGTACGCGGAGGTCGAGGCGGCGCTGTGCGACGAGTTCGCCGGCGTCCACTCCGCGGCCACCGTGACGAGATGTGTCGAGGCGGCACATTACGGCGCGCTGGAGGTCACCGGGTTCGCCCACCCCAACCTTGTGGAGCGGATCGCTCGCAAGCATCTCCACGTGCTCGCCCTCGTGGCCAGCGACCGTGGCTAACAAGATCGGAACCAAACCGTCGAGTCACCTTTACCCCGGCATGGGGGTGGGTAATGTATGAGACGGGTGGAGTGGGTAAGTCGGTTCGGAGGCGACAGTGCAGGTCAAAAAGGTCCTCACATACGGCGGCATCGGTTTTGTCGCCTACTACCTGTTCGCACGGCCCGCTGACGCCGCTGACGCGGTCAGAGGGGCGTTCGACACCGTGTTCACCGCGGCCGATTCGCTGGCCCAATTCGTGAACAACCTCGCATGAGACTTGTGACCCACGGGGACTCTGCTCCGTCGTCGGTCAACCGCTACCTTCTCCCCCACGAGCAACAAGTCATCATGGTGCGGCGCCACCCCGCCGTGCTGCTCCGCCCCGTCGCCGAGGTCTTCGGGGGCCTGATCGTCGCCGGACTCCTCAGCCGGTTCTTCAGCGGCGAGGGCAGCGCCGGCACGGCCCTGGTGGTCGTCTGGTGGCTGTGGCTGCTGTTGTTGATCCGTTTTGTCTGGAAAGTGGCTGAGTGGTCGGTTGACTACTTCGTCGTGACTTCCAAACGGATGCTCTTGACCACCGGGCTGATCACGCGCAAGGTCGCGATGATGCCGCTGGGAAAGGTCACCGACATGAGCTTCCAGCGATCTCTGCTGGGGCGCATGCTCGGCTACGGTGAGTTCATCCTGGAGTCCGCCGGCCAGGACCAGGCACTCTCCACCGTGGAGTACATCCCGTATCCGGAGACCCTGTACCTGGAGGTCTGCTCGATGCTTTTCCCGGGCAAGGACGACGGAGACGATTAATCTCCAGGTAGAGAATTCTTCACGCGGGTATACCCCATTCGGCTACTTCATGCAATCATTGCGGGGTGTTGACCCTTCCCCGCCTTGAGAGATGAGATGCCGAGTCAGGGAACCATCGGTGACCGCGTCCGAGGATTGCGGCTTAACAGGCGGATGTCGCAGGCCCAGCTGGCCGGACCCGACCTGTCGGACAGTTACGTCTCGCTCATTGAGTCGGGCAAGCGCACGCCGACTCCCGTCGTCGCCCGGCTTCTGGCCGAGAGACTCGGCTGCACCACCGAGTTCCTCCTCCATGGCATAGAGCCCCGCCAGCGCATCGACACCGAGCTCGGCCTGCGTCATGCGGAGCTGGAGCTGCACCACGGTGATCCCGCCGTAGCGGCCGACCGATTCACGGAGATCGTCAAGGCCGCCGACGAGGAGAACGCCATGCTGACGGCGCAGGCCCGCTTCGGCAGGGCTCGCGCGCTGGAGGCCCAGGGCAGGCTCGGGCAGGCCGTCGAGGCCTTCGAGCGGCTGCGCAGGGAGGCCTCGGCCCACCCTGAGCGGCTGGCCGACCTGCCGATCACGGTCGCGCTCAGCCGCTGCTACCAGCGGGCCGGCGACCGGCTGCGGGCCCGCGACCTGGCGTCGAAGGCGCTGGAGCAGGCCGAGCGGATGTCGATCGTGCAGGGCGAGCTCGCCGTCGACCTGGCCTGCGCGCTGGTGGCGCACGCCGGCCGCGAAGGCGACTCCCCCGAGCTCGTCTACGTCAAGAAGGTGCTCGACGTCGCTGGCTTGTCTGATGTTATGGACCGTTCCGGAGAGGTCCGCGCTCTCTGGCGGGCGAGCGGCGAGGCGGCCGCGGGCGAGGACTCCGCGCTGGCGGTGCGCCTGGCCGACGACGCCATCAGCGCAGGTCGCGACGGCCGGATCGCGCTTCAGCTGGCTCGCCTGGGCATGCACTGGGCGCGGCTGGAGTGGGCTCCGGCGGACGAGGCGGAGCGGTTCGCCGCCGCGGCCGCCCGCACGTTCGCGTCGGCGGGCCTCGGTCACGAACGGGGCGAGGCCCTCATCGTGCTGGCCCGGGTCATGCTGCGCGCGGCCGATCCGGACCGCGCGGCCGAGCTCGCCGCAGAGGCGCTGGGGCTGCTCGGCGGCGGCAGCGCCGTGGCCGAGGCACACCTGGTGAGCGCCACGGTGGCCGTCAGGCGCCAGGCCGACCCGGCCGACCACCTCACCGCCGCCCGCGTCGTCCTCGACGGAGCAGGCCGCCAGCCGTACGGCGCCGACCGGGTCTCCGCCCGGTGCTGGCGTGAGCTGGGCGACCTTTTCGGCCAGGTCGGCGACCGGGCCGAACAGACGGCCGCCTACCGTAAGGCCCTGGAAGCCGCCGGGGTGCGCTCGATGATGGCGGGGCTGACCGTCGACACGACGATCGCCCGCTGACCGCCGAGGGGGGTTCCAGACTCGGGCATTCCCGGGTCTGGAATACACTGGGGTTCCAGTCATTGACTCATAGGATGATCGGTTTCCCCAGAGGAGGCGGACTGTGAGTCTGCGTACGGCGCAGCGGGCTTCGCTCGTCGACCAGGTGATCGATCAGCTCAAGGAGCAGATCACCACAGGGTCGTGGCAGATGAACGGCAAGATCCCGACGGAGACCGTGCTCGCCGAGCAGCTCGGTGTCGGGCGCAACACCGTTCGGGAGGCCGTGCGCGCGCTCACCCATGCCGGCCTGCTGGAGTGCCGCCAGGGCGACGGCACCTACGTGCGCGCCACGAGCGAGCTCTCGGGGGCCATGCTCAGGCGCCTGCGTCAGGCCGAGCAGCTGGAGATCTTCGAGGTCCGCCGCGCGCTGGAGGTCGAGGCCGCCCGGCTGGCCGCCACCCGCCGCACCGACGAGGACATCGCGCTCATCGAGGCGGCGCTGGCCGAGCGCGACCACGCCTGGGAGCAGGACGACCCCGCCCGGTTCGTGGAGACCGACCTGGCCTTCCACATGGCCGTCGCCTACGCCACGCACAACCGGGTGCTCATCGACCTGTACGAAGACTTCTCCGCGGCGCTGCGGGCCAGCATCACCGCGGCCGGCACGTCGCTCAACAAGACCTACATCCCGCATGACGCGATCGCCCGCGCCATCGCCGCCGGCGACGCGTCCGCCGCCGAGCGCGCCGGACACGCGTGCATGGAACACATCCTCATCGCGCTCACCGAGGGCTGAGGCCGGCCCGAGGGCCGGGTCAGCCGCCGAGCCGGTCGGCGTGGTCGGCGGCGAACGCCTCGAACGCGCGGGCTTGGTGTCCCATCACCTCGGCGAAGTCACCGGTCGTGTAGTCCCCCCAGCCGCTCGCGTACGCGCGGGCGTACTCGACGTTGACCGCCGCGTCCCACTCCGGCAGCCCTGCCTGGATCATCGCCTGGCGCGCGTCCTCGGGGCCGACGGGCTGATAGCCGGCGCCGATCCTGGCGGCGGCCTCGCGCAGCGAGATGCTCTCCGGGCCGGTGATCGTGTAGGTCCTGCCGTGGTGTGGCCGCGCGTCGGCGAGCACGCGGGCGGCGAAGGCGGCGATGTCACGCACGTCGATGAGGCCCATCCTGCCCTCACCCGTCGGGCCGTACAGCGTGCCGGCGTTGACCGACCCGAACAGGTTCTGCATGAAGAAGGCCGGCCGGATGACGGTCCAACTCAGCCCGGAGGCGGCCAGTTCGATGTCGGACAGCACGTGCAGGCGGCCGTTGCGGGTGGGCGCGTCGTGCCCGGCGCCGATGGCCGACATCCGCACCACGTGCCGCACCCCCGCCTCGCGGGCCGCCCACACGGCGTTGGAGCCGGCGTGCGGCGCGTCCGGCCCCATCGCGGTCAGCAGCCATACGGTTTCGACCCCCTTGAAGGCGTCTTCGAGCGTTTCCGGCCTGTGCAGGTCGCCCACCGCTACATCCACCCCTCGCGGCGCCCGCGCCGGGTCACGGACGAGCACGCGCACGTCGTCGGTGCCGGGCAGGGCGCGCAGCAGCGCGCCGGAAACGGTGCCGGTGGCACCGGTTATCAGCAGAGTCACGTCAGCTCTCCTTCTTCGGTGGAAACCAGGTCGTCGATCAGATCGAAGAAGGCTCGGATGCCGGGCAGGTCGCCGCCCTTGGCGCGCGAGGCGGCCAGGTCGGCGGGGCTGCGCCACTCCACGATGTCCAGCCACTCTCCGCCGGGCAGCCGGACGAGGCGGGCGCCGAGGAAGCCGGTCCGGCCGGTCCGAAAGCCGGCCAGCATGCCGGGGCGGGCGGCCAGCAGTTCGCCGGTACGCTCCGGGGCCACACGGAATCTCGTCAGTTCCACTGTTGCGGTCATACCGGAAGCCTAATAGTACCAATTAATGACCGTCAATATCAGTGACTAATTGGAGGATGGCATGCGCCGGAGCGAGCGCAAGAGAAACGAACCCGACCTCGGGATCCTGAGCAGCCGCACCCTCTTCAGCCTGCAGAAGGAGTTGTTCGCGGCGCTGGCCGAGCAGGGGCACCCGCGGCTGCGGCCGCGCCACGGCGCCGTGCTCGCGTACCTGGACGAGGAGGGCAGCCGGGCCACCGACCTCGCCGCCCGCTCGGGGCAGCACAAACAGGTCATCGGCACGCTCGTGGACGAGCTGGAGGAGCTCGGTTACGTGGAGCGGCGGCCCGACCCGGCCGACCGGCGGGCGAAGCTCATCGTGCCGACCGGCAGGGGCCTGGACCAGATGGCGCGTTCGGAGGAGATCCTGGCCGCCATCGAGGAGCGGCACGCCGAGGCCGCGGGCGAGGCCGACTACGCGACGTTCAAGCGGGTCTTCAGGCTGGTCGCCGAGCGCCAGTCAGGTCAGGCGGAGTGACATCACGAGATAGCGGAAGTCGGGGCCGGCGTCGCCGGGCACGTCCTGGATGAGGGCCGGCCGGGTCGTGGACTCCATGTTGATGCGGGCCAGCTCGGTCTCGATGCCGGTGAGCCCGTCGAGCAGGAACTGCGACTGGAACGCGATCTGGATGTCGTCGCCGCGCAGCTCGCAGTCCACCACCTCGGCGCCGCGGCCGATGTCGCCGCCGCCCGCCTGGATGAGCACCTGGCCCTGGCTGAACGACAGCCGGATCGCGGTGTTGCGCTCGGCCACCAGCGCCACCCGCTTGATGGCCGCCACGAACGGCGCCACCCGCACGTCGGCCCTGATCGACCACTGCGAGGTCAGCCTGCCCCGGTAGTCGATGAACTGCTCGTCGAGCAGCCGCACGGTGGTGCTGCGGCCCACGCTCTCGAACCCGGCCACCCCGTCGCCGAGCGCGACCTGCACCTCGCCGCCGCGCAGCGACCTGGCCACCTCCACCAGCACCCGGGCGGGCACCATGGCGGAGACCGCGGCGTCGGGGCTGACAGGGCGCCAGCCGAACTCGCGGGCGGCGATGCGGTAGCGGTCGGTGGCGGCCATCGTCACCGACTCGCCCTCCACGTCGACCCGGATGCCGGTGAGCATGGGCAGCGTGTCGTCGCGGCTGGCCGAGGGCGCCACCTGGCCGACGGCGGAGGCGAACACGCCACCGCCGATGGCGCCGATGGCGGGCGGCATCGTCGGCATGGTCGGGAAGTCTTCGACCGGCATGGTGATCAGGCCGAACTCGGCGCTGCCGCAGGTCAGCACCGCCTCCTGGCCCTCGGTGAGGATCTCCACGTCGTCTTCGGGCAGGCTCCGGCTGATCTCGGCGAGCAGCCGGCCGGGGATCAGCACGCGGCCGGACTCCGCCACGTCGGCGTCGACGGCGGCCCTGGCCGAGACGTCGTAGTCGAACGCGGACAGGCTCAGCTCCTCGCCCGCCTCCAGCAGCAGGCCGGACAGCACGGGGGTCACCGGGCGGCTGGGCAGAACCCTGGCGGCCCAGGCGACGGCGTCGGCCAGCACGTCACGGTTAACCCGGATCTTCACCTGATCGACCCTTTCTTCTCGGCATGCCCTTAGAAGGTATCCGAGGCCACCGACAAAGCCCGCCTAGCGGTTGTTGAGGTAGGCGAGGACCGCCAGCACCCGGCGGTTGTCGTCGTCGGACGGGGCCAGGCCGAGCTTGCCGAAGATGCCCGCCGTGTGCTTGGCCACGGCGCTCTCGCTCAGGTAGAGCCGCTGGGAGATGGCGGCGTTGGAGCGGCCCTCGGCCATCTGCTCCAGCACCTCGCGCTCGCGCGGGGTGAGCGCGGCCAGCGGCTCGTTCTTGGCGTTGCTGGCCAGCAGCTTGGAGATGACCTCGGGGTCCATCGCGGTGCCGCCCGCCGCGACCCGGCGCACCGCGTCGATGAACTGCTCGGCGTTGAACACCCGGTCCTTCAGCAGGTAGCCGATGCCGCCCGAGCCGTCGGCCAGCAGCTCGCGCGCGTAGAGCTGCTCGACGTGCTGCGACAGCACCAGGATCGGCAGCCCCGGCACCTTCTTGCGCGCCTCCAGTGACGCCTGGAGCCCCTCGTCGGTGAGCGTCGGCGGCAGCCGCACGTCCACCACCGACACGTCGGGACGGAGCTCCAGCAGGCCCTTCAGCAGCTCGGGGCCGCTCTCCACGGCGGCGACCACGTCGAACCCGTGAGCCTGCAGCAGGTGGACCAGCCCGTCTCTGAGCAGGTAGAGGTCTTCGGCGACGAGCACCCTGTTCATCAGCAGAACCCTACGCCCTCAAGCGGGTTGCGGGGCGCCAAGGGGTGGTCCTTGTGGTGGGCCGGGATGGCGACCGCGGTCGCGTACATGGCCGTACCGAGCAGGATCATGAAAGCGATGCAGGGCCACTGCCACGCATCGGGCAGGTGCAGCGCGAGGAACCAGGCCTTCTCGTCGAAGCCGACCAGTTTGAAGATGCCCGCCACGACGCCCTGTGGGAACAGCGGGCACCAGGCCGTCCCGTACAGGGCGATCACGGTGGCCAACTTCCAGCGAGGCAACTTGGCCACGTCTCCGGCCCAGTGCTCGGGCAGCACCTTCGGCAGCTCCAGGGTCACCGTCGTCGGCCCGCCCGCCGGGCTGTGGATCGCCATCACGCCGTCGAAGGCCGCCAGCCGGCGCTCGATCCCGGTCAGGCCGCTGCCCTTGGACGGGTCGGCGCCGCCCCAGCCGTCGTCGGTGACCGTGATGCGCAGGTTGGCTCCGCTGGTGCTGATGTCGATCTCCACCGACTCGGCCCCGCCGTGCCGGGCGGCGTTGGACAGCAGCTCGCTGACCGCGAAGTACGCCGCCGCCTCGACCGGCGCCTCGGGCCGGTGCGTCAGCTCCACCTGGACCGACACCTTCAGGGCGCTGTCCATCGCCAGCGCCCGCACCGCGTCGCCGAGGCCGCGCTCGGCCAGCACCGGCGGGTGGATGCCGCGGATCACCCGGCGCAGCTCGGTGAGCGTCTCCGCCGACGCCTCCCTGGCCTTGGCCATCAGCGCCCTGGCCGCCTTCGGGTCGGACTCCATGAGCTGCTCGGCGGCCCCGATCGTCATGCCGAGCGCCACCAGTCTGGCCTGCGTGCCGTCGTGCAGGTCACGCTCGATCCTGCGCATCTCGGCGGCCTGCGTGTCGACGGCGAGGTTGCGTGCCCGGTTGAGACTGCTGAGCTGGCCGGCCATCCGGCTGGACGCGGTCGCGGCCAGCAGCAGCTCGCACCAGAGCCCGTACACCCGCAGCCCGCGGCCCGGCAGCAGGATCAGCAGCGGCAGCAGCACCATCTTGACGCCCGGATCGAGCAGCAGCCAGAACCCGTCGCGCCAGGTCGCGGGGTCGGTGAGCATCCACTTCCAGCGGTCGTTCCAGGCCGGCATCCGGGGCGTCTTGTAGAGCGTGCGGTGCGACCGGTAGAGCCCGTCGGGCTGCGGCTGCGGAGGCGGCGGCTCCGGCAGGTACGGCGGCTCGATCACGATCCCGGACGAGGAGCGCACCAGGTAGCGCGTCATCCCGGTCACCCATCTGATCATCCGCACCTGCGGCGGGAACAGGAACACCATGCCCAGGCCGAAGCAGAGGACCAGGCACAGGAACGCCGACACGAGCGTCAGGAGCTGCACGACGACGAGCGCGAGCAGCGCGAGGACGTGACCGATCTTCCGCACCATGACAACCAGTGTGCGCGATGGAGCGGGATGCGCACACTGCACCTAAGTACACCTATGCCCGGCAACCAGCTCGATTCCCCGGCAGAACCGGCGTCCCTAGCGTCGTAGACATGAACGTCATCGAGGTCAAGAACCTCCACAAGCGCTACAAGGACCACGTGGCGGTGGAAGACGTGTCGTTCGAGGTCCGGGCCGGAGAGATCTTCGGCATCCTCGGCCCGAACGGCGCGGGCAAGACCACCACCGTGGAGTGCGTGTCGGGCCTGCGCGTGCCCGACGGCGGCACCCTGCGCGTCGCCGGCATCGACCCTGTACAGGACAGGGACGGGCTCCGGCGCGTGCTGGGCGTGCAGCTGCAGAGCTCCGCGCTGCCCGAGAAGATCAAGGTGTGGGAGGCGCTCGACCTGTACGCGTCCTTCTACCAGGACCCCGCCGACTGGCCGGAGCTGCTGGAGCGGGTCGGCCTGGGCGCCAAGCGCGACGCCATGTTCGGCAAGCTGTCCGGCGGCCAGCGCCAGCGGCTGTCCGTCGCGCTCGCGCTCGTCGGCAAGCCGCGCATCGCGGTGCTCGACGAGCTGACCACCGGGCTCGACCCGCAGGCCCGCCGCGACACCTGGGAGCTGGTCGAGCAGGTGCGCGACTCCGGCGTGACGATCGTGCTCGTCACCCACTTCATGGAGGAGGCCGAGCGGCTCTGCGACCGGATCGCACTCATCGACTCCGGCCGCGTCGCCGCTATCGACTCGCCCGCCGGGCTCGTCGCCCGGGTCGGCGGGGAGCAGAAGGTGCGGTTCAGGCCGTCCGCGCCCGTGGCCGACTCGGTGCTGACGTCGCTGCCCGAGGTCAAGGAGATCAGCCGCACGGGCGACCAGGTGGTCGTCACCGGCATCGGCAACCTCGCCCCCGCCGTCACGCTCGCGCTCGCCGAGCAGCGGATCGTCCCCAACGACCTGCGGATCGAGCAGGCCACCCTGGACGACGCGTTCCTCGCACTCACCGGAAGGAAGCTGGCATGAAGAAGATCCTGCTCGTCGAGACCAAGCTGCTGGCGCGTGACTGGCTCGGCGTCGCGCTCTCGCTGGCGCTCCCGGTCGGCCTGCTGCTGGTCCTGGGGCAGATCCCCGACCTGCAGAAACCCGACCCGAACCTGGGCGGTCAGCGGTTCGTCGACGCCCAGCTGCCCGCCCAGATGATCCTGCTCGCCCTGCTGACGACCGCTTTCACCATCCTGCCCGGCGCCATGGCCACGTATCGGGAGCAGGGCGTGCTGCGCCGGATGTCCACCACGCCGACGCACCCGGCGCGGCTGCTCGGCGCGCAGCTCCTGCTCAACCTGATCATCGCGCTGTGCAGCGCCGTGGTGGTGATCGTCGCCGGGTGGCTGGTGTTCGGCTCGCAGATCCCCGGGCAGCTCTTCGGGTTCCTGCTGGCGTACCTGCTCGGCGCCGCCGCGATGCTGGCGCTCGGCCTGGTGATCGCCGCCATCGCGCCGAACAGCAAGACCGCGCCCGGCATCGGGTCGGTGGCGATGTTCCCGCTGCTGTTCGTGGCCGGCATGTGGATCCCGCGCGAGATCATGCCCGACACGCTGCGCACGATCAGCGACTTCTCCGTGGTCGGGCCGTTCGTCAACGCCATGCGCGACACCTGGGCGGGCGACTGGCCGCAACTGCCGCACCTGGCCGTCATGGTCGGCGGGCTGGTGCTGTTCAGCGGGCTCGCCGTGCGCCTGTTCAAGTGGGAGTAGTTTGTTCCCATGGTGGCCTTCGCACAGATCAGCGACATCCACATCGGCGGCTCGCCGGCCAGCGAGGAGCGAGCCGCCGCCGTCCTGCGTCATGTCGACTCCCTCGGCCTCGACGCGATCCTGGTCACCGGCGACATCGCCGACCACGCGCTGCCGGAGGAGTACGACACCGCCGCCGCGCTGATGCGCGTCGGCACCCCGCTGATCGTCTGCCCGGGCAACCACGACTCGGTGCCCGAGTTCGACAAGCGGATCGGGCCGGCCAACCAGGTGCTCAGGCTCGACGCGGTGACGCTCGCGCTGGCCGACTCCAGCGTCCCGGGCGAGGCGTACGGGTTCCTCGCCGACGAGACGCTGGCCTGGCTCGACGAGGTGCTGTCCGAGCGGCCGGGGGTGCCGGCCTTCGTGGGCCTGCACCATCCGCCCGTCCCGCTCGGCATCCCGTACGTGGACAGGATCGCCCTGCGTGAGCCGGAGCGGCTCGCAGACGTGCTGGCCAGCCACCCGCACGTGACGGCGGTGCTGGCCGGGCACGCGCACACCGCCGTCCAGGCCCGGTTCGCCGGGCTGCCGCTCGTCGTCGCGCCCGGCGTCGTCTCGACCTGCCTGACGAGCGTGGAGACCGCCGACACGTTCCCTGTCTCGTACGAGCTGCCACCCGCGTTCGCGCTGCACCTGTTCGACGGCGGGAACCTGGTCACCCACTTCAGGCCGGTCGTCCTCAAGTAATGTCGAGGTCGTGACCAAGGTTGCCTGGAACTCCAAGGAACTGACCGTGGGCCAGCTCGCCGAGCGCAGCGGCGTCGCCGTCTCGGCCCTGCACTTTTACGAGGCCAAGGGTCTCATCGCCAGCCGGCGCACGGCCGGCAACCAGCGCCGCTACACCCGCGACACCCTGCGCAGGGTCGCGTTCATCCGGCTCTCCCAGCGCCTCGGCATCCCGCTCAAGACCATCAAGGACGCCCTCACCGAGCTGCCCGAGGGCCGCACCCCCACCAGGGACGACTGGGCCCGGCTGTCGGCCGCCTGGCGCGGCGAGCTCGACGACCGCATCGAGCAGCTCCAGCGGCTCCGCGACGACCTCACCGACTGCATCGGCTGCGGCTGCCTCTCGCTCGACCGCTGTGTGCTCGCCAACCCCCACGACCGGCTCGGCACCGAAGGGCCGGGCGCCCGGCGCATCGACACCCGGATCTGTCCTCCCAGCACCTGCCGCTAGCCCGGCCGGGGACGATTCGGCAGGGGACGGCAAAAAGGTCAAATACCTCCTGTCCGGATTATGGGGTGAGGCCGAGGAGAAAAACCGAGAGGTACCGGCATTCGCGCCCAAGGAGGAGTCATGGCTGATACCCAGACGCAGCCGTCCACAGCCCAGGACAAGAAGGTCACGCTGGACCTGCCCATGATGTCCATCCAGCTCCACAAGCCCGACATGAAGCTGCCGCACGTCCCGATGCCGCACATCAGCAAGCAGGAGATGGGCCACGCGGTCGACGTCGCCAAGTCGATCCTGCCGCCGCCGGAGCGCGTCGCCTACTACGGGGCGCTCGGCGCGCTCGCGGTGTTCGGCGTCGTCGAATGGCCCGTGGCGGCCGCCATCGGCGTGGGCACCGTCATCGCCCAGCGCGCCCGCGGGAACGGCAACGGCAAGCCCACCTCGGCCCGCAAGCCCGAGAAGCCCAAGCAGAACGAGATGGAGACGAGGCAGAAGACGGCGAGCAAGGCGGCCGAGGCCGCCACCGCGAAGAACAAGGCCGCGGCGGTCAAGAACGCCTTGACCCGGCAGAAGGAAGCGGTCGAGCGCACCCGTCCGAGCAAATAGGCCGAACCAGCCGAGAGAACAGGGGGCGGCATGCCGGCGTTCGGCCTGTTCTCCGCTGACACCTTGCTGGACCTCCTTCCTGAGCCGGTACGCGGCCTCGTCCCGCGCCCCCGCCGGGTGCGGGCGTGCCCCGGCGGGACCCGCGTGGAGCTGCGCCACCTGGGCGGGCCGGGAACGGAAGAGCGCGTCCGCGAGCTGGAAGGGCGGCTGCTGGCCCACGGCGCGCGCCGCGCCGAGGTGAACGGGACGCTCGGCTGCGTGTTCGTCGACTGCCCGCCTGGCGGCGAACTGGACGAGCTCATCGAGCTCATCGAGGAGCACGACACCGAGGGCCCGCCCCCCGCCCGGGTGCTCGACGGTGCGGAGCAGCAGGCCAAGGCCGCCGTGAGCCTCGGGCTCAACCTCGTCGGCGCCGCCCTCGCGCTGACCGGCCAGGTCGCCCGCGTCCCCCGGCTGTCCGACGCGGTGCCCAGCTTCGCCGCGCTGGCCGACGAGATCCCCCGGGTGCGCCTGGAGCTGGAGCGGCGCCTCGGCGCGTCGGCGACCGACGCGATACTCGGCACGACCAGGATCGTCGCCAACGCGCTGGCCGCGCGACCCGTGACGCTGCTCGTCGACTCCGCCGCCGCCGCGGGCCGGTACGCCGCCGCGCACACCGGCCGACGCGCCTGGGAACGGCGCGAAACGGCGCTCGCCGGCCACGACGGCTCCTACCGGCACATCAGGACCGAGGAGTCCGAACGGCCAGCCCCGCTGCCCCGCGGCCCGCTCGAACGCTACGCCGACCTCGCGGGCCCCGGCGCACTGGCCGCGCACGGCGTGACCACGTTCCTCACCCGCGACCACCGGCGCGGGCTTCCCCTGCTCATCTCCGGCACGCCCAAGGCCGGCCGGCTCGCCAGGGACGGCTACGTCAGCGCGATCATGGCCGCTCTGGCCGGGCGCGACGCGATGGTGCTCGACCGCCGGGCGTTGTCCCGCATGGACCGCGTCGACACCGTCGTCTTCGACGCCGCCGTGCTCACCTCCGGCCGGTGGGCGATCGAGAGCGTGCTCCCCCTCGTACCCGACGTGGACCTGGACGAGCTGCACGCCTGCCTCTACACGCTGCTCGACCTCACCGACCCGGACGCGCGGCGCGAGCAGGACGGCTGGACCGCCGCCCCCGCCGGCCTGGACGTCGCGCGCTCGGAGTGGGTCGACCAGGGCATCCGCCCCGTCACCGTCTCGAAGGACGGCGCGGAGGTCGCGCTGGTCGGGCTGGCCAGGGAGCCGCATCCGATGGCCGAGGCGCTGGTCTCCGCGGCCAGGAGCGCCGGCACCGTGATCATCGCCGGCGACGAGGACGGCCTCGCCCTCCGGCTCGGTGTCGATCCGTCCCCAGGGTCCGAGCCGGCTGAGCTGGTGCGCGAGTTGCAGGCTGACGGGCACGGCGTCGCCGTGGTCTCGCGGCGCGCGCGGCGCGCGCTCCGCGGGGCCGACCTGGGCATCGGCGTGCTGGAACCGTCCAGGCGCTTCCCCTGGGACGCCGACGTGGTGGGCGGGCTGGACGCGGCGCACCTGGTGCTGCGGTCCCTGCCGGTCGCCAGGAAGGTGAGCACCCGAGGCGTGTGGCTCGCCGCCTCCGGCGCGGTCGCGGGCTCGGGGCTGGCGTTCATCGGCCCGGAGGCGGCCGCCCCCCGGCGTGCCAGTTGGGTGCGGGACGCCGTGTCGGCGGTCGCGCTGGTCTTCGGCTACTGGTCGGGCCGCGCCACCGGGCGCGGCACTCCGCCCGTCCAGGCCGACCCCACGCCCTGGCACGCCATGGCCATACCAGACGTGCTCGCCCGGCTCGACACCTCACGCAAGGGACTGACCGAGGAGGAGGCCGCCCGCCGCAGGACCCCGCCCGCCGCGACGGAGGAGGCGCCGGAGTCCCTGGCCGGCGCGGCGGTCCGGGAGCTCGCCAACCCGCTGACACCGGTGCTCGCCGCCGGCGCGGGCGTGTCGGCCGCCGTCGGCTCGGTCCTGGACGCCGGGCTCATCGGCGGCGTGATGCTCATCGACGCCCTCCTGGGCGGCGCCCAGCGGACCGGCGCCGACCGGGCGCTCAACCGCCTCTCCGAGATCACCGCGGTCACCGTGCGCGTGCGCCGGCCCGGCGGCACGGTCGACTGCGACGCCGGCGTCCTCGTCCCGGGAGACGTGATCGAGCTGCGCGCGGGCGACGCCGTGCCGGCGGACGCCAGGCTGATCAAGGCGTCGGGGCTGGAACTCGACGAGTCCACGCTCACCGGCGAGTCGCAGCTCGTCACCAAGACCATCAGCCCCACGGCGGCGCCCGCCGTCGCCGAGCGCAGCTCGATGGTGTATCTGGGCACGACCGTCGCGGCGGGCAGCGGCCGCGCCGTGGTCGTCGCCACCGGCGAACGCACCGAGGCCGGCCGGACCGCCGCGCTCGCCGCCCTGGAACCGCCACCGAGCGGCGTGGAACTGCGGCTGCGCGAGCTGAGCCGCAGGATCCTGCCGGCCGCCGTCGGCTCCGGCGCGGTGCTGATGGGCATCGACCTGCTCCGCGGCTCGCCGCTGGCCACCGCGCTCGGGCCCGCCGTGAGCATGATGGTGGCCGCGGTGCCCGAAGGCCTGCCGTTCGTCGCCACCATCGCCGAACTCGCCTCCGCCAAGCGGCTCTCGCAGCGCAACACGCTGGTACGCAACCCGTCCACGATCGAGGCGCTGGGCAGGGTCGGCGTGCTCTGCTTCGACAAGACCGGCACCCTCACCGAAGGCCACATCAGCCTCGGCCGGGTGTCGGACGGCTGGCACCAGAGGTCGCCTGACGAGCTGACCGGCGAGATGCGGGCCCTCGTCGGCGCGGCGCTGCGCGCGGGGCCCAAGTTCGGCGACGACCGCAGGATCGCCCACCCCACCGACCGGGCCGTCATCGAAGGCGCGGACGCGCTCGGCATCACCCTCGACGAGGGCCTGAAGTCCTGGAAACGCGTCGACGAACTGCACTTCGAGCCCGCCCGCGGCTACCACGCCGTGCTGGGCACGTCCGGGCCCGGACACCTGCTCAGCGTCAAGGGCGCCCCCGAGGTCGTGCTCGGCCGCTGCTCCACCGTCCTGCGCGACGGCCACCACGTCCCGCTGGACGACCGGATCAGGCTGGAGCTGGGACAGGAGGTGGAACGGCTGGCCCGGCAGGGCTACCGCGTGCTCGCCGTCGCCGAGCGGTCCGCCTCCAGCCGCGCCGACCTGGACGAGTCCCGCATCGAACGGCTGTGCTTCCTCGGCTACCTCGGCCTGGCCGACCCCATCAGGCCCACGGCCAAGGCGAGCGTCCGGCAGCTCATCGGGGCGGGCGTCCGGGTCATCATGATCACCGGCGATCACCCCAGCACCGCCGAGGCCATCGCCGCCGAGCTGGACGCGATCAACGGCCGGCGGATCATGACAGGGCCCGAGATCGACGCGCTCGACGACGAGCGGCTCGGCGAGGTGCTCTCCGACGTGGCCGTCTTCGCCAGGACCACCCCGGAGCACAAGGCACGCATCGTGACCGTCCTGCGCGACACCGGCAAGGTCGTCGCCGTGACCGGCGACGGCGCCAACGACGTGCCGGCCATCCGCCTCGCCGACGTGGGCGTCGCGCTCGGCTCCACGGCCACCCCGGCCGCCCGGTCGGCCGCCGACATCGTCGTCCTGGACAACCGCATCGAGACCATCATCGACGCGATCGTCGAGGGCCGCGCCATGTGGGGGTCCGTACGCGACGCGCTGGGGATCCTGCTCGGCGGCAACGTCGGCGAGATCGCCTTCACCCTCGGGTCGAGCCTGCTGACCCGGCGCAGCGCGCTGAACGCCCGCCAGCTGCTGCTGGTCAACCTCCTGACCGACATGCTGCCCGCGCTGGCCGTGGCCGTGCGGCCGCCCAGCGCCGCCAGCCCGGAGAAACTGCTGGCCGAGGGGCCGGAGGCCTCGCTCGGCACCGCGCTCACCCGCGAGATCTACCTGCGCGCCGTCACGACCGCGGCGGCGGCCGCCGCCGCGTGGCTGCTGGCCAGGATGGGCGGCACCCGCGGGCGCGCCGACACCGTCGGGCTCATCGGCCTGGTCGCCGCCCAGCTCCTGCAGACCCTGGCGCTCGGCCGGCGGGACCGCCTGGTCGTGGCGGCGTCCGTGTCGTCGCTGGCCGCCCTCTTCGTGGTCGTGTCGGTGCCGGGCCTCAGCCAGGTCTTCGGCTGCCGCCCGGTCGGCCCCATCGGCTGGGGGATCGGGCTCACCAGCGCGGCCGCGGCCACGCTGGCCGCCGTCGCGGTCGAGAGCCTCGGTATCAGATAGACATCGATCGTTCACCTTCCGGTCACTCGGACTACAGCTCCCGGCGTGTTTTGTGGTTAATTATGCGAGGAAAGACACACTCGTCCCCGCAAGGTACCTAATGTCCGAATTCCTGGCGTCCCTGCTGGCCAAGGCGGCGGTCATGCTGCTCGAAGCCCTCATCATGCGCCTCGTCCAGTCGATCGTCACGTCGCTCGTGAGCCCTGCCGGAGTGCGCCTGGCCTAGTGTTGCGCCATGTCGACGAAGCGGCTGTAGTGGCCCTGGAAGGCCACGGTCACGGTCGCCGTCGGCCCGTTACGATGCTTCGCCACGATCAGGTCGGCCTCGCCCGCCCGTGGCGACTCCCTCTCGTAAGCGTCCTCACGGTGCAGCAGGATCACCATGTCGGCGTCCTGCTCGATGGAGTTGTGCAGGCTGATCCCGTTCGCGATGAAGTTGTGCGTGCCCAGCACCGTGGCGTCGAAGACCGGCTGCTCGCCCAACGACTCGACTGAGGCGATCTCATCCCAGAAGACGTCGTTGGTGGCCAGCAGTTCGAGGTCCGAGGCGTCCAGGACTGCGGCGACCCGTCCGAGGCGCTCCCGGCTCGGCGCGTGTTTCCAGAGCGTGGTCCCGCAATAGCTCGTCCCCATGCCGGCGGCGAACTCACGCTGTGACATACCTCGTTCCACCAGCGCTGTGCGGACGCGCGTCCAAACCTCCTTCGGCACCGTGTCGATGTTGGTGTTACCGGTGATCAGCCGTAGGCGCCCGGCGCACTGACGCGCAGCCGTCTCGCGCCCGCCGTGGACACCGATCTCGTCGAGGAAACGTAGCTGGTTCTCCGCTCCGTAGACGAACAGCTGGTAAGAAGGGCGGTGATCGCCCTTACGGGACTCCTTCACCCGAGTCATCACGTTGAACCGCAGCAGGAGCCGCGCCACGTCGTCCACCAGGCGCCTGCTGGTGGACGCGTAGGAGATGCGCGCCTGCCCGGCCTTCTCGTCCCACCACACGCACCCGTCGGTGGCCCACAGATGCCTGAGGAAGAGCGCGGCCTGCCGCTTCGGCAGCGCGAACAGGCCGTCCGGCATGAACTTCTCATGACTGCGCAGACCGAACAGGCCCAGCCCGTCGAGCCAGGCGGCGATGGGATTCCGCTTGCCATGGGTCAGCCGATACGGCGCGGGCAGCCGCAGGGAGGTGCACCGAGCCGCGGCGTGCTCGTCCCGCACGGCGGTGATGTGGAAACGCCGGGCGGCCGCCTCCGTGACGACGGCCAGGTTCGCCTCGTCGGTGCTGCTGTAGCGGATCGGCTGCCCACGTACGAACGAGCCGTCGCCGATCAAATGGGCGAGCAGGACCAACTCGTCCTCGTCCCAAGACTCGACGTCCAAGGGAGCGGGGACGTGTCGCGGCACGGCCACCCGCGCCCCGGCGGCGAGATCCGCCAGGGGACGCCAGCCGTCGTAGGTGAGGAACGGGTGTCTGGCCGTCGCCTCCACCTCTCTGCCTGACCGGAGCCGGACCCGGTAGACCTCCCTGACCCCGCTCGGGAAGACGTGCGTCATCGTCCGGGGCACAAGCTTCAGCCGGTCGTCGAGAGACCAGACCGGGATGTCGCGCGCACCCGATTCGAGCAGATCTCCCAGCGAGACCTCGGCGCCCGTGTCGGCCCGCATGACGCGGGTGGCGGCGGTCAGGCAACCGGACTCACGCAGGTCGCTCACCTGGGGGCGCTTGTCCGTGCGTTGTTCGGGGCCTCGGTTGAGCTGGGAGATGGCGATGACGGGGACCTCCAGCTCCTTGGCCAGCAGCTTGATGGCACGGGAGATCTCCGACACTTCGTTCTGACGGCTCTCGGTCTTCTTCGGCGAGCTCATCAGTTGCAGATAGTCGATGACCACGAACCGCAGGTCGTTGCGCTGCTTGAGGCGGCGGCACTTGGCCCGGATCTCCATCATCGACATGTTGGGCGAGTCGTCGATGAACAGCGGCGCCTCCGCCACCTCGCTCATCCGCCGCGCCAGGCGCGTCCAGTCGTCGTCGGTCATCATGCCCGAGCGCATGGCGTGCAGCGCCACCCGCGCCTCGGCCGACAGCAGTCGCATGGTGATCTCGTTGCGCGACATCTCCAGCGAGAAGATGACGGTCGACATGCCGTGCTTGATCGCCGCCGACCGGGCGAAGTCCAGGCCGAGCGTGCTGTTGTGGGTCGGGATCCAGGACCGGCTCGCCAGGTAGAGGTGGTCGGCGTTGTCGACCTGCACGCAGCGTACGGGCCTGGACGGGACGGGGCGCACGTCCACGATGTGGCGGACCGACGCGGCCGGGTCGGCGTCGCCGGCCTGACTGACGGCCTTCCTGGGGAGCCGGAAGACCTGGTCCGGCGTGGTGAAGCTGATCGTGTAGCAGGTCACCTGATTGGTGCGGACGGTCGGCTGGTAGCCGAGGCTCAGGATCAGCTCGCGCGCGTCGCGGGCGAGGCGCCGGTCCGTCACGGCGAACCGGATCCGGCCCGCGGCGTCGACGCGTCCGCCGGAGTCGAGCAGCCCTGCCAGCAGGGCGCGGCGCTGCCGCTCCGACGCGCGCAGGTAGCTGACCGGGATGTGCCTGTCATCCAGGACGCCGAGGGAGCGCAGGACACCCTGGAGGCTGGGGCTCACGCTCGCGCCCCGGCCGTCGCCCAGCCAGATCCCGAGGGCGTAGGGCGGCAGGGGAAGGTCCGCCTCCTCTCCCTGGAGAGCTGCGGCCACCTCGACGGCGTGGTGGGGCCGCTGATCGGCGGGACACCGCAGGGTGGCGGCGATCTCCTCGGTGGTCACGACCGAGCGGATGGCCGCGCGCGTCCGTCCCTCTCCGCCAGGCCGGGAGAGCGATCGGCGGGAGGCACGGGTCGTGGTGCGCCACTGATGGCCGGCGTCGGCCACGATCACCGTGCCGTCGCTGAACTCCACCTCGTAGCAGGGCCTGCCGTGCATCACCTCGGTGGCCGCGACGACGCGGGTCGGCCTGCCGTCGGCGCCGATCAGGTGGTCGCCGACCCGGACCTCGCCCATCGTGGTCCAGCCCGTCGGCGTGGGCAGGGGGGTGTCGAGGGCGAGAGCCTTCCCGATGGCCGGTCGGGCGGCGACGACGATCATCTGGCCCGGGTGGAGGCCGTTGGTGAGCTGGTCGAGGTCGGCGAAGCCGGTCGGGACGCCGACCATCTGACCGCCACGGCTGCCGATGGCCTCCAGCTCGTCGAGGGCGCCGGGCATGATGTCGGCCAGGGCCGCGTAGTCTTCGGACGTGCGGCGCTCGGTGACCTTGTAGATCTCGGCCTGGGCGCGGTCGACGAGGTCGTCGACCTCTTCGTTCTGGCCGCCGTAGCCGTAGGAGACGATGCGGGTGCCGGCCTCGATGAGGCGGCGCAGCACCGCCTGCTCGCGGACGATCTTGGCGTAGAAGTCGGCGTTGGCGGCGGTCGGGACGACGGCCGTGAGGGTGTGGAGGTAGGCGGCGCCGCCCACGCGGGCCATCTCGCCGCGTTTCTGCAGCTCGGCGAAGACCGTGACCGCGTCGGCCGGCTCACCGCGCCCGTAGAGGTCGGTGATGATGTCGAACACCATCTGGTGGGCGGGGCGGTAGAAGTCGTCGGAGCGGATGATCTCGATGACGTCGGCGATCGCGTCCTTCGACAGCAGCATGCCGCCCAGCACCGACTGCTCCGCCTCGATGTTGTTGGGCGGTGTGCGTTCGAACCCCGGGCCCGCACCGATCTCTTCGTCAATGCTCACCGCGCCCCCTCAACTGCTCGCAGCGGTCGAGCCACCCCCAGTTGTAGCCGACCGGTCTGACAGTTTCGCGGCTCTGCGGCCCATCAGCAACGCGGCCTGTGGACAAGGTTGTGGTCAAGCTGTGTACGCAGCCCGCTCAGGGTGTGAAAGGCCTGTGGACGAGCCTGGGGATAACTGTGGACATCATCATCCACATGCCCTCCGACCTGCGGATACGATGTCCACCGGCTGTGGAGGGAAGAAAGTTGGCAACCTGCGTCCCGTAAGGGGCATAATCGATGAATGCCCATTACGCCCCAGGATAGGGAGATATTGCGGCTGGCCGTGCCCGCATTCGGCGCGCTGGTGGCCGAGCCGCTCTTCCTGCTCTCCGACTACGCGATCGTGGGCCACGGGCTGGGCACCACCGCGGTGGGCGCGCTGGGCGTGGCCGGCACGGTCCTGACGACGCTGGTGAACCTCTGCGTGTTCCTCGCGTACGGCACGACCGCGTCGGTGGCGCGGCAGACCGGGGCGGGCCACCACGAGCGGGCGATGCGCCACGGGGTGGACGGCATCTGGCTGGCGCTCG
This sequence comes from Nonomuraea sp. NPDC054003, assembly GCF_055585125.1. Lineage (NCBI taxonomy): Bacteria > Bacillati > Actinomycetota > Actinomycetes > Streptosporangiales > Streptosporangiaceae > Nonomuraea > Nonomuraea sp. NPDC054003. Next base: position 158,704 of record NZ_JBVJKR010000016.1, read on the forward strand.
GCATCGGCGCGGCGCTGATCGCGGTCATGTGGCCGCTCGCGCCGCCGGTGGTGGACCTGTTCGGCGCCGCCCCGGACCAGGCCGAGCAGGCCGTCACGTACCTGCGGATCAGCCTGCTCGGCACCCCGGGCATGCTGGTGGTGCTGGCCGGCACGGGAGTGCTGCGCGGCCTCCAGGACACCGTGACGCCGCTGGTGGTGGCGGTCGGCTCGTTCGCGCTCAACGCGGTGCTGAACGCCTGGTTCGTGCTGGGCCTGGACTGGGGCATCGCCGGGTCGGCGTGGGGCACCGTGCTGGCGCAGACGCTCGGCGCGGCCGTCTACGTGGCGGTCGTGGTCAAGGGCGCGCGGCGGCTGCGCGTCCCCCTGCGGCCGGACCCGGCGGGGGTGCGGCAGGCGGGCACGGCCGGGTTCGCGCTCCTGGTCAGGACCGTGTGCCTGCGGGTGGTGCTGGTGGTCGCCATGGTGATCGCCACCAGGATGGGGCAGGCCGAGCTGGCCGCGTACGCGATCGCCACGCAGGTGTGGACGATGCTGGCGTTCGCGCTGGACGCCATCGCCATCGCTGGGCAGGCGATCACCGGCCGGGCGCTCGGCGCCGGGGACGTCGAGGCCACCCGGCGGGCCACGCGGCGGATGGTGACGTGGGGCGTCTGGTCGGGTGCGGTGCTGGGGCTGCTGGTGCTGGCGGCGCGGCCGCTGCTGCCGGGCCTGTTCGACGCCGACCCGCAGGTGACCGAACAGCTGCTCGCCGTGCTCTGGCCGGTGGCGCTGTTCCAGCCGATCTGCGGGGTGGTGTTCGTGCTCGACGGCGTGCTGATCGGCGCGGGTGACCAGCGTTATCTGGCGTGGGCGGGGGTGTGGACGACGCTGGCGTACCTGCCCGCCGCCGCCCTCGCGTCCGGGATGGACATCGTGGCCCTGTGGTGCGCGCTCGGGGTGTGGATGGTGGCCAGGCTCGTCACCCTGGCCCGTCGCGCCACTGGCTCCGCCTGGCTGGTGGTCGGGGCTTAGCACCGTGACGCTTCCGTGCTTGCTGTCGCCGGAAGTGGTGAGGCACTGTGGGCGGGTCTCATGAGCGGGGTGTGTCACTTTGTCCGCAATGATGCGACGGCTGCCACCAGCCGAGGCGACCGGCCTCCGCACCGGCGCGCGCCATGCGCTGGCCCAGGTGTACCGGACCTCCGACCTCGTGGTGCTCGGACTCGGTGTGATGATCGGCGCCGGGATCTTCAGCATCGCCGGGCAGATGGCGGCGACGAAGGCCGGTCCCGGCGTCATCCTGTCCTTCATGATCGCGGGCATCGCCTGCCTGCTGGCCTGCCTGTGCTACGCCGAGCTGTCGTCGACGATGCCGACCTCCGGCAGCGCCTACACCTTCACCTACGTCATCTTCGGCGAGATCTGGGCGTGGATCATCGGCTGGGCGCTGATCCTGGAGCTGCAGCTGGCCGCGGCCGTGGTGTCGCGGGCGTGGGCGCAGATCACCGTGGGCGCCATCGGCAACTTCGGCGTGCGGGTCCCCCGGCCCGAGGTGGTCGAGAACGTCCTCGTCCTGGTCATCCTGGTGCTGCTGACCGGGGTCGTGGCGGCCGGCGCGCGGATCGGCCTGCGCGCGCTCTGGGTGATGGTGACGGCCAAGCTGCTGGCCATCGGCGCGGTCATCGTGGTCGGCGCGACGTACGTGGACGTGGCGAACTTCGGCGACTTCCACGCCGAGCCGCAGCCGGTCACCACGCCGACGGCGACCGTGCTGGACCTGTTCGTCGGCCAGGGCCAGACGTTCGGCTGGTCAGGCGTGTTCGCCGCCGCCCCGGTGATCGCGTTCGCCTACATCGGGTTCGACATCGTCGCGACCGCGGCCGAGGAGACGGTGAACCCGCGCACGGTGGTGCCGAAGGGCATGATCCGCAGCCTGGTCGTGGCCACGGTGATCTACATCGCGGTGGCCGCCGTCATGGTGGGGATGGTCCCGTACACGAGCATCGCGGTGGAGGCGCCGCTGGCGAGCGCGTTCCAGGCGGTGGGCGCCGGGTGGATGACGCACGTCATCGACGTGGGCGCGGTGCTCGGGCTGACCACGGTGATCCTGGTGCTGCTCGTGGGGCAGACCCGGGTGCTGTTCTCGATGGCGCGCGACGGGCTCATCCCGCGCCGGTTGGCGGTGATCAGCCGGGCCTACCACACGCCGTCGCGGGTGACGCTGGTGATCGGCGCGGTCGCGATCGTGCTGGCCGAGTTCGTGCCCGTGCTCACGATGCAGGAACTCGTCGTCATGGGGACGCTGTTCGCGTTCATGTTCGTGGCGGCCGGGGTGATCGTGATGCGGCGCAGGATGCCGGAGCTGGAGCGCGGCTTCCGGGTGCCGCTGTCGCCGCTGCTGCCGATCCTGTCGCTGGTCGCCACGTTCTGGCTGATGGTGAACCTGCAGGTGCACACCTGGGCGTGGTTCGCCCTGTGGATGGCCTTCGGGGTGCTGGTCTACCTCGGGTACGGCAGACGCCGCAGCCTGCTGGCCGACCCCGGCCGGGCCGCCGCGGCGACACCCGGACGGGGCAGGCACCGGCGTTAGAAGCGGCCCGACTCCAGCACGCTGCCCAGGAAGGCGCGGGTGCGGTCGTGCTCCGGCTCGGTGAAGATCTTCTCCGGCGGACCCTTCTCCAGCAGCACGCCGCCGTCGAGGAAGCACACGGTGTCGGAGATGTCGCGGCAGAAGGACATCTCGTGCGTCGTCAGGATCATCGTCATGCCCGACTCCTTGAGCTCCCTGATGACGGCGAGCACCTCGACGACCAGCATGGGGTCGAGCGCGGAGGTGACCTCGTCCAGCAGCATCACCCGCGGCTTGGTGGCCAGGGCCCTGATGATGGCCACCCGCTGCTGCTGGCCGCCGGAGAGCCGGTCCGGGTAGGCCCCGGCCTTGTCCGCCAGCCCGAACCTCCGCAGCAGCTCGTGCGCCTCCTCCTCGGCCTGCGCGCGGCCGACCCGGTGGACCTGGCGCGGGGCCAGGGTGATGTTGTCCATCACGGTCATGTGCGGGAACAGGTTGAACGCCTGGAACACGGTGCCCAGGCGCTTGCGCACCGCGTCGACGTCGGCCCGCGGGTCGGTGATCTCCTCGCCGTCGAGATGGATGGTGCCGTCGTCGGCCGTCTCCAGCAGGTTGACGCAGCGCAGCAGCGTCGACTTGCCCGAGCCGGACGCGCCGATCAGGCTCACCACCTCGTGCTGCTCGACCTCCAGGTCGATGCCGCGCAGCACGACGTTGCCGCCGAAGCTTTTCCACAGGTTGTGGATGGTCAGCACGCTCATGAGCCCTGCCTCTTACGCGCCTTCGCCGACAGGTGGTCGGTGTACCGGGCCAGCGGAATCGTCAGCAGGATGAACAGCAGCGACGCCACCAGATAAGGGGTGTAGTTGAACGTCTGCGAGGCGATGATCTGGGCCTGCCGGAGCACCTCCACCAGGCCGATCGTGGACACGAGCGCGGTGTCCTTCTGCAGCGAGATGAAGTCGTTCAGCAGCGGCACCACCACCCGGCGCGCGGCCTGCGGCAGCACCACGAACCGCAGGGTCTTGCCGTGGCTCAGGCCCAGCGAGCGCGCCGCCGCCACCTGGCTGGGGTGGATCGACTCGATGCCCGACCTGAACACCTCCGCGACGTACGCACCGTACGAGAGCGTCAGGGCGATGACGCCGAGAGTGACCAGGTCGTTCGGGATGCCTTGCAGCTTCAGGGCGGGGAGCCCGAAGCCGACCATGAGGATGACCAACAGGGTGGGCACACCGCGGAAGGCGTCCACGTAGAACGTGGCCAGTGCCCTGAGCGGGAAGAGCGCGGGGTTCTTGGTGCCGCGGACCAGCGCCACGAGCAGGCCCACGACCAGGATCAACGGCTCGGCGATCAGGAAGATCTTGATGTTGATCAGGAAGCCCTCGGCCACCGCCGGCGCCGACCTGAGGAACATCTCCGGGTCGAAGAACGTCTCCTGCACCCGGGGCCACCCCGGCGAGTTGACGACCACCACGACGACCAGGGCGACGAACAGGATCGTGGAGATCGTCGCGACCGAGGCCGTGCAGCGGCCCTGTGACGCGAGAACCCGCTCGCGTTCGCGCTGGCGTTCGCTCTTGACCCAGACCGGGTCGGCGGTCACTTCAGCTCCGGCGCGCCCGCGGCCTCGCTCAGCCACTGCTGCTCGATCTTGTCCAGGTCACCGTTGGACTTGAGCTTGTCGACGGCCTTGTCGACGCAGGACTTGAGCCCGCTGCCCTTCTCCATGACCAGCCCGAACTCCTCCGGGGTCTCGCCGGTCGAGCCGAACTGGCCGACGATCTTGGAGCCCTCGACCTGCGCCGCCGTCACGTAGAAGGCCGTCGGCAGGTCGAGCACCAGAGCGTCGATCTGCCCGTTCTTCAGCGCGTTGATGGAGTCGATCTGCTCGTTGTAGACGTTCGGCTCCGCGGTGGGCTGGATCACGCTCTTGACCGCGTCCAGCGCGGTGGTGCCGACCTGCACGCCGATCTTGGCGTCCTTGAGCTCTGCCAGCGAGGCGGCGCCGGCGAACTTGCCGTCGCCCAGCGTCACCACGGACTGCTTGACCGTGTAGTAGCCGTTGCTGAAGTCGACGGCCTTGGCCCGGTCGGGCGTGATCGAGACCTGGTTGATGTCGAAGTCGAACCGCTTCTCGCCCGGGGCGAACGCGGTGTCGAACTTGACCGTCTCCCACTGCACCTCGTCGCGGTCGAAGCCCAGCTCCCCCGCGACCGCGTACGCGACGGCGCTCTCGAACCCCTGGCCGTTGGCCGGGTCGTCGTCCTTGAACCACGGCTCGAAGGCGGGCTTGTCGGTGCCGATGGTCAGCTTGCCCTGGTTGACGAGCGTGAGCTGGTCCTTGGTGCACGCCGTGGACGAGGTGGGAGAGGCCGCCGCCGTCGTCGCCGTTTCGTCGACGGGCGCGCAGGCGACGGTCGCGGCCGCCAGCGCACCGAGCGCGATCAGCATCGAAGGACGGGCCATGGGGAGCCTCCAGGGGGAACGCGAGAGGAAGAACGTGAGAATTCTACGCGGCCACGGCGGGGATCAGGTCCCCCACCTGCGCGTACGGGCCGCCAAGCGGCGCCCCGTGAGCACCGGCCCTGGCCGCGGCAAAAGGCAGGCCCCCTTCCCGCGGACGGGAAGGGGGCCGTGAGGCCGGGGCCTGGTGTCAGCCCGCGACGACCTCGACGTCGACGGACGCCGAGACCTCGGGGTGCAGCTTGACGGTGACCTTGTGGGCGCCGGTGCTCTTGATCGGGTTGACGATCTCGATGCGACGGCGGTCGAGGATCGGGCCGCCGGCGGCCTTCACGGCGTCGGCGATGTCGCCCGTGGTGACCGAGCCGAACAGCCGGCCGGACTCGCCGGCGCGGGTGGCCAGGCGCACGCGCAGGGCGCCGAGCTGGCCGGCGACCTCCTTGGCGGTGCCGAGGTCGCGGATCTCGCGGGCGTCGCGCGCCTTCCTGATGGACTCGATCTGGCGCTCGGCGCCACGGGTCCAGCGCATGGCGTAGCCGCGCGGGATGAGGTAGTTACGGCCGTAGCCGTCCTTGACCTCGACGATGTCACCGGGGGTGCCGAGGCCGGAGACCTCGTGGGTGAGGATGAGCTTCATGTCGACAGACCTCCTTAGCGCGCGGTGCTCGTGTAGGGCAGCAGAGCCACCTCACGGGCGTTCTTGATCGCGGTCGCCACGTCGCGCTGGTGCTGGGTGCAGTTGCCCGTCACCCGGCGCGCACGGATCTTGCCGCGGTCGGAGATGAACTTCCGCAGCAGCGCCGTGTCCTTGTAGTCGACGTAGGAGATCTTGTCGTGGCAGAACAGGCAAACCTTCTTCTTGGGCTTGCGCAGTGCCGGCTTGGCCATCGTGGTGCTCCTCTCAGAGCCCCGCTGTCAGAAGCGGGAATGGACTCGGACTGGATTTCTGGTGGGTTAGAAAGGCGGTTCGTCGCTGAAGTCGCCACCGCCGCCGAAGCCGCCGGAGGAGGACCCGCCGCCCTGCTGCTGGCCGCCGCCCTGGTAGCCGCCGCCACCGCCGAAGCCGCCGCCCTGGGGCGGGGCGGGCGTGGCGGACGCCCAGGGGTCGTCGGCCGGGCCGCCGCCGAAGCCGCCGCCGCCACCCTGCCGGGAGGTGCGGTTGACCTTGGCGGTGGCGTTGCGCAGGGACGGGCCGACCTCGTCGACCTCGACCTCGTAGACGGTGCGCTTCTCGCCTTCCTTGGTCTCGTAGGAGCGCTGCTTGAGCCGCCCCTGGACGATGACCCGCATCCCGCGCTGGAGGCTCTCGGCGGCGTTCTCCGCCGCCTGGCGCCACACGTTGCAGGTGAGGAAGAGGCTCTCGCCGTCCTTCCACTCGTTGGTCTGGCGGTCCATAAAGCGCGGAGTGGACGCGATGCGGAACCGGGCCACCGCTTGCCCCGTCGGGGTGAAGCGCAGCTCGGGGTCGTCGACGAGGTTGCCGACGAGGGTGATTACGGTGTCGCCTGCTGCCATGGCTTGCGCTCGCCTTCCTGCACGTCTTCGCTTGGGATTACGGCTCAGACTACGGTCGCGGCCCGACAAAAAGCCGGGCTACGAGCGGCTCCTTCAGTGGTTGTCCGGACGCAGGACCTTGGTGCGCAGAATGCCCTCGTTGAGGTTCATCTGCCGGTCGAGCTCCTTGACCGTGGCCGGCTCGGCGGACAGGTCGATGACGGCGTAGATGCCTTCGGACTTCTTGTCGATGTCGTAGGCGAGACGGCGACGGCCCCAGACGTCGACCTTCTCCACGGTGCCGCCGTCGTTGCGGACCACGGTGAGGAACTGGTCGAGGGACGGTGCCACGGTGCGCTCATCGAGCGAAGGGTCCAGAATGACCATTACTTCGTAACGACGCATGCGGGACTCCTACCTCCTCTGGACTGTTGCGGTCACGACGCTCTGCCGTGACAGGAGGACGCTGACGTCTGACCCGGACGCCCCCTTCGGCGCTCCGGGGTGACGGGTCTCCCATCACAACGCAGCCTGACCAGGTTACCAGCAGCCCGCTGATGGGAAAGCCTGTCAGAAAGCCAAGGAGGTGCTCCGCAGTGCCACACTTCCTCCAGCCCGCCCAGACCGAGCGGTTCCGGCTCACGCTCAACACCGACGGCCGCCGGCATCCGGTGGAGAACACCCTCGCCGTGGCCGCGGTGGTGTGCGGGCTCGTCGCCTTCGTATCCCTGTTCTTCCCTGGCGGGCACGTCGTCGCTTCCTGGGCGGGCACGCTCGGCCTCGGCATCGGCTTCTACTCGCAGTACGTCTCGGTGACCACGCCGCAGCGTTCGCTCAACATCGTCGGCATGGTGTCCGCGTTCGTCGGCGTCGCGCTCGGCATCGCGGGCGGCGGCTACCTTCCGTAAAGCGAACGGCCCGGGCCGGAGCCGGGGCCGTTCGGTGATATCGGTCATCCTCCGATGTGCAGGTCCACGCCGAGCAGGACCAGGAACCAGAGGAAGATGGCGAGCAGCGCCTCGGCGACGTCCCTCAGGACGGCCGGGGTGATGTAGTCGTACACCCACGCCACGTAGATGCCGATGATCACGTAGACGAGCAGGATCAACGACCGCCAGCGCCAGCGGGTCATATCGTCTCCTCGGGTAGGGGGTGCAAGCCGACTGCCCCGCCGCAGGTCAGTCAAACGGATAGGCTCCATGACATGGTGCGCATCGGAGCTCACGTCCACCAGGACGACATCACGGCCCACGCCGAGGCCGTCGGCGCCGAGGTCGTGCAGTTCTTCCTCGGCAACCCCCAGGGCTACAAGAAGCCCGTGCTGCCCGCCCAGCCGGTCGAGGGCGTCGACATCTACATCCACGCCCCCTATCTGGTCAACGTCGCCACGACCAACAACCGGATCAGGATCCCCAGCCGCAAGCTCCTCGCCCAGCACCTGGAGGCGGCGGCGAGCATCGGCGCCAAGGGCCTGATCGTGCACGGCGGCCACCTCGGCAAGGACGAGGACCCGCAGGTCGGCTTCGACAACTGGCGCAAGGTGTTCGAGCGCATGGAGTGCCCGATCCCGGTGCTGATCGAGAACACCGCGGGCGGCGACAACGCGATGGCCCGCAGGCTGGAGAGCATCGCCCGGCTGTGGGACGCGCTCGACGGCTTCGACGTCGGGTTCTGCCTCGACACGTGCCACGCGCACGCGGGCGGCGAGGAGCTGCTCGGGCTGGTCGACCGGGTCAAGGCGATCACCGGCCGGATCGACCTGGTCCACTGCAACGACTCGCGCGACGACTTCGGCTCGGGCGCCGACCGTCACGCCAACATCGGCAACGGGCGGATCGACCCGGAGCTGATCCTGGAGGTGTGCCGGATGGCCGGGGCCCCGGTCGTGGTGGAGACTCCGGCGGAGGGCCAGGCGGACGACATCGCGTTCCTGAGGAAGAATCTGTAGACGATGTACACAACCTGTGGATAACTTCCCTGGATTACCGATGCCGTCTAACGGGTATAGAGATCAGCCCGCCCAGGCGCCTTCCAGGAACCGGGCCGTGTTCAGCACCATCAGCGGCCCCGAGACCAGCGCGTACGCCACGATCACCCACCGTCTCCTGGTGGCGAGCAGGGCCAGCGCCACCCAGAGCGGAAACCACAGCAGCAGCGAGCGCGGCACCGACAGGTAGTACGCCGAGGTCATGAGCGCGGCCGCCTGCAGCCCCGTGTAGACGGCCTCGCTCCACCTGCGCAGCACCAGCAACCAGATCAGCCCGATCACCGCCACCACGGCGCCGGCGATCTCCATCCGGAAGGCCGGCGCCATGTCGCCGCCGCCCATCGCGTTGTTCCAGGTGACCGCCCAGGCGTCCCAGGGCCACACCATCTCGCGCCCCCAGCCGGCCTCCTGCGCGTGCTTCCACGCCAGCCAGTCGCCGGTACGGGTGTAGTGGTAGAAGGAGTAGCCGGCCAGCGGCAGGAACGGCACGGCCAGCCAGGGCGCGCGGCGCAGCGGGGCCCTGCTCAGGGCGAACTCCGCGATCAGCGCCGCGGCCAGGAACAGCCCGGTGATGCGTACGCACGAGGCGCCGGCGGCGAGGGCCGCGGCCGCCGGCCAGCGGCCCTGCCTGGCGGCCAGCCAGGCGGGGATCGCGAAGGCCAGGAACAACGACTCGCTGTAGCCGGCGCTCAGGAACACGGCGGCGGGGAAGAGCACCAGCCCCAGCACCGCCATCCAGCCCTGCGCGCCCTCGTGCTCGGCCAGCCTGGCCAGCGCCACCATGGCCACCGCCCCGGCGAAGAGCGAGACGATCAGCCCGGCCGCCGACCAGTCGGGCACCACCAGGTGCACCAGGCGCAGCGCCGCCGGCAGGCCGGGGAAGAAGGCGGGCAGCCCGCCGTCGGCCGGCCGGGCCGGGTCACCGTCGTAGCCGAAGCGCGCGATGGTGACGAACAGGTGCGCGTCCCACCGCTCCCACCGGCCGAGATACTCGTGCAGCGACACGCCCAGCAGCGTCGTCACGAGCAGGCCGATCCGCGAGCCGAACCAGATCAGCAGCGCGTCCCCGCCGGCCGAGCGGGTGATCATCGGAAGGCGAGGCTCCGCAGCGTGAACCGGTCAGGCGCCTCGTCGAACACCCCGCCGATCTGGTCGTCCACACCTCCCTGGCGCACCAGGTCCTTGTCCGGGCGCAGGATGTCGCGTACCACGAACGCCATCATGATCCCGATGGTGATGGCCCGTCCCCACACGGCGGTGAAGTACGTGTCGTCCCCGATGCCCAGGTCGGTCCGGGAGAGCGGCGCCTGGTTGAGCAGGTAGAGCCAGATCGCGAAGAAGTACCAGACCTCGGCCACCTGCCACAGCGCCAGCGGCTTCCAGTTCGGCCTGGCGAGCACCGCGAGCGGCACCAGCCACAGCACGAACTGCGGCGACCATACCTTGTTCGTCATCATGAACGCGGCCAGCGCCAGGAAGCAGATCTGCGCCAGCCGGGGCCGGCGCGGCGAGGTCAGCGTGAGCACCGCGATGCCCAGGCAGAGCAGCGCCAGCGACACCATGCCGAGCGTGCTGACGTCGGTCTCGCCAAGGATCGGCCAGCCCTTGTTGTGGAAGAACAGCCACGGCGATCCCCAGTCGACGCCACGCTCCTGGGAGAAGACGTAGAACCGGCGCCAGCCGTCCCAGGCGAAGACCATGAAGGGCAGGTTGACCGCGAGCCACACGCCGGCGGCGTAGCCCATGGTGACCAGGAACGGCCGCCATCGCCCCGTACGCCAGGTGAGCAGGAACAACGCCCCCACGAACATCAGCGGGTAGAACTTCGTGGCGATGGCCAGCCCCAGCAGCACGCCGGCCAGCACCTGCCGCTTGCGCGCCCAGGCCAGGAGCATGCCCATGGACAGCGCGCCGGCGACGAGGTCCCAGTTGATGTAGGCGGCCAGCACGACCGCGGGCGCGAGCGCGTACCAGACGGCGTCCCAGCGGCGGGTCGGCCCGGCGGCGGCGGCCATCAGCAGCACGCCGGCCACCAGGCAGAGGCCCATCAGCACGACCGTGATGTCGTAGAAGCGCACCGCCTGCGCCACGACGTCCTGCTCCAGCCACCGCACGATCCAGGCGATGACCTGCATCACCTCGCCGAGCACCACGGGGTACTCGACGTGCTTGTCGAACGGGACGTCGGCGAAGTAGGGGTTCTGGGTCGCGAGCTGCCGGTCGAAGTAGAGCGGGTAGATGTCGGTGTAGCAGAAGTTGGTGTACGTGGCGGTCTGGTCGTTCCAGCCGCCGTTGCGGCACGGCAGCCGCATCACGTACGCGAGCGTCGCCCCCAGGACCGCGAACAGCCCCAGGGGGAGATACGGCACGACCCGCGCCATGGACGGGCCGCGCCTCAGTATCGCCGTCACCGTTCTTCGCGCCTGCCCGGCGGGGAGTCCGGTGCGTTCCTGCTCCCGCCCATGAAGCCGTCGTCCACCGGGATCTCGTCGTCCTGGTTGGGGTCGACCGACACGTTGCCGTCGTCGTCGGAGCACGGCCCGATGACGCAGTCCTGCTCGGTGCCCTGCTGGTCGTTGTCGAACGGGTCGCCGGTGTCGAGCTCCAGCGAGTCCTCCGTGGGCGTCGGGGTCGGGGTCGGCTTGGGCACGAGGTCCTCGGTGACACCGGTGTCGGCCCGCTCGGGGAACGGCACGACCTTCTGGCCCTTGGTGGCCTCGGTCATGAACGTCTTCCAGATCGACGCGGGGTAGGTGGCGCCCTGGAACCCGGAGCCCAGCGGGATCTCGTACGGCCTGGAGTACGGGTTCTCCATGGTGTACTTCTTGCTCTTGCCGCGGGCCCAGGGGCAGTTGTCGTTCACCGGCTTGACGACCTTGCCGCTGTCGGTACGGCACTGCTGCCTGAACATGCCGACCGCGGTCGACACCTGCGGCGTGAACCCGACGAACCAGGCTTCCTTGTTCTCGTTGTTGGTGCCGGTCTTGCCGGCCACCGGGCGGTCGTAGAGCGCGGCGTTGCGGCCGGTGCCCTGCTTGACCACGGCCTCCAGCGCGATGACGGCGTCGGCGGCGGCCTCCGGCGAGATGACCTGGGCGTAGCTCTTCTTCTCGGTGAGCACGGTGTCGCCGTGCTTGTCCTTCACCTCGATGACGACGTGGTTGTCGTAGTGCCTGCCCTGGTTGGCGAAGATCGAGTAGCCGCCCGCCTGCTCCACCGCCGACACCGTGCCGCTGCCGATGGTGATCAGGTAGTGGTGCTGCTCCATGGCGGCCTCGAGCCGCTTCTTGCTGAGGCCCGACTTGCTCGCGATGTCGATGACCTTGTCAAGGCCGACCTTCTCCCCCATCTTGGCGTAGGCGGTGTTGACGGAGCTGGCCGTGGCGCTCACCACGTCGACGCCCGGGGCCTTGAACGCGTGGTCGTTGTCGATCGGGGTGGTGCCGGGCAGCTTGACCGGGCCCTTGGTGGGCACGTAGCTGCGCAGGCTGTAGCCGGCGTCCAGCCAGGCGGCCAGCACGTACGGCTTGAACGCCGACGCGGCCTGCTTCTGCGACTGGAAGGCGTCGATCCACTGGTCCTTGGCGTAGTCGGCGCCGCCGTAGAAGGCGAGGACCTGCCCGTTGCGCGGGTCGACGGCCGCCAGGGTGGTGTTGATCTCCGGGTCGAGGCTGCCGGTGTGCTTGTCCACCGCGGCCTTGGCGGCGCGCATGAGCTTGAGGTCGAGCGACGACTTGATCCTGTAGCCGCCCTTCTCGACGTCCTCCCTGGGGATGTCCAGCGACTCCAGCTCGTCCAGGACCACCTGGACCATGTAGCCCTTGATGCCGTTGAACGGGTTCTTCGGCTTGTACTTGGTCCGCTTGGGAGCCGTGGGCGACTTGGCCGGGAGTGCGCCGTACGCCTGCGGGTCGAGCTTGGCCATCTGCCCGAGCGCGTAGTCGTAGCGCTCCTCGGTCGGGGCGAGGTTGCCCGCCTTCTCCTCGCGGTCGAAGCGGTCCGGGTTCTGGATGCGGCCGGCGAGGTAGGCGCCCTGCTCGGGTGTGAGCTTCTCCACCTTCTTGCCGAAGAACGCCTCGGCTGCCGCGCCGATGCCGTGGGCGCCGCGGCCGAAGTAGATGGTGTTGAGGTACTGCTCCAGGATCTGCTCCTTGGAGATCTTGTCGCTCAGCTTGACCGCGACGAAGATCTCCTTGACCTTCCGCTGGATGGTGCGCTCCTGGGAGAGGCCGTCGTAGTAGGCGCGGGCCATCTGCTGGGTGATGGTGGACGCGCCCTGCACCTGCTGGCCGCTGACCGTGCTGTAAAGGGAGCGGACCATGCCGCTGAAGGAGATGCCGGAGTCATCCCGGAAGGTGTCGTTCTCGGCGGCGATGACCGCGTCCTGCACCGCGCGCGGCACCTGGTCGTAGGTGACCGGGATGCGCTTGGTGCCGAGCCTGGCCAGCTCCGTGCCGTGCCGGTCGACGATGATGCTCTCCTGGTCCTCCACACCGTCCTGGACCTGGTCCTGGGTGGGGACGGGAGTGTTGGCGTACGCGACCGCGATCATGCCGAAGACGCCCGCGGACAGCACCACGAAGCTGGCCACGACGAGCTTCCAGCTCGGCAGGAACTTGCGCCACTTGGGGCGGTCGCCGCCGCCCTTCGGCGGGCCGTCCGGCGGCTCCGACGGGCCGCCGGGCCCGCCGCCGCTCCTGCGCGCGCGCCTGGGCGCGTCGCTGACCATCGTCTCCTGGTTGCTGCGGGCCCGGGTCTCCTGCTCGGGAGCCCGGCGGCGGGAACCGGCCGCGCGCCTGCGACCGGGCTGGCCGGGAGCCCCCGGCTGCTGACCGGGCTGACCCGGCTGAGGGCCGGGCTGAGGGCTCGGCTGGCGGCTGGGCTGCTGACCGGGGACGCCGGGCACGCCCGGCTGGGCGGGCGGCGCCGAGCGCGGGTTGGCGCGGGTGGGCGGGTCGTTGTACGGCTGCGCGGCCATCGCGCCGGTCTGCTCGTACGCGGCCTCGGGACGACGGGCGGGCGGCCCGCCCCAGCTGGACTCGCCGGTTTGCGGCGGCGGCTCCTGGGGCACGGAACGAGTTGAGCCGGAGCGGCGGCGCCTCCCCGGGCGGGCCGTCCCTTCGTTGCTGCTGTAACTCACGCGTCCTCGCATCGTCGTCGGATAGCACGGCGGATTGGGGCGTGACTCCTCGCCGTCCTCGGTTCTGTCGTGCGGCCGTTTGCCCTAGCTCCGGCCGACGAGGCCCGGCGGCCCGTTCCCGAGGACGAACGAGACCGTCAGGTGATTCCAGGAACAACCTTGGCAGACCTCGACCACGTACACCCGGAACTCGTCGTAATCATGAGCCATCTCGGTCAGGTCTGAGGTCACCTTTGCCTGACCGGCATGGCGTCCGAGCGAGTCCCCGTACACATAGGTCACGTTGGTGACGTTCTCCCGCTCGCACATCGGGCAGAGGCGATCGGTCGGCTCGCCGAAGTGGCGGGCCGCCCGGAGGAGGTACGGCTGTGCGTCGCAGACGTCGCCGGGCGAAGTCCGCCCCGCGCGCACGGCGTGGACGACCGCCCGCTTGGCGAGCCCGTAGTCCACCACCCTTCGCTGTGACCACATGGGCGCCAGACTACGGCTTTTTTCCGATTGATCCCAACGACTTGGGGAAGTCGTCAATTGCTCGATATAGCGGCGCGACGTATCCTCTGGATGTATCGGCTCGATACATCGACGCGAGAGGAGGGCGGTTCCCATGGCCGGCGGGCAACGCAGGGTGCTGGAACTGGCCGTGCTCGGGTCGCTGCACGAGACGCCGCTTCACGGCTACGAGCTGCGCAAACGGCTCAACACGCTACTCGGCATGTTCCGCGCGTTCTCCTACGGGTCGCTGTATCCCTGCCTGCGCTCTCTGCTGGAGCAGGGGCTCATCGCGGAGGAGCAACCGGCCCAGGCCACGATCGTGGGCGGCCGATCGAAGATCGTCTACAAGCTCACGGCGGAGGGCAAGGAGCGACTGCAGGAGCTGCTCACCCAGGCCGGCCCGTCGGCCTGGGAGGACGAGAGCTTCGGCGTCCACTTCGCGTTCTTCCGCCACACCGAGGCCGAAGTCCGCCTGCGCATCCTCGAAGGCCGGCGCAGCCGGCTGGAGGAGCGCCTCGACAGCGTGCGCACCGCCCTGGCCCGCACCAGGGAGCGGCTCGACAGCTACACCCTCGAACTCCAGCGTCACGGGCTCGAGTCCGTCGAGCGCGAGGTGCGCTGGCTCAACGAGCTGATCGCCACGGAAAGACGGGCCTCAGAGCGGGGCCCGGCAACAGACACCACATCAAGTGATGAGTAAGGGAGCGAGTGCGATGGGTTCGGTTCGCGTGGCCATTGTCGGTGTCGGCAACTGCGCGGCGTCACTGGTCCAGGGCGTTCACTACTACAGGGACGCCGACCCGGCCGCGCGCGTGCCGGGCTTGATGCACGTGAAGTTCGGCGACTACCACGTGGGCGACGTCGAGTTCGTCGCGGCCTTCGACGTGGACGCCAAGAAGGTCGGTCGCGACCTGTCGGAGGCGATCGTCGCCAGCGAGAACAACACGATCAAGATCACTGATGTGCCTCCGACGGGGGTGATCGTCCAGCGCGGCCACACCTACGACGGCCTGGGCGAGTTCTACAGCGAGATCATCGAGGAGTCCGACGAGACTCCCGCCGACGTGGTCCAGGTGCTCCGCGACAACCGGGTCGACGTGCTCGTCTCCTATCTGCCCGTGGGCTCCGAGGACGCCGCCCGGTTCTACGCGCAGTGCGCCATCGAGGCGGGGGTGGGCTTCGTCAACGCGCTGCCCGTCTTCATCGCCTCCGACCCCGAGTGGGCGGAGAAGTTCACCGAGGCGGGCGTGCCGATCGTCGGCGACGACATCAAGTCGCAGGTCGGCGCCACCATCACGCACCGCGTCATGGCCAAGCTGTTCGAGGACCGCGGGGTCGAGCTGCTGCGCACCTACCAGCTCAACTTCGGCGGCAACATGGACTTCATGAACATGCTGGAGCGCAAGCGCCTCCAGTCGAAGAAGATCTCCAAGACGCAGTCGGTGACCTCGCAGATCCCGCACGAGATGGCCAAGGCCGACGTGCACATCGGGCCGTCCGACCACGTGCCGTGGCTCGACGACCGCAAGTGGGCCTACGTGCGACTCGAAGGCCGCTCGTTCGGCGACACGCCGCTCAACCTGGAGTACAAGCTCGAGGTCTGGGACTCTCCCAACTCGGCCGGCATCATCATCGACGCCGTGCGCGCGGCCAAGATCGCCCTCGACCGCGGCATCGGGGGCCCGATCCTGAGCGCTTCTTCGTACTTCATGAAGTCGCCGCCCGTGCAGTACTCCGACGACGAGGCCCGCGAGCAGGTGGAGAAGTTCATCCGCGGCGAGGTCGAGCGCTGACCCCGGTCTTCGCGGCGCCGCACGGCACGTGCGGCGCCGCGGCGCGTTTCTAGGGGGCGTACGGCTGGCGCGCGGCGGGCGGCAGCTCGTCCTCCGAGGCCGTCGGCCACTGGAGCGGGTCGGGGCCGAGCGCCGACAGCAGCGGCATCTGCTCGCGGCACCACGGCGAGATGGAGATCAGCTCGCTGAGCACGCCCTCGGCGAACTCGGGCCACGGCATCCACCTCGTCTCCCCCACCTCGTCGGGGTTGGGGCTGGCGGAGCCGTCGACCAGCACGCGGTAGACGGGGCACAGCTCGTGCTCGACGATGCCGTTGCCCATGACCGCGCGGTAGGAGAAGCCGGGCAGCACCAGGTCGGCCCGCTCGACGGACAGGCCCAGCTCGAAGGAGAGCCGGCGCAGGACCGCCTGGTCGAGCCGCTCGCCCGGCAGCGGGTGGCCGCAGCAGCTGTTGGTCCACACCCCCGGCCAGGTGAGCTTGTGGCCGGCGCGCCTGGTCAGCAGCACGCGGCCGTCGCGGTCGAAGGCGTAGCTGGAGAAGGCCAGGTGCAGCGGAGTCTCCCGGCCGTGCACGGACAGCTTGGGCGCGGTGCCGAGCGCGTGGCCGGAGCCGTCAACGAGTACCACGTGTTCCACAGTCGTCACGCTATGAAGCGTATGTGATCACGTGCTTCCCCTGAACCCGTTCGCCCACCTGATGCGCCAACCTCTTGTGTCCCCGCGCATCACAGGCTCAGGGCTAGGCTGACGGGGTGTCATTCGTCGCCGATCTGCGCGTGGTCCTCCGAGGCCGGGATTTCCGGCGGCTTTTCGGCACGAGACTGGTCTCCCAGTTCTCCGACGGGATCTTCCAGTTCGGCGTACTCGGGTTCGCCTTCTTCAACCCGGAGAGCCAGACCACCGCCCTGGGCGTCGCGGCCGGTCTGGCGGTGCTGCTGTTGCCTTACAGCGTGCTCGGGCCGTTCGTCGGGGTGTTCATCGACCGCTGGTCGCGGCGGCAGATCCTGATGATCGCGCCGATCGTGCGCGGCGCGCTGCTGCTCGGGGCGGCCGCCCTGGTGGCGGCCGACGTGCCCGACCCGGTCTTCTACATGGCGGCGCTCGCCGTGCTGGGCGTCAACCGGTTCTTCCTGGCGGCGCTGGGGGCCTCGCTGCCGCACGTGGTGCCGAGAGACCAGCTGATGGCCGCCAACGCGGTCACCCCGACCTCCGGGACCGTCGTCACCTTCGTCGGCGTGGGTGCCGGGTTCCTGCTGCGCGAGCTGTTCGGCATGGGCGACACGGGGGTGGCGTGGCTGCTGGCGACCTCCGGCGTGGTGTTCGGGCTCAGCGCGCTGATCGCGCGCACGATGGAGCGCTCGCTGCTCGGCCCCTCCCACGACCCGGACCGGCCGCAGACGCGCGAGGCGCTGCGCAACGTGGTGGCCGGGCTCGCCGACGGCGCCCGCCACCTGGTCGGACACCGGGTCGCCGCCGCCACGATGGGCGCGATGGCCGCGCACCGGTTCTTCTACGGCATGGCGACCGCGCTGGGGATCATCCTCTACCGCTACTACTTCACCGACGGCGATCCGGAGGCGGCGCTGAACGGGGTCAGCCTCGTGGTGGCCACCTCCGGCGTCGGCTACTTCCTCGCCGTGATCATCACCCCGTACGCGACCGAGTGGTTCACCATCACCCGGTGGGTGCCGATCGCGCTGACGTCCGCGGGGGTGCTCGCTGGCGTGCTCGTGGTGCCTTTCCAGGAGTGGGGGCTCCCGGTGGCCGGGTTCGTGCTCGGCCTGGCCGGGCAGAGCGTCAAGATCTGCGCCGACACGACCGTGCAGCGCGACCTCGACGACGTCTATCTCGGTCGCGCGTTCTCCGTCTACGACATGCTCTTCAACGGCATGTACGTGCTCGCGGCGGCCCTGTCGGCGGCCATCCTGCCGCCCGACGGCAAGTCGTACGCCGCCGTGGTGATCATCACGGCCGGCTACCTGGCGAGCGCGCTGGCCTACCGGATGATCACCCGGACGCGCGAGACGGTCAGCCCGTGACGACGTCGTTGGCCTCGGCCCAGTCGCGCAGCGCGGCCGTGGCCTCCTCCTTGCCCAGCACGCCTTTGTCGAGCCGCAGGTCGAGCAGGAACTTGTAGGCCTTGCCCACCACCGGCCCCGGGCCGACGCCGAGCACCCGCTGGATCTCGTTGCCGTCGAGCTCGGGGCGGATCTTGGCCAGCTCCTCCTCCTCGGCCAGCCGGGAGATGCGCTCCTCCAGCTGGTCGTAGGTGCGCGACAGGGCGGCCGCCTTGCGCTTGTTGCGCGTGGTGCAGTCGGCCCTGGTCAGCTTGTGGAGGCGGGTCAGCAGGTGGCCGGCGTCGCGCACGTAGCGGCGCACCGCGCTGTCGGTCCACTCGCCGGTGCCGTAGCCGTGGAAGCGCAGGTGGAGCTCCACCAGCCGCGACACGTCGGCGACGACGTCCTTGGGGAAGCGCAGCTCGGTCATCCGCTTCTTCGTCATCTGCGCGCCCACGACCTCGTGGTGGTGGAACGACACCCGGCCGCCGGGCTCGTGACGCCTGGTCTTGGGCTTGCCGATGTCGTGCAGGAGCGCGGCCCAGCGCAGGATGCGGTCGGGCTGGCCGTCGTCCTCCTGGGCGATCGCCTGGTCGAGCACGGTCAGGCTGTGCTCGTAGACGTCCTTGTGGCGGTGGTGCTCGTCGATCTCCAGGCGCAGCTTGGGCAGCTCGGGCAGCACGTGGGCGGCCAGGCCGGTGTCGACGAGCAGGCGCAGGCCGTCGCGCGGGTGGACGCCGCAGACCAGCTTGTCGAGCTCGTCGCGGATCCGCTCGGCCGAGACGATCTCGATGCGCCCGGCCATCTCCGTCATCGCGGTCACCGCCGCCTGGTCGACGGTGAAGCCGAGCTGCGAGGCGAACCTGGCGGCGCGGAGCATGCGCAGCGGGTCGTCGCCGAAGGAGCGCTCCGGCGGGCCGG
The DNA here is from genome assembly GCF_055585125.1 of Nonomuraea sp. NPDC054003. Classification (NCBI taxonomy): domain Bacteria; kingdom Bacillati; phylum Actinomycetota; class Actinomycetes; order Streptosporangiales; family Streptosporangiaceae; genus Nonomuraea; species Nonomuraea sp. NPDC054003. Next base: position 177,605 of record NZ_JBVJKR010000016.1, read on the forward strand.
GGGTGCGCAGCCGTTTGGCGGCCAGGTCGGGCAGGCCGCCGTAGGGGTCGACGAACTCGTTGGAGGGCAGCCGTATCGCCATCGCGTTGACGGCGAAGTCGCGGCGCTCCAGGTCGGCGTCCAGGGTGTCGCCGTACATGACCTCGGGTTTGCGCGACTTGGGGTCGTAGCTCTCGCTGCGGTAGGTCGTGATCTCGATCAGCCAGCCGCCTTTGCGCAACCCGACCGTGCCGAAGTCGATGCCGATCGTCCAGACGGAGTCGGCCCAGTCGCGCACGATGTCGAGCACCCGTTCGGGCCGCGCGTCGGTGGTCAGGTCGAGGTCCTTGCCGACACGGCCGAGCAAGAGGTCGCGCACGGGGCCGCCGACCAGGGCCAGCTCGTGGCCGTGCTCGGCGAACACGCGGCCGAGCTCGTCGGCCACGGGGGCGATCTTGCGGAACAGGTCACGCATGGCCCGCTGCTGCGTTTCGGTCAGATTTGAGTCGGACAAGCTGGGTAGGTCCTTCGATTCCGGAACATATCCCCCGAGCCACACCGGGTCCGGGTTACCTTCGGTCAGGGGACCGACGGCGCGATGGAACGAGGCAAGGAGGTCTCATGAAGGACGCCCTCGCGATCCACCGCTGGCTCCTCGCACACCAGGTCCACCATGAGATCGTACGCCTTCCGCGCCCCATCACTTGCGCGGACGAGCTTCCCGGGACGATCTCCGCCGCGCCCGAGAGGTGCGTGACGGTCACGGTGTTCGAGGTCGCTCCGAGGATAGGGCGCGAGTTCGTCGTCGCCGTCGTCCACCCTCTCGCCACTCCCCCGGGACCGGCCGCCGTCGGCGGCCTGCTCGGTGTCCGTACGGTACGCCTCGCGCGCGCGCACGTCGTCAACAGGGCCACGGACTACGCGGCCGGGCTGGTCGGCCCGCTGCTGCTGCCCGAAGAGCTGCCGCTGTTCATCGACGACCGCCTGAGCGCCGACACCGAGCCGGTCTTCTCCGCCACCGGCGAACGCCACGCGGTCCTCAGCATGCGCGCCCTCGACCTGCTCACACTCGTGTCGGGGAAGACCGTCGACCTCCGGGTGCCGCAGCCCCGGGGAAGCCTGGAGGCGGTCGCGCCGGGGCACTGAGCCCGTACCATTGCGGGCGTGTGTCGTAATCCAGCCAGGGCGCAGGCGTGATCCGGAAGGCCACGCTGCTCGCCGTGCTCTCGGCCGCGCTGCTCGTCCCCTCCACGGTGGCGGCGGCGCCGGGCGCGGCTGCCGCGAGCGCCGCCGCGCGGCAGGGCATCGACCTGACCCTCACCTCCGTCACGCCCGATTACGCCACCGAGCGGGCGACCGAGATCAAGATCACCGGCACGGTGCGCAACAGCGGCTCCGTCGCCACGCCGGGCCTGCGGGTCAGGGTGCGCTACTCCTCCCAGCGCTTCGCCGACCGGGCCGCGATGGCCGCCTACGCCGACGACACCACGACGGCCACCCAGCCGCCCAACGTCTCGACCCAGTCGAGCATGGTCATCTCCGAGCTGGCCGCCAGCGCCTCCCAGGACTTCGAGCTGACCATGACGCCCGCGCAGTTCGGGCTGACCTCGTTCGGCGCCTACCCGCTCGCCGTCGAGGTGGTGCAGTGGGACGCCGTGCAGCTCGCCTCCCAGCGCACCTTCCTCACGTACGCGCCCGCGACCGGCCAGCAGCAGCCGGTGCGCAACCGGCTGGCGCTCGTGCTGCCCGTGATCGACCAGCCGCGCCGGTCCGACGACGGCACGTTCGTCGACGACGAGCTGGGCGCCGAGCTCACCGGCAAGGGCCGGCTGGCCGACCTGGCGCGCATCGCCGAGATCGCGCCCTCCAGCGTGACCTGGGTCGTCGACCCGGCGCTCTTCGACGACGTCCAGGCCATGACCAAGCCGTTCCGGGTCAAGACCGGCGACGGCAAGCCCGAGGAGCGGCCCGCCGACGCCGCGGCCTCCCAGTGGCTCGTCGGGATGCGCGCGGCGCTGGCCGACAATCCCGTCATCGCCACCCCGTACGCCGACCCCGACGTGACCGCGCTGGCCCACCGGGGCCTCGACCGGCAGCCGGGGCGCGCGCTGGAGCTGGCCGCGAAGAAGGCCGCGCTCATCAAGAGCGACGTGTCGACCTCGACCTACTGGCCGGTCGGCGGCATGCTCGACGCCGACGCGCTCGACCTGCTCGCCGTCGGCGCGCCCGGCGCCACCCGGGTCGGCAAGGTCCTGCTCGACCCGGCCAGCCTGCCGACCCAGCAGGCCGCCTCCGCGGCGACCGTGCTCCCCGCCGTCACCCCCGACGCCGCCACCACGCTCGACACCGTCATGGGCCCCGTCACCGCGCTGGTGGCCGACGCCGAGCTGAGCCACGTGCTCGAACCCACCCCCGGCACCCGCGGCGCGATCCTGCTGAGCAGGCAGCGGTTCATCGCCGAGACCGCGATGATCTCCGTCGAGCCGGGCCAGACCCGCGCGCGCTCCCTCGTCATGGCCCCGTCCCGGCGCTGGAACCCCAGCCCGACGCTCGTCTCGACGCTGCTGAAGACCGCGGACAAGCTGCCGTGGCTGTCGCTCACCCCGCTCGACTCGATCAAGGTGCCCCGCGACCGGGTCCCGCGCGCCGGGCTGACCTACTCCGACCGCGACCGCAAGCAGGAGCTCAGCGGCAAGTACCTGGAGCCGGTCCGCGAGGTCGCCGCGCAGGCCCAGCTGGCCGCGGAGGTCACCGGCCAGCAGCAGTCGTCCTTCGACGCCGCGGTGCTCAGGCTCGCCTCCTCCGCCTGGCGCGGCGACACCAAGGCCGGGCGCGCCGTCACCGAGCAGGTGAGCGAGGCGGTCAAGGACCGCATCGGGAAGGTGTCGATCACCGGCGCCGGCCCCGACCAGCCGCGCACCCTCGCGGGCAGCGACGGCGAGGTCCCGATCAGCGTGAAGAACGAGCTGAGCACCCCCGTCTCGCTGTACGTCGACGTCAAGTCCGACGACCCGGGCCTGCTCGAAACCCATCTCCCGCAGCTGGAGCCGCTGCAGATCGACGGCGAGCAGAGCGGCACCGTCCAGATCCCCATGACCGTGACCTCCTCCGGCGGCGGCGACGCCTCGGTGACCGTCCAGCTGCGCACCGCCGACGGCCGGGCCTACGGCGAGCCGGTCAAACTGATCGTGCGCACCACCGGCTACACCGGCATCGCGCTGGTCATCGTGGGCGGCGCGCTGACCGTCATGCTGGCGGCGGTGGTCACCCGGATACTCCGGCGCAGGTCGCAGCGGCGGGTCGCACGGGCCGCCCGGACACGTGAGAGTGAGGCCATATGAGCCGCCTGCTGCGTGCCAGCGCCATCATGGCCGCCGGCACGATGGTTTCGCGCGTCACCGGGTTCGTCCGCACCATGGTGCTGGCCTACGCCATCGGCACGGCCGCGCTGGGCGACGCCTACAACGTCGCCTACGCCATCCCCTACAGCATCCTCGACCTGCTGCTGCTCGGCGTGCTCAGCAGCGTCGTGGTGCCGATGATCGTCAAGGCCCAGCAGCGCGACGCCGACGGCGGCCGCGCCTACGAGCAGCGGTTGCTGACGCTCGCCACCATCGCGCTCATCGTCGTGGCCGCGCTGGCGGTGCTGGCCGCCCCGATGATCATCGACCTCTACACCGACTGGGACCGCGGGGAGCGCAAGTTCGAGGTGGCGGTGCGGCTGGCCCAGTTCATCCTGCCGCAGCTCGCCTTCTTCGGCATCGGCGCGGTGGCCGGGGCGATCCTCAACACCCGTGACCGGTTCGCCGCCCCGATGTGGGCGCCGGTGGTCAACAACCTGGTCGTCATCTGCGTCATGGTCGCCTACGCGATCATCGTCTCCAACGGTTCCGACGTCGACGCCGTCACCAACGGCGAGCTGGCCCTGCTCGGCCTCGGCACCACGGCCGGCATCGTGGCCCAGGCGACGGTGCTGGTGATCGCGCTGAAGCGGGCCGGGTTCCGCTTCGTCGCCCGCTTCGACCTGCGCAACGCCCGCCTCGGCGAGATGGCCAAGATGGGCGTCTGGACCATCGGCTACGTGGTCGTCACGCAGCTCGGGTTCCTGCTCACCACCAACCTCGCCAGCGCGGCCGGCGACGTGGTCAGCGGTCACGGCGTCTCCCCGTACACCCTGGCCTTCCAGCTCTTCCAGCTTCCGTACGGGGTCGTCGGCGTCTCGGTGATCACCGCGATGCTGCCCAGGATGAGCCGGGCCGTGGCCGAAGGGCGCTTCGACCAGGTGCGGTCCGAGTTCGGCTCCAGCGTGCGGCTCATCGGGGCGGTGATGGTGCCGGTGTCGCTGCTGCTCATGGTGCTCGGGCCGGCGATCGCCGTGCCGCTCTACGGCCACGGCGCCAACACCGTCGCCAACGCCGTCTACATCGGCAACGTGCTGCAGGTCTACGGCCTCGCGCTGGTGCCGTTCGCGGTCTTCCAGCTGCTGTTGCGGGTCTTCTACAGCTTCGGCGACACCCGCACGCCCGTCTTCGTCGGCGCCGGCACCACCGCGGTCAACGCCGCGCTGATGGTGCTGCTCTACAACCTGTTGCCGGCCCGCTACGCGGTCATGGGGCTGGCCCTGGCCTACGCGATCGCCTACGCGCTCGGCGCGCTGCTGGCCTGGGTGCTGGCCTCCCGCCGGGTCGGCGGGCTGGGCGGCTGGCAGGTCTGCATGTCGATGACCAGGATGTATCTCGCCGCCCTGCCCACGGCGGTGCTGGCCCTGGCCACGGTGTGGAGCATGCAGGAGATCTTCGGGATGCCCGGCTTCCTCGACTCGGTGATCACTTTGGCCGTCGGCGGCGGGCTCGGGATGATCCTTTACCTGTGGGTCGCCCACCGCGCGCGCATTCCCGAGGTCAGCTCGGTCGTTGGGATGGTCGCCGGGCGGGTACGCCGCTAAAGAGCGCGGGGAGCAACCGGCTCGGGCACTAGCATGGTGCCGACACGCGCGAATGGAAGCAGGAGGGGCGTGGGCGGATCCATCCGGCATAGCGTGCCTGCGCAGGACACCGCCAGGCAGGCACGTCGAGCCGTGACCAGGGATGATCGGGCGAGCGAGGTGAGCCAGTGAGCACATCGGCGATCGAGCCCGGCACCCGCCTCTCCGACCGGTTCCGGCTGGAGGACCGGGTCAGCGAATCCGACGGCGCCACCTACTGGAAGGCCATCGACGAGATCCTCGCCCGCCCCGTCGCGGTGCTGACCTTCGCGCCCGACTTCCCGCGCGTGCAGGAGGTCGTCACCGCCGCCCGGGCCGCGAGCAGGCTCACCGACCCCCGACTCACCCAGGTGTTCGACGCCGCCCAGGACGCCGATCGCGCTTACGTCGTCAGCGAGTGGGTGACCGGCGACACCCTCGCCGACCTGCTCTCTTCCGGTCCCCTGGATCCCGAGCGGGCCGCAGGGCTGGTGGCCGAGGCCGCCGAGGCGCTCGCGCACGCCCACGAGGCCGGCCTCTACCACCTGTGCCTGCGCCCCGGCAACCTGGTGTGGACCACCGGAAACACGGTCAAGGTGCTGGGCGTGGCCGTCGACTCGGCGCTCTACGGACTGACCACCGACCAGCCCGGGCTCGACGACGCCGAGGGCCTCGGCCGCCTGTTGTACGCGGGGCTGACCGGCCACTGGCCCGGCGACGAGGAAGAGGGCACGCTCCCGGCCGCGCCGATGACCGACGGCCACTTCTGCACCCCCCGCCAGGTGACCGCCGGCGTGCCCGGTTATCTCGATACGGTCACGATCCGGGCCTGCCTTCCCGAGTCGCGCCGGGGGCAGGGCGCGCTGTCCAGCCCCGCCGAGATCGCCGAGGCGCTCGCCGACGTGGCCAGGCCGATGCCGATCTCGATCCCGTACGGATCCGCGCCGTCGGTGACGACGTCGGCCTCCCCCAGTGAGGGCCTCGACACCGACCGGCGCAGGCTCACGGCGCCGCAGCACCTCCAGCCGGCCGTCCAGACCGGCCCGCAGGGCGGCGGCAACGTGCTCAACCGGGCGCTGATGACCGCGGTCGTGCTGCTGGTGATCGTCGCGGTCGGCGTCGGCGCCTGGACGATCGGCCGGAGCCTCGGCAGCCCCGACGGCCAGGAGGCGCAGCCCACGCCGACCACCGCCACCACGTCGCCGCCCGCCCAGGCGCAGGCGGTCAAGGCCGAGAAGGCGACCGGGTTCGACCCGCTCGGCGACCAGGAGGAGAAGGCCGAGCTGGCGGCCCTGACCATCGACGGCAAGCCCAGCACGTTCTGGAAGACCGACAACTACAACAGCGCCGCGCTGGGCAATCTCAAGGACGGGGTGGGCCTGCTCCTCGACATGGGCAAGTCCATGCAGATCAGCGACGTGGTGGCTACGCTGGGCGAGGCCCCCGGCGCGACCGTCGAGCTCAAGGTCGGCGACCAGGCCGACCTGTCGTCGCTCAAGACCGTCGCCCGGGTGAAGGGCGCCTCTGGCAAGACGACCTTCAAGCCGGAGCAGACTGCCAGCGGGCAGTACGTTTTGATCTGGTTTACCCGTCTTCCGGCGGACGCGGGCAAGTTTCATGGCACCATCTATGAAGTAGTCGTGCACTCTCCAGGATCGGCATAACCAGGAATCCCTCTTGTGAACTCCCCACCCGAGACCCCCTCACCAGCGGATCGGCCTGCGGTCAGCGACGCCGATCTGCTGGCCGCGCACATCACCGGGGATCCTCACGCCTTCAGCGAGATCGTCAAGAGGCACCGCGACCGGATGTGGGCCGTCGCGCTGCGCACGCTCGGCGACCCCGACGAGGCCGCCGACGCCGTCCAGGACGCCTTCGTCTCCGCCTACCGCAAGGCCGGCTCGTTCCGCGGCGAGGCCGCCGTCACCACCTGGCTCCACCGCATCGTCGTCAACGCCTGCCTCGACAGGATGCGCCGCAAGTCCGTGCGCCCGGTGGCCGACGACGAGCTGATCGAGGCCGCCGAGCGCGACGCCCAGCTGCCCGACCAGACGGTCGAGCGTGAGGTGTCGATGGAGGTCTCGGCCGCGCTCAAACTGCTCCCCGCCGACCAGCGGGCCGCGCTCGTGCTGGTCGACATGATGGGCTACTCCGTCGAAGACGCAGCTCAGGTGCTGCAGGTGCCCAGCGGGACGGTGAAGAGCCGATGCGCCAGGGGCCGCGCGAAACTTGCCCCGATTCTTTCGCATCTGCGGAACCGATCTGACTTGAGTCGCGTCTCATCCGCGAAGGGAGACAGAACTTCGTGACGGGTGAAACGCACTACGATCTGGACGCCCTCGCCGATTTCGCCGAGGGCCTCCTAGACGCCGACACGGCCGGCCTGGTCCGCGACCACCTCGCGGTCTGCCCCCCATGCGGGGAGCTGCTGGCCGATCTAGCGGCGGTTCGAGAGGTGCTCGCGGCGACTCCCACGCCGGCCATGCCGATGGGTGTCGCACTGCGCATCGACAAGGCGCTGGCCGCCGAGGCGGAGTCCCAGCGCGGCGGAGTCGGCCTGGCGGATGCGCCGGACTGGGACAAGCTCATGCGCGACGCTCCATGGGAGCGGCAGGAGCCGGAGCCCGTGCGACTCGGGGTGGTCTCCGACGACGGCACGGTCGTCCCGGCCCGCACGCGCACCGCCCGGCGGCGCCGGTGGGCGATGCCCGCGGTGGCGGCGGCCGCCGCGGCCGCGGTGGTGGGCACCGCCGCGGTGTCGGCGAGCCTGCTCGCCTCCGGAGGAAGCGAGCCGACGGTCCAGCCACCACCGGTCGTGGCCCAGAGCCAGCCGGCCCGGGAGGAGATCAAGGCCCGGGCCTACGCGCTCACCGACAGCGGCCACAACTACAGCGACCAGGAGCTGGCCCAGGCGCTCGGCGACTTCCTCGCGCCCGCCCCGATCGTCGGCGGCGAGTCCGGCGGCAACCAGGTCGACCACTGCGTCGGCACGGTGTCCAGCCGGGCCAAGCTCGAGGTCTTCGCCGTCGACCAGGGCCAGTACAACGGCCAGGAAGCCATCATCATGGCGTCCTGGAAGAACAAGGAGACCAAGCGGCTGCGCATCGACGTCGTCGACCCGTTCAACTGCAAGAACCTGCGCAAGCCCGCTCTGGGCCGCTGGTAGTCCCTGACCTGTGAAGAGCCCGCCTCGGCGGGCTCTTTCGCGTGTGCGCCCGAGGGCCGGGAATGGCGACGGCTTAGGATCTGTTGAGGCCAAAGGCAACATCAGACTAGAGAGGCGTGGGAGCGTTGGACGACGTTCGTAACGTGATCATCATCGGATCCGGTCCCGCCGGATACACCGCGGCCGTCTACTCCGCACGCGCCGAACTCCAGCCTCTGGTCTTCGAAGGCTCCGTCACCGCCGGCGGCGCGCTCATGAACACCACCGACGTGGAGAACTTCCCCGGGTTCCCCGACGGCATCATGGGCCCCGACCTCATGGGCAACCTGCGCAAGCAGGCCGAGCGGTTCGGCGCCGAGCTGATCGCCGACGACGTGGTGGAGGTCGACCTCAAGGCCGATCCCAAGGTCGTCAAGACCTACGACCAGACCTACTACGCCAAGTCGGTCATCCTCGCGATGGGCTCCGGCTACCGCGAGCTCGGCCTGGAGAACGAGAAGCGGCTGTCCGGCCGCGGCGTCTCCTGGTGCGCGACCTGTGACGGCTTCTTCTTCCGCAACAAGGACATCGTGGTCGTGGGCGGCGGCGACACCGCCATGGAAGAGGCGACGTTCCTGACCCGCTTCGGCCGCATGGTGACCGTAGTGCACCGCCGCGACCAGCTGCGCGCCAGCAAGATCATGCAGGATCGGGCGTTCGCCAACGACAAGATCCGCTTCATCTGGGACACCGAGGTCGTCGACGTCCTCGGCGACACCAGGGTGGAGTCCGTCAAGCTGCGCAACGTCAAGACGGGCGAGGAGTGCGACCTGGCCACCGACGCGCTGTTCCTGGCGATCGGCCACGACCCGCGCACCGAGCTCGTCAAGGGCCAGGTTGACCTCGACGACGACGGCTACATCAAGGTCGCCCACCCGACCACCGCCACCAACATCGACGGCGTGTTCGCCGCGGGGGACGTCGTCGACCACATCTACCGCCAGGCGATCACCGCGGCGGGCACCGGCTGCTCGGCGTCCCTCGACTCCGAGCGCTGGCTCGCCAACAACGAGAAGTAAGGGAGCGCATCCGTGAAGGCAGTTACCGACGCCACGTTCGAGGCCGAGGTCCTCAAGAGCGAGAAGCCCGTTCTGGTCGACTTCTGGGCCGAGTGGTGCGGCCCGTGCCGTCAGGTCGCACCCATCCTCCAGGAGATCGCCAACGAGCACGGCGACAAGCTCGAGATCGTCAAGCTCAACATCGACGAGAACCCCGAGGTTCCCCGGCAGGCGGGTGTCCTCCAGATCCCGACGATGAACGTCTACAAGGGCGGCGAGCTCGTCAAGCAGATCATCGGCGCCAAGCCGAAGGCCATGCTGCTCCGCGAGCTCGACGGCATCATCTAGGTCCGTCCAGCCGAGAGCCCTCCGCCGCGTGGCGGAGGGCTCTCGCGTTCACAGCTCGCCTCGATACCAGGCCTCGGCCTCGGCTCTCAGCGCGTGCTCGTCCGGTTCCGGCGGCCGCGCTCCGGCGGCCTTCCCCAGCAGTGCCCGTACGAACCGGTCCGGATCGTACGGAGGAGTGAAGGACGCGACGAGAGGGTCGCCCGCGTCGCAGCGGGCGCACAGGAGCACCTCGCTGATGCCCCGGACCTCGTTCCCCGAGGCGTTCGTCCAGATGTGGGGCAGGCGCAGGACGGCGAGGACGTCGCCGGTGCGGCACCTCGGGCACGCCGGGGTCATGCGAACGCGCCGGCGCCGAGCAGCGCCTTGACGTCGCCGTAGAACGCCGGCTCGGCGGCGACCCGGAAGGGGCGGAGGTCCAGCAGCACGGCCCCGACCCGCACGTGCACGGGCGCCCTGCCGGGATGGGTGGTCAGGATGTGCTTGAACTCCCGGACGAGTCGCGGGTTCAGCTGGTTCTCCCTGATCGAGATCACCACGGGCGGCTCGGCGTCCGCCCGGGTGACGTCCAGGAGGGCGATCTCCTCGGCGTAGACGCTCGTCGTCTCGTCGCGCACGTTGACCCGTCCGCGTACGGAGATCACCCGGTCCTGGGCCAGCGCCTCCCCGTACAGGATGTAGGTCTTGGGGAAGACGAGGCACTCCACGGAGGCGTCGTGGTCCTCCAGGGTGACGATCGCCCACGGGCTGCCCTGCTTGGTGACCTTGCGCTGCAGGCCGGAGACGATGCCGCTGACCCGGGCCGCGGCGTCCTGCCGTCCGGAGGCCAGCAGGTCGGCGATCGTGGTGTCGCGGTTGGCGTCGAGGATGTGCTCGGCGCCGTCGAGCGGGTGGCTGGAGACGTACAGCCCGAGCATCTCGCGCTCGAAGGCCAGCAGCGTGGCCTGGTCCCACTCGCCTTCGGGGATCACGACGGAGAACCCCTCGCCCTGCTCGGTGTGCTCGCCGAAGAGCGAGTCCTGACCGCGCGCCTCGTTCCGCTTGACGTCGGCGACCAGGTCGACGGCCTGCTCGTGCACCGCGACCAGGGCCTTGCGGTGGTGACCCAGGCTGTCGAAGGCCCCCGCCTTGGCCAGTGACTCGATGACGCGCTTGTTGCAGACCACAGAGGGGACCTTGGCGAGGAAGTCGTTGAAGCAGGCGTAACGGCCCGCGGTCTCCCTGGTGGTGACGATGGCGTCCACGGCGCCGGCGCCGACGTTGCGGACGGCGCCCAGGCCGAAGCGGATGTCGGAGCCGACGGCGGCGAAGTCCAGCCGGCTGGCGTTGACGTCCGGGGGCAGCACCCTGATGCCCAGGCGACGGCAGTCGGCCAGATAGACGGCCATCTTGTCCTTGTCGTCGCCGACCGAGGTGAGCAGCGCCGCCAGATACTCCTGCGGGTGGTTGGCCTTGAGGTAGGCGGTCCAGTAGGAGACCAGGCCGTATCCGGCGGTGTGCGACTTGTTGAAGCCGTAGCCGCTGAACGGGACCAGCACGTCCCAGACCGCGCCGATCGCCTCGGCGGAGAAGCCGCGCTCGCGCATCCCGGCGGAGAAGCGGTCCCACTCGGCGTCCAGGACCTCCTTCTTCTTCTTGCCCATGGCCCGGCGCAGCATGTCGGCGGCGCCGAGGGAGTAGCCGGCCAGCTGCTGGGCGATGGCCATCACCTGTTCCTGGAAGACGACCAGGTGGTAGGTGTCGCCCAGGATGGGCTCCAGCGCCTGTTCCAGCTCCGGGTGGATGGGCTCGACGGGCTGCCTGCCGGTCTTGCGCAGCGCGTAGTTGGTGTGGGCGTTCATCTCCATCGGGCCGGGCCGGTAGAGCGCGTTCACCGCGGCGATGTCGGTGAACGTGGTGGGCCGCATCAGTCTCAGCAGGACCCGCATGCCGCCGCTGTCGAGCTGGAAGACCCCGAGCGTGTCGCCGCGCGCCAGCAGTTCGTACGTGGTCGGGTCGTCGAGCGGGATGTCCAGGATGTCGAGGTCGACGCCCTTGTTGGCGCGGACGCCCGCGATGGCGTCGCCGATGACGGTGAGGTTGCGCAGGCCGAGGAAGTCCATCTTCAGCAGGCCCATGTCCTCGGCCTGGGTGAACGGGAAGCCGGTGATGACCGGGCCGCCGGCCTTGGGTTTGACCAGCGGGAGCACGTCGATCAGCGGCTCGCTGGAGAGGATCACGCCCGCGGCGTGCACGCCGGTGCCCCGGGTCAGGCCCTCGATACCGGCCGCGGTGTCGATCACCCGCTTGACGTCGGGGTCCCGCTCGTACATCTGGCGCAGCTCGCTCGCCTCGCCGTGCCTGGGGTGGGCGGCGTCGTGGATGGCGGCCAGCGGGATCTCCTTGCCGCCGTCCGCCGCGGGGAACGCCTTGGTGATGCGGTCGCCCAGCGCGTAGGGCAGGCCGAGCACCCGGCAGGAGTCCTTGATGGCGGCCTTGGCCTTGATGGTGCTGAAGGTGACGATCTGGCAGACCCGGTCGTCGCCGTACCTGCGCGTGACGTAGTCGATCATCTCGTCCCGCCGCCGGTCGTCGAAGTCCAGGTCGACGTCGGGCATGGTGACGCGTTCGGGGTTGAGGAAGCGTTCGAAGATGAGCCGGTGCTCGATCGGGTCGAGCTGGGTGATGCCCGTGCAGTAGGCCACCATCGAGCCCGTGGCGGAGCCGCGGCCGGGGCCCAGGCCGATGCCGTTCTCGCGCGCGTACCGGCAGATGTCGGCGACGACCAGGAAGTACCCGGGGAACCCCATCGCGTCGATGACGGACAGCTCGTAGTCGATGCGGTCGAGCACGTCCCGGGGCGGATCGCCGCCGTAGCGGCGGCGGGCCCCGTCGAGCGTCTCCGCGCGCAGCCAGCTCGACTCGGTCTCGCCCTCGGGTACGGGGAAGCGCGGCGTCAGATCGCGGTGGGCGAACACCTCGTCGTAGTCGCCGACCCGCTCGGCGATCAGCAGCGTGTTGTCGCAGGCGCCGGGCACCTCGGCCTCCCAGAGCGCGCGCATCTGCGCGGGAGACTTGATGAAGTAGCCGCTGCCGGAGAACCGGAAGCGGTCGGCGTCGGCCAGGCGCTTGCCGGTGCCCACGCACAGGAGCGCGTCGTGGGCCCCGGCCTGGTCCTCCGTGACGTAGTGGGAGTCGTTGGTGGCCAGGGGCGGCAGTCCGAGCCGCTTGCCGAGGCGCAGGAGGTCGTCCCTGACCCGGCGCTCGATGGCCAGGCCGTGGTCCATCAGCTCCAGGAAGTAGTTGCCGGGGCCGAAGAGGTCGCGGTAGCGCGCGGCGGCCTCGACGGCCTGGTCGTACTGGCCGAGGCGGAGCCTGGTCTGCACCTGGCCGGAGGGGCAGCCGGTGGTGGCGATGATGCCGGGGGCGTGTTCGGCCAGCAGTTCATCATCCATACGCGGATATTTCTGGACATGACCCTCCAGCCAGGCCCGTGACTGGAGGCGGAACAGGTTACGCAGCCCCTGCGCGCCGGTCGCCCACATGGTCATGTGCGTGTAGAGGCCGCGCCCGGAGACGTCGCCGCCCTCGCCGGTCTCGTCGTCGGACCGGCGCAGGGCGAGGTTGTCGCTGTAGTACACCGGCTTCCGGTGGAGCCGCGACTCCGGGGCGACGTAGGCCTCGATGCCGATGACGGGCTTGACTCCGGCCTTGCGCGCCGTCCGGAAGAACTCGTACGCCCCGTGCACGTTGCCGTGGTCACTCATCGCCACGGCGGGCATCTCCTGGCGGGCGACCTCGTCCATCAGCAGGCCGACCTTGGCGGCGCCGTCGAGCATGCTGTACTCCGTATGCACATGCAGATGGACGAAGGACACCACGTCTCCCGGTTGTAGGCTCGCTCGCGAACCCGAGCATTCGACCCGAGAGGCGGCCCGGTTGTCCAACAATCGACACGCCGATCCCCCACATCCACCGGATGTGGACCTGGACCTCGGCACGGTCCGGGCCTTCGTCGCCGTCACCGAGGACCACTCCTTCAGCGAGGCCGCCACCCGGCTGGAGATCAGCCAGCAGGCCGTCTCCAAACGGATCGCCAAACTGGAGTCCGACCTCGGCGTGCGGTTGTTCTACCGCTCACGCAACGGGGCCGCCCTCACCGAGGACGGCCGGGCGTTCCTGCACTACGCGCGCAGCCTCGTCGGCCTCGCGGACCAGGCGCTCGGCGTGCTGCGCGGCCGTTTCCGCCCGCTCCGGGTCGACGTCCTGGACACCAGGCTGGCCTCGGTCGAGCTGGTCAGGGCGTTCCACAGTACGGCCGAGGACCTGCACATCGACGTCACCACCTCGAACGGCCTCAGGTCGGCCCGCGGCACGCTCGCCAGGGGATCCGTCGACGCCGCCTTCGTCCGCGTCAGCGGGACGCTGGAGGAGGACCTCCGGTACGTGCCGGCCTACTTCGACCCGGTGCACCTGCTGATCAGCCGCGACCACCCGCTGGCCGACCGGCGGGCGGTGGAGGTGTCACGGCTCGCGGGATCGACCGTGTGGATGCCCGGCAACGCCCCCGGCAGCGAGTGGGCCGAGTTCTACGGCCTCCTCGGCGCCGCGTTCGACCTTCGGATCGACGCGACGGGGCCGGACTTCGGCTGGGAGCACTTCGTGGCCGACATCGCCTCGGGCGAACGCCTCGGGTTCGTCGGCGAGGGCTGCCGCCTGCCCTGGCACGCCGGTGTCGTGCAGATCCCGGTGGTCGACCCCGTCCCCGTCTACCCGTGCTCGCTGCTCTACCACCGGCAGAACCACCACCCGGTGCTGGCCTCGCTCGTCGACTTCGTGTCCGAGAGGTTCCGGCCGCTCGACCCGCGGCGTCAGTGGGTGCCGGACGCCGATCGCGCCGCTCTGGCCGCTCTGGCCGCAGGAGGGCGCTGACGGGCCCGTACGAGGACGGGCGGGGGCAGACTGGGGTCAGACCGGGCGAAGGGCGCGTTCGGGGCTCATGGAGCCCAGGAGACGTTCCAGGGCGACCTCGACGTCCTCGCGCCACGAGACGGCGGTTTTCAGCTCCAGCCGTAGCCGCGGAAATCGCAAATGCGGACGAACAGTTTTAAAGCCTACGGAAAGCAAATATTCAGCAGGAACCACACAACTCGGCTCCTCCCATTTGAGGTCCCCGAATGCCTCGATCGCCTTGACCCCACGGCGCGTGAGGTCCTTCGCCACGCCCTGGATGAGCATCCGCCCCAGCCCGCCGCCGGAGAACTCCTGCACGATATGGGCCGTCATCAGCAGCACGGCGTCGGCGCTGACCGGGGACGTGGGAAAGGCCACAGAACGCGGGCTGTAGAGCGGAGGGCTGTAGAGCACGAACCCCGCAGGCACCCCGTCGACATAGACGATCTTCCCGCAGCTCCCCCATTCGAGGAGCGTGCCGGAGATCCAGGCCTCCTTCTCCAGCCCCGGGTCACCCGACTTCACCGCCCGCTCTCCGCTGACAGGGTCGAGCTCCCAGAAAACACACTGGCGGCAGCGCCTTGGAAGATCTTCCAGATTGTCCAGGGTGATATTGACCAGCCGACGCGACAACTACGGCCCCAATCGTAGACCCGGAAAAGCGCGGAAAACCGCGTCCCCACCTGGCATCGTAGCCCAGTGACGGTCTCGCCAGCGGGCACCACGGCCGTACCGCCCCGTCATGGGCGACATGTCCGGCTGGCGTAACCTGGAGTCTCGGATCGATATACACCTAGGAGGTGGGCCGTGACAGAAGAGCAGGATCACGGTCAGACGCCCGCGACCCAAGGGTCGCGCATCGACGCCTACGTCGACCGGTACGCCGCGCGAGCTACCGGGATGGTCGCCTCCGAGATCCGAGCTCTCTTCGCCGTCGCGTCGAGGCCCGAGGTGGTCTCGCTCGCGGGCGGCATGCCGTACGTCACGGCGCTTCCCCTCGACATGGTCGGCGAGCTGGTCTCGGATCTCGTGACCAGGCGCGGGCCCGTAGCGCTCCAGTACGGCTCCGGCCAGGGCGACCCGCATCTGCGCGAGCAGATCTGCGAGGTCATGGCGCTGGAAGGGATTCAGGCCGGCGGCAACGACGTGGTCGTCACCGTCGGCTCACAGCAGGCACTCGACCTGATCACCCGGATCTTCATCGATCCGGGTGATGTGGTCCTGGCGGAGGGCCCCTCGTACGTGGGCGCCCTCGGCACCTTTGCGGCATACCAGGCCAAAGTGGTGCATATCGCTATGGACGATCAGGGCATCCTGCCCGAATCCCTCGCCCAGACCATCTACGCCCTGGAAACGGCGGGAGCTCCGATCAAGTTCCTGTACACGATCCCGACCTTCCACAACCCCGGCGGCGTCACGCTCAACACCGCGCGGCGCCAGCAGGTGCTCGACATCTGCCAGCGCGCCGGGGTGCTCATCGTCGAGGACAACCCGTACGGGCTGCTCGGTTTCGACGGCGAGCCGATGCGCGCGCTGCGCGCGGACAACCCCGACGGGGTGGTCTACCTCGGGTCGTTCTCCAAGACGCTCGCCCCGGGCTTCCGCGTCGGCTGGGCGCTCGCCCCGCACGCCGTCCGCGACAAGCTCGTGCTCGCCATGGAGTCGGCCGTGCTGTCCCACTCGTCGTTCACCCAGCTGGCCGTCGGCCAGTACCTCGCCACGCAGCCGTGGCGCGAGCAGATCAAGACGTTCAAGGAGCTCTACCGCGAGCGCCGCGACGCCATGCTCGACGCCCTGGAGTCGCTGATGCCTCCGGAGGTCACCTGGACACGGCCCGCGGGCGGGTTCTTCGTCTGGGCGACGCTTCCCGAAGGGCTCGACTCGAAGGCGATCCTGCCCCGCGCGGTGGCCGAGCGGGTGGCGTTCGTTCCGGGCACCGGGTTCTTCTCCGACGGCAGCGGCGCCCGCCACATGCGGCTGTCGTTCTGCTATCCGGAGCCGCACCGCATCCGGGAGGGCGTCCGCCGTCTGGCGGGCGTCATCGAGCAGGAGATGCAGCTGCGCGACACGTTCGGCACCGGCTCCACCCGGGACCACCCCGGCGTGGACACGCCCGGCCCCGACCTGGCCTGACCACCTCACGAACGACCGGCGTCCGCGCGGACGCCGGTCGTTCGCCGTTCCACCCGGCCGGCGTGAACCACGCCCGTCGTACGCCACCGCCCCTTCTCCGCCGGTACGGTTGGACCTCGGGCGATCAGCGAGGAGAAGAGATGAGCGACCTGGGCCACGTGCTCGTGCTGGCCGGCGGCCTTTCCTACGAGCGTGAGGTCTCCCTGCGCTCCGGCCGCCGGGTGAGCGAGGTGCTCAGGGCGGCGGGCATCGACGTGGAGGCCCGCGACACGGACGCGTCGCTGGTGCCGTCGATCCTGGCCGACCCGCCCGACGCCGTGTTCGTGACGCTCCACGGCGGAGCCGGCGAAGACGGCGCGATCCGCTCGGTGCTGGAGCTCCTCAACGTGCCGTACGTGGGAGCCGACCCCGACGCGTGCCGGGTCGCCTTCGACAAGCCCACGGCCAAGGCCGTCGTCCGCTCGGTCGGCCTGCGCACGCCCGCCTCGATCACGCTGCCCAAGGAGACGTTCCACGACCTCGGCGCGACGGCCGTGCTCGGCCGCATCGTCGACCAGCTCGGCCTTCCCCTGTTCGTCAAGCCCGCCCGCGGCGGCTCCGCCCTGGGCGCCTCCATCGTCCGCACCGCCGAGGAGCTCCCGGCCGCGATGGTCGGCTGCTTCGCCTACGGCGATACCGCGCTGATCGAGCGGTACGTCGAGGGCATCGAGGTCGCGGTCTCGGTCGTCGACCTGGGCGAGGGTCCCGTCGCCCTCCCGGCCGTGGAGATCGTCCCCGACGAGGGCGTGTACGACTACGCCGCCCGCTACACGGCCGGCCACACGGAGTTCTTCGCCCCCGCCCGCCTGTCCCCCGCCGCGGCGGCGGCCTGCGCCGAAACCGCCGTAACGGCCCACACGGCGCTCGGCCTGCGCGACATCTCCCGCACCGACCTCATCGTCGACGCCACCGACACCCCCCACTTCCTGGAGGTGAACGTCGCACCCGGCATGACGGAGACCTCCCTCCTGCCGATGGCGGCGGAAGCGGCCGGCCAGGACCTCGGCGACCTCTGCCGCGCCCTCCTCCAGAACGCCGCCTCCCGCCCCCGCCCCAACCTCTCCACCCTCTGACTTCCCTCCCCAGGACGCGCTTCCCCCCTGAGGTCGGGAGGACTGTCTCCACCGGCCACGCGAGGTTCTCAGCCGAACTCGGACTCGTCCTGGGGGGTGCAGGAGCGCATCCCGCCGAGGTCGAGAGCAGCGCCTCCTGTCAGCCCAGCCACGTCGGAATCCATGGAGCCCTCCCGCAGGGGACTCGCCGTCCGCCGAAGCTGGGAGCCGCCCCGAGAAGCGTCGGAGCGTCCCATCGCACACGACCGCTGAAGTCGAGAGCAGCGCCCTCCGCCAAGGTCTGTGGGAGCGCCTCCCGCCGGACGCGCCACACGCCGAGGTCGCCACACCGACGTCCATGGGACGATCCCGTCCGATGCGCAACACGCCGAGGTCGAAAGCAGCGCCTCCCGCTGTTCTCCCACGCAGCCTCAGCAAGCATCTCCCCTCTCGGGAGTCGCCACTCACCGAAGCCGGTCCTTGCCTCCCGTCGAGAGGCGTAGGAGCGCCTCCTGCGAGGCTCGCGCTCGCCGAGGTCGAGAACAACTCCTGCCATGCCCCGGCCATGCCGGGTTTCATGGAGTCGCCACCCGCCGATGCGGGCCTCGCCCCGAGGAGCGTCGGAGCGCGTCCCGCCGCACTCGCCAAGGTTCAAGGAAGGACCTCCCACGGAACTCGCCGCCCTCTCCGAGAGCCGGGGGCAGCGCCCTCCGCCGAAGTCCGTAGGAATGCCTCCCGCCAGACGCACCACCCGCCAAGGCCGGGAGCAACTCCTAGCGTCGACCCCGCCGCACAGGGGCCGTGGGGCTCTCCCGCCCGATGCGCCGCGCCGAGCTGGGACGCCCCCGCTGAAGGGCGTGGTGGCGCCTCGTCATGCGCGCCCAACCACCGGGATTGAGGCGCAGCGCCTCCTACTGGACTCGTCCTCTCCAAGAGCGGGAGCAGCGTCCTCTGCCGAGTCTGTGGGAATGCCTCCCCGTCGTAAGCACCACCGCCTTCTACTGGACTCGCCCTCGCCGAGGTCCAGGTACAGCGCCTGCCACCGACCCGACCGTGGTGGCTCTCCTGCCTGAGACTCGCCTCCTATCGAAGCCGGAACTCGCGTCGAGGGCGTGGGAGTGTGTCCCTTCTGATTTGCTGTCCGCCGAGGTGCTGGGGTCACGCCTGTGGGAATCGCCGGTTGCCGTGGTCCGGGGTAGCGCGTTGGGCGGCTTTCTGGATGTCGCTCAGGTCGCCGGTCGTCGGCGTGCTCGTTCCTGGATGCGGGTGCGGCCATCCTCGATCGGATGCGACGGATCTCGTGCGAAGGGGCGTCTCTTTCGTAAGTAGCCTTGGCGTGTGATCGAGCCGACCTACCCGAAGAGCTTCGCCAGCGACAACCACGCCGGCGTCCATCCAGCCATCCTCGAAGCCATGGCCGCCGCCAATCAGGGCGACGCACCCGCATACGGCGGCGACACCTGGACGGGGGCGTTCGAGCAGCGCGTCAAGGACGTGTTCGGCTCTCATGCCGAGGGTTTCGCCGTGCTCAACGGCGCGGGCGCGAACATGGTCGGCCTGGCCCTCATGCTCGGCCGCTATGACGCGATCATCTGCCCCGACACCGCCCACATCGCCACCCACGAGACCGGCGCCACGGAACGCATCCTCGGCGTGAAGCTCATGACCGTCCCGACTCCGGACGGCAAGCTGCGCCCTGGTGACATCACCTCCCGGCTGTCCGTGCTGGGCGACCACCACCAGCCCCAGCCGCGCGTCGTCTCCATCTCCCAGGTCACCGAACTCGGCACCTGCTACTCCCCCGACGAGATCGCCGCCCTGGCCGAGACCGCCCACGCCGCCGGCATGCGCCTGCACGTCGACGGCGCCCGGCTGGCCAACGCGGCGGCCCATCGCGGGTACGGCCTCGACGCGATCACCACGGCGGTGGGCGTGGACGTCTTCAGCTTCGGCGGCACCAAGAACGGCGCGCTGGCCGCCGAAGCGGTCGTCGTCCTGGATCCGTCCCTCGCCGACTCCGTCCCGTTCCTGCGCCGCCAGTCGCTCCAGCTCGCTTCGAAGATGCGCTTCATCTCGGCTCAGCTCAGCGCGCTTCTCACCGACGACCTGTGGCGGCAGAACGCGGCCCACGCCAACGCCATGGCCCTCCGCCTGGCGAACGGCCTCGCCGACGTCCCCGGTGTCGCCCTGGAGTATCCCGTCGAGTCCAACGCCGTCTTCGCGCGGCTCCCCATCCAGGTCGCCACCGCGCTCAAGCGCCGCTATCTCTTCCACTTCTGGGACGAGACGGCAGGCGTCGTCCGCTGGATGACCGCCTTCGACACGACACCGGAACATGTCGACGACTTCCTCGACGACATCCGCAAGGCAGCCACCGCCTAACGCCCCACCCGTGTTTCACGTGAAACACGTCCCAAGCGCCCTCGCAGGGCGGGGAGAGTCACGAGCCATGGGCAACGACGCTCACCGCCGCCACGAGACAGGCAGTCTCGCAGCGCCAGAAACACCAAGCCCTACGTTTCACGTGAAACACGCCCCCGAGCCCTCCCCGGATGGAGAACCACGAGCCATAGGCAAGGACCTTCACCACGACACGAGGAGCGAAGTCCCACAGCGCCGCCAACAAGAAGCCCCGTGTTTCACGTGAAACACGGGGCGTGGGCAGTCGGCGGACGTTTCACGTGAAACCGAGGACTTGAACCGGAACTACTCCCCGGCCTCTCGCATGGCACGGGCCGCCTCAGGCGCCATCGTGCCGATGATGCGCTCAAGGTCGTCGATCGTGGCGAACTCCACCACGATGCGCCCCTTCCGGCGCCCGAGGTCGACCTTCACCTTGGTTTCGAAGTGATCAGAGAGCCGGTCCGCGAGATGGGAGAGGCCCGGGGCGGTGGGCTTGCCGGCCTGGCGTTCACGGACGGGCTTGGCCGGAGCGGCCTGGGCGCTACCAAGGGCGACGATCTCCTCCACCGCGCGCACCGAGAGCAACTCGGCGCTGATGCGCTTGGCGAGCAGGATCATCTCCTCCGGCGTGGACAGGCCGAGCAGAGCGCGCCCGTGACCGGCCGTGATGGAGCCGGCCGCGACCTTGAGCTGAACTTCCGGCGGGAGGTTGAGCAGGCGGAGGGTGTTGGTGATGTGTGAGCGGGAACGACCGACCTTCTGGGCGAGCTGGTCGTGGGTTGCATCGAAGTCGTCGAGGAGTTGCTGGTAGGCGGCGGCCTCTTCCAGCGGGTTGAGCTGCTCCCGCTGGAGGTTCTCGATCAGGGCGTCGCGGAGGAGGTCGGTGTCACGGGTGTTGCGGACGATCGCCGGAATCTCCTGCAGGCCCGCCATCTTGCAGGCCCGCAGCCGCCGCTCCCCCATGATGAGCTCGTACTGTCCGCCACCGACCGGGCGCACCACCACGGGCTGCAGGAGACCGACCTCGCGGATCGACGCCTCCAGCTCCAGAAGGCGTTCGTCGTCGAACACCTCACGCGGCTGACGCGGGTTCGGCACGATCGCGGAGACGGCGACTTCCTTGAAGTACGCCCCGGCGACGGGTTTCGGCCCGGCCTCCGGCGCCGCCGAACCGTTGGCAGGGGGCACCGTCCCCGCGCCGTCGACAATGGGACCGGTCGGAATGAGCGCCCCCAGCCCCTTGCCCAATCCCCGCCGCTGCTGGCTCACTGCGTCTCCTCATCCACCCGAACCGATTCCGGTCACTCCAGCAGAGGTTACCGTTGCCTGCCCCGGCCAGGGCCGCCTCTACACACCGTCCCACCGGATTTACACCACCATGCCCTGAACACACCCGATGCCAGAACCCCCGAGAGGGGGCACAGCGGGCATGCACGACTCAATCAGCTCAGGCGGCCGACCCTCATCAGGTGCTCGGCGGCTGCTGAGCCTCTGGCCACTGCCGTTGAGCCGCTGGTCGCTGCCGTCGAAAGGGCACCGTCCCGTCATGACCCAGAGAGATCACACCAACGCGCGGTGGGCGATCTCCCGAGCGGCGTCCATGTAGGCCATCGCACCACTGGAGCCCGGATCGTACGTCATCACCGACTGCCCGTAGCTGGGCGCCTCCGAGAGGCGGACGCTACGCGGGATCAGCGTGTTGAGCACCGTGTCCCCGAAGTGCGCCCGGACCTCCTCCGCCACCTGTGAAGCCAGCCGGGTGCGGCCGTCGTACATGGTGAGGACGATCGTGGACAGGCGGAGCGTCGGGTTGAGGTGGACCTTGATGAGGTCGACGTTCCTGAGGAGCTGCCCGAGACCTTCCAGCGCGTAGTACTCGCACTGGATCGGGATCATCACCTCGTCCGCCGCGACCAGGGCGTTGACCGTGAGCAGGCCGAGCGACGGCGGGCAGTCGATGATGATGTAGTCGAAGTCCATGGAGTCGTACGCGGCCAGCGCCCGGCGCAGCCGCGCCTCCCGAGCCACCAGGGAGACGAGCTCGATCTCCGCGCCGGCCAGGTCGATGGTGGCGGGGGCGCAGTAGAGGTTGGGCATGTCGGGGACCTGCTTGACGATGTCCGCCATCGGCAGGTCGTCGACCAGCACCTGATAGACATCCGGCACGTCACCACGGTGCTCGGTGGCCAGCGCGGTGGACGCGTTGCCCTGGGGGTCCAGGTCGACCACCAGCACGCGCTCGCCCTTCATCGACAGCGCGGCCGCGATGTTCACCGAGGTCGTGGTCTTGCCGACGCCACCCTTCTGGTTCGCCACCGCGATCACCCGGGTCTTCGCCGGCTTGGGCCAGGCGTCACTGTCGCCCAGGGGGAGATCACCCGCCTGGGCGGGCAACTGTGCGGCCGGTGTTTCACGTGAAACCACTGAGTTGAGCGCCTCTCGTACCAACGGCGAATCACCTGGGTTCAGGGGGGTCTGGGTCACGATGGCCATCCTTTCAACCCGTGGCGTATCGGTGACGGGGATTCGCTGTCGGGACACGCCCGTTTCGGGCCAGCCAACCCCGGTGGGATTCTCGGACAGAGGCCTGTCCGGCCAGCCCAGACCGCATTGCGCGACTGGCATGCCGTCACCTCCTTCGTCGCCGCCTTTTCTGCTCCGGCGCGCGACCCGCTACGACTCGCACCAGTGTTGCAGGCGGCTCGACCTTACCGTGCCCCACGGTCACAAGCTCGGCCGTGAGGGCGCCGACGGCCTTGAGTCGTGGCTCCGCCTCGGTAAGCTCCTCGGCGGCCCGCTCCCCCTTCATGGCGATGAGCTCGCCGCCCTCGCGGAGCAGCGGCATCGCCCAGGTGAGCAGCCGGTCGAGCGGCGCGACGGCGCGGGCGCTCGCGACGTCGAACTCCCGCTTGCCCTTCAGCTCCTCGGCGCGGCCGCGCAGCACCTCGACGTTGTCGAGCTTGAGCGCCTCGACGCACTCCTCCAGGAACACGGTACGGCGGAGCAGCGGCTCCAGCAGGGTGACCGTGAGATCCGGCCGGACGATCGCCAGCACCAGCCCGGGCAGGCCCGCGCCGGAGCCGATGTCGACCAGGCGGGCGTCATGAGGCACGGCCTCCGCGACGACGGCGCAGTTGAGCAGGTGACGGTCCCAGATCCGCGGCACCTCGCGCGGGCCGAGCAGCCCTCGCACCACCCCGGGGCCGGCGAGCAGTCCGGCGAACTCCTGGGCACGATCCCAGGCGTCGCCGGTGAACACGTCCCGCGCGATGTCCGGCGGAGGCGGCAGCTCGTCGCTCACTGCTTGGTGACCCTTTCTCATGGGTGACGGTTTCTAGGCTGGGCAGGCGATCTCACCGAAGACTATCGGCCCTGCCTGAACGGAACCCCAGAGCGCGCCGCGCCGACTTTTCCACAATGCGGAAGCGCAGCTGGAGAGGGGGTCTGTGGATAAGGCTGTGGATAGAACGGATGCTCGCTCGTACCCCTGAAAGCTCCTGGGAGAGGCCCGGAAACGCGAGCGGCCGCCGGCGCCCGAAGGCGGGCCGGCGGCCGGGATGCCAGAGGAGTGGTCAGGCGGGCATGACCACGACGTAGCGGTTGGGCTCCTCGCCCTCGGACTCGCTGCGGAGGCCGGCGGCCGCCACCGCGTCGTGGACGATCTTGCGTTCGAAGGGGGTCATCGGCTCCAGAGCCCTGGGCTCACCGTGATCCTTGACCTGGTCGGCGACCTCGGTGCCGAGCTTGGTGAGCTCCGCGCGGCGGCGCTCGCGGTAGCCGGCGACGTCGAGCATGAGGCGCGACCGCTCCCCCGTCTGCCTGTGGACGGCCAGCCGGGTGAGCTCCTGCAGCGCTTCCAGCACCTCGCCGTCGGGGCCGACCAGCTCGTTGCTCTTGATGCCGACGACGGAGACCATCGCGCGGTCTCCCTCGACGTCCATGTCGATGTCGCCGTCGATGTCGGCGATGTCGAGAAGGCCTTCGACGTAGTCGGCCGCGATCTCGCCTTCCTGCTCCAGCGCGTTGAGATCAGGAGCTTTCTCCTGCTCGGCCTCGGTCATGACCGGCCTCTCCTTCGTAATCACGACTTCTTGCTGCCGGTGCGCTTGCTGCGGCTCTGGCGGCTGGGCTGGTTCCTGACGATCTTAGGCTCAGGAGGCGGGGCGGGGGCCTCTTCTTCCGGAGTCGTCCCGCGCAGCCGCTGGGACAGGCTCGGCTTGGGCTTGACCGGGATCACGTTGCCCTTGGCGTCGAACTGCGGCATCGGGTTGCGGCTGTAGAACCAGTGCTGCTGGCCGAGCGTCCACACGTTGGTGGTGACCCAGTAGAGGATCAGGCCGAGCGGGAAGTTCAGGCTGAAGAACGCGAACAGCGGCGAGATCCACATGAGGATCTTCTGCTGCTGGGCCATCGGGTTGTCGGGCATCTGCGCCATGGACCGCGTGACGCTCTGCCGGACGGTGAGGAACGTGGTCAGCGAGCTCAGCGCGACGAAGATCGCCATCACGACCCGCGTCTGCACGGGGCTCGCGTCCAGGGCGATCATGTCCGCTTCGGGCATGAAGAAGTAGGCCGGCAGCGGGGCGCCGAAGATGTGCGCCTTGCCGGCGCTGTCGACCAGCTCCTGGGTCATGCCGAACTTCGGCTCGCCGCTGGCCATCGCCTGCAGCACGGTGAACATGCCGATGAAGATCGGGAACTGCGCCAGAACGGGAAGGCACCCGCCCAGCGGGTTCGCGCCCGCGCCCTGGTACAGCGCCATGACCTCTTGGTTCATGCGCTGTTTGTCGTTCTTGTAGCGCTTGCGGATGTCCGCCACCTTGGGGGCGAGCTCCTGCATCTTCTTCGACGAGCGCATCTGCTTGAGGAAGAGCGGGAAGATGCAGATCCGCATCAGCACGGTCAACGTGATGATGGTCAACGCCCACGTCAGGCCACTGTCCGGGTTGAGGAAGGTGGCGTATCCCGTATGGATCCAGGTGATGACGAAGGCTACGGCTTCATAGAGCCAGCTCAGCCAGGACAGCTCCACTGAGCTATCTCCCTTGCAATTCGTGAGACCGAACCGGGCGTGGGGGCACCGGGTCTATACCTCCGGGGTGGAATGGGTGGCACCGCCCGATGCGCCGGACAGTCAACCATGTGCCGCGCAGGGCTCCGTGTACGGACATCGCCTCAAGCCCGTACGCGCTGCACGATGGGTAGAAGCGGCAGCGTGGACCGAGCAGGGGGCTGATGAACGCCCGATAGAACCGGATGGGGACGATCAGCACGCGAGCGGCGAGGCTCGGCGTCCCTTGCGGCTGCTCCGTCATCTCTGCTGCCCATCCATCGCGGACTCGTGCCGCCTGAGCAATCGGTCCAGGGTGGAGTCGAGCTCGGCGGCGAGGTGCTCGTATCGCGCTGACGCGGCCGGGGGGTTGGCGCGTACCACAAGCAGGCTACCTCTCGGAAGCCGGTCGAGACGCTCGCGCATCAGGTGTCGGAGCCGCCGCTTGACCTTGTTGCGCACCACCGCGCCTCCGACGGCCCGGCTCACCACGAAACCCACCAGAGGCGTCTCTTCCCCAGAAACGGCGAGATGTATCACCAAAGTAGGGCGACCGGCGCGATTTCCGCGCTTGATCGCCTTCTGGAAGTCGTCGCCCCGCCGCATGCGGGATGGCCGGGAAAGCATGGGAATACGCCTATCGCCCGCCGGCACAAGTCACCGGCGGGCGGAAAGTCGGGCGCGGGTCGATCAGGCCGACAGCTTCTCGCGGCCCTTGCGGCGGCGAGAGGCGAGGATGGCACGACCGGCCCGGGTGCGCATCCGCAGCCGGAAGCCGTGGGTCTTCGCGCGGCGACGGTTGTTCGGCTGGAAAGTACGCTTGCTCACGAGTGGGCTCCAGGCTTGAGGGTGCGCACGAGGCGCTGAACACACATGGCTGGCCTGTCATTAAGGCGAGGGCACGCGAAATAGCCGACGCGTGACAAGCCGACCGTCGTACGTTACGGGTCAGGAGCGCCCCAGGTCAAACCGGAACCGTCATCCACGGATCCACAGGCGACTTTTCCACCGGCCCGCCGACGTCCACATGTTGTGCACTCAGGTACCACTAGGCTGTGGACAACGCCTTGAACACAGCTGTGCACATAGATACTGTCGGCCCTTCCAGACCCACTAGCAGGGCTGTGCACAACTTGTGGATCTCCTGTGGAGACCCTGGGGGTTCCCACCCGGGCTCGACGCTGTGGACGGCAGGGCTGATCGCGAGGCGGTGGCCCTCTGGGTGTGGATAACACTCGCGGGGGGGGCCGCGATAGGAAGGAGGGGGAAACGCCCGATGACCAACGTCGACCTCGGCGCGGTATGGGCCAGGGCTCTGGGCAACTTTCTCAACGAGAACGTGCCCATACAGCAGCGCACCTGGCTCGGGATGGTGCGCCCCATCGCTCTCGCGGACGACACGATCGTGCTCGGCGTCCCCAACGACTTCCTGAAGGACCTCATCGAGGGCAAGCTGCGCCCGCTCGTGGCTCACGCGCTGTCCCAGGAGCTGGGCCGCGCCATGCGGCTGGCCGTGATGATCGACACCACCGCCCCCGAGCCGCCCAAGCAGGATCTTCATCCCCAGCCTGGGGGT
The DNA here is from genome assembly GCF_055585125.1 of Nonomuraea sp. NPDC054003. Taxonomy (NCBI): domain Bacteria; kingdom Bacillati; phylum Actinomycetota; class Actinomycetes; order Streptosporangiales; family Streptosporangiaceae; genus Nonomuraea; species Nonomuraea sp. NPDC054003. The sequence goes on from NZ_JBVJKR010000016.1 coordinate 204,280, forward strand.
AATGGTTATCCCCAGGGGCAGGACCCCCAGCCGCGTTTTCCACAGGGTGCGCCACCCCAGCATTTCCAGGTTTCCGAGCCCCCGCAGTTCTATTCTCCACAGCCGGAATCCGGCCAGCCGTCCACCGAATATCCACAGCCTTCGTTCTCTTTCGACCCGGGCACGTTCGACCAGCCTCCGTCGTACACACCGCCTGTGGAGAAGGCGCCGGAACCGGCGCCGAACCGGTGGGAAGCCAAGAGCAGCAAGCCCAGCGAGCCGGCCCGGCTCAACCAGAAATACACCTTCGAGACCTTCGTCATCGGCGCCAGCAACCGCTTCGCGCACGCCGCGGCCGTGGCCGTCGCCGAATCGCCGGCCAAGGCGTACAACCCGCTGTTCATCTACGGCGACTCGGGGCTGGGGAAAACTCACCTGCTCCACGCGATCGGGCATTACGCGCAGAGCCTGTACGACGGCGCCCGGGTGCGTTACGTGAGCTCCGAGGAGTTCACCAACGACTTCATCAACAGCATCCGCGACCACAAGGCCGACGGTTTCCGGGGCCGCTACCGCGCGATCGACATCCTGCTCGTGGACGACATCCAGTTCCTGGAGGGCAAGGAGCAGACGCAGGAGGAGTTCTTCCACACCTTCAACACGCTCCACAACGCCAACAAGCAGATCGTGATCTCCAGTGACCGGGCGCCGAAGCAGCTGATCACGCTGGAAGACCGGCTGCGCAACCGGTTCGAGTGGGGCCTGATCACCGACGTGCAGCCGCCCGAGCTGGAGACGCGGATCGCGATCCTCAGGAAGAAGGCCATACAGGAGGGCCTGGCGGCGCCGCCGGAGGTGCTGGAGTACATCGCCAGCCGGATCTCCACCAACATCCGCGAGCTGGAGGGGGCGCTGATCAGGGTCACCGCGTTCGCCAGCCTCAACCGGCAGGGTGTGGATCTCCAGCTGGCCGAGGTGGTGCTGAAGGACCTGATCACCTCGGAGTCGGGGCCGGAGATCACCATCGCCACGATCATGGCGAAGACGTCCGAATACTTCGGCATCAGCATCGACGACCTGTGCGGCAGCTCGCGCAGCAGGGCTCTGGTGAACGCGCGGCAGATCGCGATGTATCTGGCGAGGGAGCTGACGGAGCTGTCGCTGCCGAAGATCGGGCAGCAGTTCGGCGGCCGCGACCACACGACCGTGATGCACGCCGAACGCAAGATCCGCTCGCTCATCGCGGAGCGCCGCTCGATGTACAACCAGGTCAACGAGCTGACAATGCGCATCAAACAGACGTCGCGCGGGTCCTAGCCGTCATGCACACCCTGTGGAAAACGCTGTGGATCAGGGGAAACGCGCCAAGCCGCCGTTCGTACGCCCCGCTATGCCCGGAAATTTCCTGCACAGAGGCTGGGGATAACAGTGGGGACATCCTGAGGAGAACCTGGGGACTACCGGTGGATGACTTGGGGACGGCCTGTGAACAGTCTCCGAGGGCGGAACGGAAGACCCGTTTACCCCGTGGACAACCGGTGGAAACCCGGTGGATGACCGGTGGACGAAGGCACCAATATCTGGGGACGGCCTGTGGGCGACGCGGCTTCATCCCCAGCCGCCGAAGTTACCCCCAGGCGTCACCCACACCCGCAGTGGATGAAAATCGGGCCGTCGAGCTGCGGAGACGCGGGTTTTCCACAGTATCCACCGCCCCTAGTGTGATGACTCCACTTATCTCTTAAGAAGAAACTCAAGACCCATAGAGGGGTTCTCGCTGTTCGCGTCTGCCGGAGGCGAGACACTTGGAATCAACGACGAAGCAGGAGGCTGATCACCGTGATGTTCCGAATCGAGCGAGACGTCCTCGCTGAGGCGGTGGCATGGACGGCACGCAGTCTCCCGGCACGGCCGTCCGTGCCCGTCCTCGCAGGCATGCGCCTGGAGGTCACCGAGGAGCAGCAGTTGAAGCTGTCCGGCTTCGACTACGAGGTCTCGGCGGAGGTGACGCTCGAACTGCACACCGGCGAGCCCGGTATGGTCCTGGTCTCCGGCAAGCTGCTGGCCGAGATCACCCGCTCGCTTCCCGCACAGCCTGTGGACTTCGTGGTGGAGGGCGCCAAGGCGGTCGTCACGTGCGGCAGCGCCCGGTTCACCCTCCTCACCATGCCTGTGGAGGACTACCCGACGCTCCCCGCCATGCCGCCCGCGGCCGGCCGGGTGGGCAGCGACGTCTTCGCCTCCGCCGTCAGCCAGGTGGCCGTCGCCGCCGGACGTGACGACACGCTGCCGATGCTGACCGGCGTGCGCATGGAGATCGAGGGCGACACCGTCACCCTCGCCGCGACCGACCGCTACCGTCTGGCCGTGCGCGAGCTGAAGTGGCAGCCGGGCCAGCCCGACTTCTCCGCCATCGCGATGATCCCCGGCAAGACCCTGGCCGACACGGCCAAGGCCCTGGGCGCCACCGGCGCCGAGGTGGAGATCGCGCTCAGCTCCGCCGGCGGCACCGGCGAGGGCATGATCGGCTTCTCCAGCGCGGGCCGGCGCACCACCACGCGCCTGCTCGACCCCGAGTTCCCCAAGTACCGCTCACTGCTGCCCACCGAGTTCTCCGCGCGCGCCGACCTGTCCACAGGCCCGTTCGTCGAAGCGGTCAAGCGCGTCGCCCTGGTCGCCGAGCGCAACACCCCGGTGCGGCTGGCCTTCAGGAGCGGCGAGGTCGTGCTGGAGGCGGGCAGCGGCGACGAGGCCCAGGCCGTCGAGGCCCTGCCCGTCGAGTACGAGGGCGAGGAGATGAACATCGCCTTCAACCACCAGTTCCTGCTCGAAGGGCTGGGCGCGATCGACTCCGACGTGGCCCGCCTGCAGATGACCACCTCGACCAAGCCCGCCATCCTCACCGGTGGAAAGCCTGTGGACGAGGGCGGCACTCCCGATTACCGCTACCTGATCATGCCGATTCGCCTGTCTAGCTGAATAATCGGTCGGAGATGGTGGAATCCGGACGAGGGGGTAGTGGGGCAACATGCAGATCGGCATGGTTGGACTCGGCAAGATGGGCGGCAACATGGCCGAGCGGTTGCGCCGCGGCGGTCACGACGTGGTCGGTTTCGACCGCGACCCCTCCCTCAGCGACGTGGCGAGCCTGAAGGAGCTGGTCAGTCGGCTGCAGACCCCCCGCACGGTCTGGGTGATGGTGCCGGCGGGCGCGCCCACCCAGCAGACGATCGACGACCTCGGCGAGCTGCTGTCAGCGGGCGACGTGGTCGTCGACGGCGGCAACTCCCACTATGTGGACGACCAGAAGCACGCCGCCGAGCTGGCCGGCAAGGGCGTCGGCTTCGTCGACTGCGGCGTGAGCGGCGGCGTCTGGGGTCTCGACAACGGCTACGCCCTCATGTGCGGCGGCGACCGGCCGCACGTCGAGCGCCTCATGCCGATCTTCGAGACGCTCAAGCCCGAGGGCGAGGACGGTTTCGTGCACGCCGGCGACGTGGGCGCCGGCCACTTCGCGAAGATGGTCCACAACGGCATCGAGTACGGCATGATGCAGTCCTTCGCCGAAGGCTGGGAGCTGCTCGAGGCCTCCGACGTGGTCAAGGACGTGCGGGGCTGCTTCAGCAGCTGGCGCACCGGCACCGTGATCCGCTCCTGGCTGCTCGACCTCATGGTGCGGGCGCTCGACGACGACGAGCACCTGGAGGGCCTGCGCGGCTACGCGCAGGACTCCGGGGAGGGCCGGTGGACCGTGCAGGCCGCCGTCGACCACGAGGTGCCGCTGCCCGTGATCACCGCCGCGCTGTTCGCCAGGTTCGGCTCGCGGCAGGACGACCCTCCGGCGATGAAGGTGGTGGCCGCGCTGCGCAACCAGTTCGGCGGCCACGCGACCACCTCGGCCGAGGGCTCGACGGCCAAGGGCGCCGACGCGCCGGGCGCGGACGTGCCCCCGCTGCCCCGCGACGGCGAGCGGGAGTGAGTTTTCCACAGGCTGTGAGCCGGTGACCGCAGAGGTCGGCGCGGCCGACTAACCTTCGTGGGGTGCATGTCGCCCACCTGTCGCTGACCGATTTCCGGTCCTACACGTCCGTGGAGCTCGGCCTGGAGCCGGGCGTCACGGCCTTCGTGGGGCCCAACGGCCAGGGCAAGACCAACCTCGTCGAGGCGCTGGGCTACGTGGCGACCCATTCCAGCCACCGGGTGGCGAGCGACGCGCCGCTGGTGCGCCACGGCGCCTCGCGGGCAGTCGTCCGCTGCGCCGTCCACAGGGACGACCGGCGCGCCCTCGTGGAGCTGGAGATCAACCCCGGCAGGGCCAACCGCGCCCGGCTCAACCGCTCCCCCGTGTCCCGCGCGCGCGACGTCGTCGGGCTGCTGCGCACGGTCCTGTTCGCCCCCGAGGACCTCGCCATGGTCAAGGGCGACCCGTCCGAGCGCCGCCGCTTCCTCGACGACCTGCTGGTCTCCAGGACTCCGCGGTTCGCCGGCGTACGCGCCGACTACGACCGGGTGCTGAAGCAGCGCGGCGCGCTCCTGCGTACGGCCGCGCAGGCCCGCAGAGGCGCCAGGAGCGGACGGAAGGCCGAGAGTGAGGCCGGGTTCGCGGCGGCGGGCGCCGGCGACGTCCTGGGCACGCTGGAGGTGTGGGACGCCCATCTCGCGCGCCACGGCGCCGAGCTGTTGCGCGCCCGCCTCGAGCTGATCGAGTCGCTGCGCCCGCTGGTCGCCGGGGCCTACGCCGCGCTGGCCCCCACCAGCGCCCCCGCGACGCTGGCCTATCGCAGCACGTTGTCCACAGGCGACGACGCCTCTGAGGACGAAATCCCCGGTGAGAGGGGATCTTCCGATGCGCCGACGTTATCCACAGACCTGGGGAAAACTCTTGAGGAGCGGCTCAAGGAGCGGCTGCTGGAGGTCCGTCCCGCCGAGCTCGAACGCGGCGTGACGCTCGTCGGCCCCCACCGCGACGACCTGGTTCTCGGCCTCGGCGAGCTGCCCGCCAGGGGTTACGCCAGCCATGGCGAGTCCTGGTCGTTCGCGCTGGCCCTGCGGCTGGCCGCCTACGACCTGCTGCGGGCCGACGGCGGCGACCCGGTGCTGATCCTCGACGACGTGTTCGCGGAGCTCGACGCGCAGCGCAGGCGCCGTCTCGCCGAGATCGTCGCCCCTGCCGAGCAGGTCCTCATCACGGCGGCTGTGGACGACGACGTGCCGCCCGAGCTGTCCGGAGCCAGATTCGAGGTCGCTGAAGGGAGCGTGCGACGTGTCCGCTGACCACGACGCCACGGCCAGGGGCGCCGCCCTGGCCAGGGAGAAGCTCGCCCAGGCCAAGGCCGACGCGGCCAAGCGGGGCCAGCTGCCGCGCAGCGAGCCCCGGCGCAGGGCGGCCGGCCCGCGCCGGGACGCCGGCGACCCGCTGCTGTTCGGCCGGGCCATCGCCGACCTGCTGGCGGCCCGGGGCTGGGAGCAGTCCGCGGCCGTGGGCGGCGTGTTCGGCCGGTGGGCCGACATCGTCGGTCCCGACCTGGCCGCCCACACCAAGCCCGAGTCGTTCGAAGACGGCGAGGTGCTGGTGGCGGCCGACTCGACGGCGTGGGCGACGCAGGTCAGGCTGCTGGCGCGCACCCTCGTACGCCGCCTCAACGAGGAGCTCGGCGACAACACCGTGACGAAGGTGAAGGTCAGAGGCCCGATGAACGCCCCACGCCCCACGGGCGGATTGCGGGTGACCGGAAGCCGGGGCCCGGGCGACACCTACGGATAGCCGGTCCGCCGGCCGTCCACAGCAGGTCTTTCGTGCCGCCGCGGCCGGCTGCGTTCCAGCAGCGGGCGCTCGCGTGGCTCTGGGCAGGCTGTTGGGCGATCAGAGGGCTCCCAGACGCGCTGACCCCCCGATCGGGAGGGGGGATGCTGATCCGGGGGGAAAACGAGCCAGAGAGCATCACAGGCGCGTTCAATGCCACCTTCGGGCTCCGGACCCGGTAGAATGAAAGCGGATTCCGGACACGTCCGCTTGCGTGTCACCCCGGCAGGCAAGCCGACTCCCCTGGGTGACCGCGCATCGGGGCACTCACGACGGTGACGGGCACGGCAGGGGCAGCTTTTTCGCATTCGAGCGTCCCCGCCGCGTGTCCGCGGCAGGAGGATTACGCAGTTGTCCTACGACGCTAGCTCAATCACCGTACTCGAGGGGCTTGAGGCCGTACGCAAGCGCCCGGGTATGTATATCGGCTCGACCGGCGAGCGCGGCCTGCACCACCTCGTCCAGGAGATCGTCGACAACGCGGTCGACGAGGCGCTCGCGGGCTACGCCGACCGGATCGAGGTCACGCTGCTCGCCGACAACGGCGTGCGCGTGGTCGACAACGGCCGGGGCATCCCCACCGGCATACACCCCGTCGAGAAGCGCTCCGCGGTCGAGGTCGTGCTGACGACCCTGCACGCCGGCGGCAAGTTCGACAGCCAGGCCTACGCCGTCTCCGGCGGCCTCCACGGCGTCGGCTCGGCCGTCGTCAACGCGCTGTCCACGGCCATGGACGTCGAGATCAAGCAGAACGGCCACTACTGGCGCATCTCCTTCGACCACTCCAAGCCGACCGCTCCGCTGGCCAAGGGCGAGGAGACCGACGAGACCGGCACCAGCGTGACGTTCTGGCCCGACGCCAACGTCTTCGAGACCACGACATGGAACTTCGAGACGCTCTCGCGCCGGTTCCAGGAGATGGCCTTCCTCAACAAGGGCCTCGCCATCGTCTTCACCGACGAGCGCCCCGACCACGTCAACGGCGAGCCGCACCGGGTCGAATACCTGTACGAGGGCGGCCTGGCCGACTTCGTCAAGCACCTCAACGACAAGAAGGAGCCGGCCCACGCGTCGATCATCTCCTTCGAGACCGAGGGCGACGGCATAGCGGTCGAGATCGCGATGCAGTGGAACAACTCCTACGCGGAGTCCGTCTACACCTTCGCCAACACGATCAACACCGCCGAAGGCGGAACCCACGAGGAGGGCTTCCGCGCCGCGCTGACGACCATCGTCAACCGCTACGCGCGCGAGCAGAAGTTCCTCAAGGAGGGCAAGGACGACAACCTGTCCGGCGAGGACGTCCGCGAGGGCCTCACCGCGATCATCTCGGTCAAGCTCTCCGACCCGCAGTTCGAGGGCCAGACCAAGACCAAGCTGGGCAACACCGAGGCCAAGTCGTTTGTCCAGAAGGCCTGCAACGACCACCTGCGCGACTGGTTCGAGCGCAACCCGGGCGAGGCCAAGGACATCATCAACAAGTGCCTGCAGGCCTCACGCGCCCGCATGGCCGCCCGCCAGGCCCGCGACCTGACGCGCCGCAAGTCCCTGCTGGAGTCCGGCAGCGGGCTGCCCGGCAAGCTGGCCGACTGCCAGTGGAACGACCCGGAGAAGTGCGAGCTGTTCATCGTCGAGGGCGACTCGGCCGGCGGCTCGGCCAAGGGCGGCCGCGACTCGCGCTTCCAGGCGATCCTCCCCATCCGCGGCAAGATCCTCAACGTGGAGAAGGCGCGGATCGACAAGGTCCTGAAGAACAACGAGGTCCAGGCGCTCATCACCGCACTCGGCACCGGCGTCCACGACGACTTCGACATCGCCAAGCTGCGCTACCACAAGGTCATCCTGATGGCCGACGCCGACGTCGACGGCCAGCACATCAACACCCTGCTGCTGACGCTGCTGTTCAGGTTCATGCGGCCGCTCATCGAGGCCGGTCACGTCTACCTGTCCTGCCCGCCGCTCTACAAGATCAAGTGGGACCGCAAGGGCGAGGACGCCTCCTACGCCTACTCCGACTCCGAGCGCGACGCCGTCATCCAGGCGGGCATCGAGGCCGGCAAGCCCGACCCCCGCCCGCGCGACAACGTCCAGCGGTTCAAGGGTCTGGGCGAGATGAACGCCGCCCAGCTCTGGGAGACCACGATGAACCCGGAGACCCGGCTGCTGCGCCTGGTCACCCTTGACGACGCCGCCCAGGCCGACGACCTGTTCAGCGTGCTCATGGGCGAGGACGTGGAGGCGCGCCGCGACTTCATCATCCGCAACGCGCGCGATGTCCGCTTCCTCGACGTCTGAGCGGCCTAGCCGCATCTCGATAAAGGACCACAACCTGTGACGGAAGTGAACACCACTCCCCCAGCTGACCGCATCGAACCGGTGGACATCCAGTCCGAGATGCAGCGCAGCTACATGGACTACGCGATGTCCGTCATCGTGTCCAGGGCGCTGCCGGACGTGCGCGACGGACTCAAGCCGGTGCACCGCCGGGTGCTGTACGCGATGTACGACGGCGGCTACCGCCCCGACCGCGGCTACTTCAAGTGCGCCCGCGTCGTCGGTGACGTGATGGGCACCTACCACCCCCACGGCGACACCTCGATCTACGACGCGCTCGTCCGCCTCGCGCAGCACTGGTCGCTGCGCTACCCGCTGGTCGACGGGCAGGGCAACTTCGGCTCGCCGGGCAACGACCCGGCGGCGGCGATGCGCTACACCGAGTGCAAGCTCGCGCCCATCGCCATGGAGATGCTGCGCGACATCGACAAGGAGACCGTCGACTTCCGGCCCAACTACGACGGCAAGTCGCAGGAGCCCGACGTCCTCCCCGCGCGGTTCCCGCAGCTGCTGGTCAACGGCTCGGGCGGCATCGCGGTCGGCATGGCCACCAACATCCCGCCGCACAACCTGCGCGAGGTCGCCGCCGCGGTCAAATGGTGCCTGGAAAACCCCGAGGCCGACGACGAGGAGCTGCTCGAAGCAGCGATCAAGCTGGTCAAGGGGCCCGACTTCCCCACCCGCGCGCTGATCGTCGGCCGCCGCGGCATCGAGGACGCCTACCGCACCGGCCGCGGCTCGATCACCATGCGGGCCGTGGTCGAGGTCGAGGAAGACGGCAAGGGCCGCCAGGCGCTCGTCGTCACCGAGCTGCCCTACCAGGTCAACCCCGACAACCTCGCCCTCAAGATCGCCGAGCTGGTCCGCGAGGGCAGGCTGACCGGCATCGCCGACGTCCGCGACGAGAGCTCCTCCCGCGTCGGGCAGCGGCTGGTGATCGTGCTCAAGCGCGACGCGGTCGCGAAGGTCGTGCTCAACAACCTCTACAAGCACACCCAGCTGCAGGACACCTTCGGCGCCAACATGCTGGCGCTGGTCGACGGCGTGCCGCGCACGCTCCGCCTCGACCAGTTCGTCCGCCACTACGTGGCGCACCAGATCGAGGTCATCGTCCGCCGTACGCGCTACCTGCTGCGCAAGGCGGAGGAGCGCGCCCACATCCTGCGCGCGCTGCTCAAGGCGCTCGACCGGCTCGACGAGGTCATCGCGCTCATCCGGGCGTCGGAGTCCGCCTCCCACGCCCAGCAGGGCCTGATGTCGCTGCTGGAGATCGACGAGATCCAGGCGCAGGCCATCCTCGACATGCAGCTGCGCAAGCTCGCCGCCCTGGAGCGCCAGGCGATCCAGGACGAGTACGACCACCTCATGACACAGATCGCCGAGTACAACGCGATCCTGGCCAGCGAGGCCCGTCAGCGGGAGATCATCGGCGAGGAGCTGGGCGAGGTCGTCTCGCGTTACGGCGACGAGCGCCGCACCGAGATCATCGCGCACGACGGCGACATGTCCATCGAGGACCTCATCGCCGAAGAGGACGTCGTCGTCACCATCACCCGCGGCGGCTACGCCAAGCGGACCAGGACCGACCTCTACCGCGCGCAGAAGCGCGGCGGCAAGGGCGTGCGCGGCGCGCAGCTGCGCCAGGACGACATCGTCGACCACTTCTTCGTCACGACGACCCACCACTGGCTGCTGTTCTTCACCAACAAGGGCCGCGTCTACCGGGTCAAGGCGTACGAACTGCCCGACGCGGGGCGCGACGCCCGCGGCATGCACCTGGCCAACCTCCTGGCCATGCAGCCGGACGAGACGGTCATGGAGGTCCTCTACCTGCGCGACTACGAGGTGGCCCCCTACCTCGTGCTCGCCACCCGCAGTGGCCTGGTGAAGAAGACCCGCCTGTCCGAGTACGACTCCCCCAGGTCCGGCGGCCTGATCGCGATCAACCTGCGCGACGACGACGAGGTCATCGGCGCCCGCCTGATCTCCGAGGAGGACGATCTGCTGCTCGTCTCCAGGGGCGCGCAGTCGATCCGGTTCACCGCCTCCGACGAGGCGCTGCGCCCGATGGGCCGCGCCACCAGCGGCGTCATCGGCATGCGTTTCCTCGAAGGTGACGAACTTCTGGCCATGAACCGGATCTCCGACGGGCAGGATGTGCTTATCGCCACAAAGGCTGGGTACGCGAAGCGGACACCCGTTGAGCAGTACCCGGTGCAAGGACGTGGCGGAAAGGGCGTGCTGACTGCAAAAATCGTGAGCTCTCGTGGCAAGCTGGTCGGAGCCGTCATGGTCAACCCGGAGGACGAGGTCTTCGCGATCACGTCCGCAGGCGGGGTGATCCGGACGAGTGCCGGTGAGATCAAGCAGTCCGGCCGGCAGACCATGGGAGTCCGATTGATGAACCTCGCCGAAGGCGACAGCGTGGTGGCCCTCGCCCGGAACGCCGAGTCGATGGAGACTTCGGTGGAGAGTGAAGCAGACGGGGGAGGAGAGTAATAGATGAGCGCCCAGGGTGGCGCCGCCAGGACCCAGGCGGCTCGGGACAACGGCCAGCAGCAGCCTGGCAAGGCCCCTGACAAGGAGCCTCGCCAGGCACAGGAGGAGGAAGGCAACCCGACGAAGCCGGCACTCAAGCCGGACGGACAGCAGCCCCGACCCCAGTCGGGCCCCGCCCCGTCAGCTCCCCCGCGGGCCCCGGCCCCGTCGGAGCGCGACGGCAACGACACCGCGCGCTCGCGCCCGTCACTCGCGACCGAGGCTCCCCCGCCGGCCGTCGAGCTCCCCGGCAAGAAGAAGAAGTCGTCCGGCGGCGGAGGCTCGCGCCTCCCCCGCAAGGCCCACCTGGTGCTGCGCCGCATCGAGCCGTGGTCGGCCATGAAGTTCAGCTTCGTGGTGTCCCTGGTCTGCTTCGTGGTGCTCTTCGTCGCGGTCGCCGTCCTGTACGGGGTGCTGTCGGCCCTGGGCGTGTTCGACTCGATCGTCGACCTGGTCAACCAGCTCAGCCAGGGCGAGCAGGGTGAGGGGTCGCTCCAGATCGACATCGCCTCCTGGTTCGAGCCGGTGCGCATCCTGGGCTACACGGCTCTCATCGGCGCCGTGAACGTCGTTCTCATCACCGCGCTCGCCACCCTCGGCGCGGTCATCTACAACGTCTCCAGCGACCTCGTGGGCGGCGTCGAGGTGACCTTCAGCGAGGCCGAGTAATCCCGTCCCACGCACGCTCGCGCCGCCCCCGCGGCGGCGCGAGCAGCGTGCGGGAGGCGGTAAGCTTTTCCTCAGCCGAACCGGTTCGCCTCCGCGCGGCGGATGCGATACGGTTCCATGTGTTGCGGGGCTATAGCTCAGACGGTTAGAGCGCTTCCCTGATAAGGAAGAGGTCCCAGGTTCAAGTCCTGGTAGCCCCACCCAGCTAGAAGGCCCGTCGGGATGATCCGGACGGGCCTTTGACGGTAATAGGCACAGCAACGGCCCTCACCTCACTCCCCGAAGAGCTGCCGCGAGATCAGACGGGAAGATCGGGCCGACCTTGCGCATGCGTGGTTACCGCGGGTTCTGTGAAGAAGACGATGCCCGCCGCCTCCGGCAGTCCGCCGGAGGCGGCGGGGGCGCTTCACGCTACGGCGGTTCCTTCAAGTTCGACCATCAGGGTGGGGATCGCCAGACGTGTCACCCCGAGCATCGTGGTGGACGGCGCCACCCCGGCGGCGCCCAACCGTGAGGCCAGCACGCCGTAGTGCTCGAAGAGGCGGTCGACGTCGGTGGTGTAGACGTTGAGCCTCACAAGGTTCGCCAGGGACATGCCGGCCTCGCCGAGCACGGCCTCCAGGTTGTCGAGGCTCAGCGCCAGCTGCGCCGCCATGTCATCGGCGTGCTGCGGCTTGCCCTCGCCGCTCATCGCGGTCTGTCCTGAGCAGTACAGGGTCCGGGTGTGTCCGGAGACGACCTCGCCCTGGTTGTAGCCCAGCTCCGTCGACCACGCCCACGGGTTGACCGCCGTTCGTTCCATTGCCACATCAGCTCCGTTCGAATGGGTTGCCACCGTCTTTCCGGTCGCGTCGATGAGCCTCGCAAACAAACCACGACATCCACTGTCATGTATTCCGGTAGCGTTCTTCGTATGCGTGCCGACCGGCTGGTCTCGCTGGTGCTGCTGCTGCGGCAGCACGGCAGGCTGTCCGCGACCGCGCTGGCGCGTGAGCTGGAGGTGTCCACGCGGACCGTGCTGCGCGACATCGAGGCGCTGTCCGCGGCCGGCGTCCCGGTGTACGCCGAACGCGGCCGGCACGGCGGGTTCGCGTTGTTGCCCGGTTTCCGGACCGAGCTCACCGGGCTGAACCCCGACGAGGCCCTCGCCCTGCTGGTCGCCGGGTCGCGGCGCGGCGCGCAGGCGTTCGGGCTCGGGTCGGCGCTCGCCTCGGCGATGCTCAAGGTGGTCGACGCGCTGCCCGAAAGCTATCGGGACACCGCGGCCGGCGCGGCCGAGCGGTTGCTCATCGACCCGGAGACCGACCTCCTCTCACGCCGGCTGGTCGCCGAGGAGGTGCCCGACGCCGTCGCGGCCGAGGTCCTGCGCGCGGTGTTCGCCGGGCACAAGCTGCGCATCCACTACGAGGCCGCGGACCAGGCGCCGGAGTGGCGCACGGTGGACCCGATCGGCCTGGTCACCGTACGAGATCGGGGCTACCTGCTGGCCACGAGGTCCGGCGCGGACCGCACCTACCGCCTGTCCCGGATCCTGGCCGCCCAGGAACTCGCCGAACCCGCACAGCGACCGGACCGGGTCGATCTGGACCTGGCCTGGCAGGAACGCAGCACGCGGTTCCGGGCCGGCGGCGACCAGGTCACCGTGGTGGTACGGCTGGACCCGGAACGTCGTGAGGACCTGGTGGGCACCGCGCTGGCCGTCCTCGCCGAGGAAACCGACCCGGGCGGCCGGCTGCGGCTGGAGGTGACCTTCCAGGACCGGAGACACGCCGAATGGGCGCTGTGGCAGCTCAGCACGAACGCTGAAGCCCTGGCCCCGCAGTGGTTGCGCGACTCCCTGCGCGCCCGCGCCACCGCGGTCGCCACCCGCTACGGCATGTCATCCTGAGCCTTCCGCGGGCCGCCGACGAAAGTCCCACCCAGGCGTGCCTTCGACAGAGGGGCCGCGGCGGAGGACCAGGGCATGATCCCCGGGGACCCTTGGCGCACAAATACCAGTAATCCCTATTGCTTATACCGGAATAATAGGTAATCGTGGGAGGGCACCGAGGACCGAGAGCATGGGAGAGGCGTATGACGACCGGCCAGGCCACGTTCCCCGCCAGGGCGGTGGCCGCGGCGGGAGTCGGGTTGCGCGGGGTAGGCCACACCTACGGCAACGGCCACACCGTGCTGCGCGACCTGGAGCTCGACATCCTCCCCGGCGAGATCGCGGCCATCCTGGGGCCTTCGGGCTGCGGCAAGTCCACCCTGCTCCGCCTCGTGGCCGGGCTGGAGGCGCCCTCGGACGGCGAGATCACGGTCGACGGACGTCCGGTCCGCGGGGTCGACGCCCGATGCGCGGTGGTCTTCCAGGAGCCCCGGCTGCTGCCCTGGCGCGACCTGGCCGGCAACGTCGCCCTCGGCCTGCCCAAAGGCGTCGGCAGGGAGAGCGGCGCGCGCATCGTACGGCACTGGCTCGACGTCGTCGGCCTCGACGGCTTCCACCAGCACCGGCCCCGCCAGGTGTCCGGCGGCATGGCCCAGCGCGCGGCCCTCGCCAGGGCGCTGGCCAGGGAGCCCGGCGTGCTGCTGCTCGACGAGCCGTTCGCCGCGCTGGACGCCCTCACCCGGCTGCGCATGCAGGACCTCCTGGCCGACGTGCAGCGCGGCGCCGGAACCACCGTCCTGCTCGTCACCCACGACGTGGACGAGGCGTTGCACCTGGCCGACCGGGTGGTCCTGCTCGGCGCCGAACCGGAGCGGCCGGGCGCCACGATCGCGACCGTGCTCGACGTCCCCCACCGCCGGCCCCGCGACCGCGCCCACCCCGAACTCGCCGCCCTCCGCGCCGACCTGCTGGAGCGGCTCGGCGTGCCCCGCCCCACCCCCGCCGAGGAGCCCACTCCGTGATCCACCGCCGTTCCCTGCTCACCGCCGCCCTGCTCGTCCCCCTGGTCACCGCCTGCGTGCCAGGTGAGAGCGGCACCGCCACGCCCGCCTCGGGCCGGCTCCGGCTCGACTACGCCTACTACAACCCGCTCAGTCTGGTCATCCGGCAGCAGCGCTGGCTGGAGGACGCGCTCCCGGGCACCGAGGTGACCTGGGTGTTGTCGGCCGGCAGCAACAAGGCCAACGAGAACCTGCGCGGCGAGACCATCGACCTCGGCTCCACCGCGGGCGCCGCCGCCCTCCAGGCCCGCGCCAACGGCACCCGGATCAAGACCGTCGGGATCTACACCCGCCCTGAGTGGGCGGCGCTCGTCGTGGCCAAGGACTCCCCGATCACCGAGGTGAGCGGGCTCAAGGGCAGGAAGGTCGCCGCCACCAAGGGCACCGACCCGTACTTCTTCCTGCTCCAGGCCCTGGAGGAGGCAGGGTTGGACGGCGCCGACGTCGAGGTCGTCAACCTCCAGCACGCCGACGGCAAGACCGCGCTGGAGCGCGGCGACGTGGACGCGTGGTCGGGCCTGGACCCGCTGATGGCGCAGAGCCAGGTGGACTCGGGCACGAAGCTGATCTACCGGAACGCGTCCTTCAACTCCTACGGCTTCCTCAACGCCCGCGAGGAGTTCCTCACCGAGCATCCGGACCTCGCCCAGAAGGTGCTCGACGCGTACGAGAGAGCCCGCGCGTGGATCGTCGAGCACCCCGACGACGCGGTCCAGTTGCTGGCCACGGAGGCCAAGCTCGCCCCCGAGGTCGCCCGCGTGGTGCTCAAGGAGCGGACCGAGGTCGAGATCAGCCCGGTCCCGGGTCCCGACCAGCGCGCGGTGCTGGAACGCATCCTGCCGACGCTGGTACGGGAGAGCCAGGTGCGCTCCGAGCAGGAGGCGAAGACGGCGCTCGACTCCCTGTTCGCTCCCGAGTTCGCCGAGAAGGCCGGGGCCTCGTGACGACACCCGGCCGGTGGGTGCGCCCGTGGAGCTTCGCCGCGGGCCTGGTGGTGCCGCTGGCGGCGCTCGCCGCCTGGCAGGTCGCCACCGGCGCCGGCTGGTTCACCGCGAGCCAGTTGCCCCCGCCCGCGGCGGTCCTCGCGGCGGTGGGCGAGCTGATCCGGCGCGGCGAGCTGTGGCAGCACGTCGCGATCAGCGGCCAGCGCGTGCTGCTGGGCTTCGCCGGGGGAGCGTCGGCGGGGCTGGTGCTCGGCGCGCTCGTCGGACTGTACGCGCCGGTCCGCACCCTGCTCGCCCCCAGCATCGCCGCGCTGCGCGCGGTGCCGTCGCTGGCGTGGGTGCCGCTGCTGGTGCTCTGGCTCGGCATAGCGGAGGGCCCGAAGATCGTCCTGGTGGCGATCGGCGCCTTCTTCCCCGTCTACACCACCGTGTCCGCGGCGCTCGCGCACGTGGATCCGCACCTGGTCGAGGCCGGGCGGGCGTACGGGCTGCGCGGCGTGGGCCTGCTCACCCGCGTCCAACTCCCCCACGCCGCCCCCGCCGTCTTCGCGGGGTTGCGGCTCGGACTGGCCCAAGGCTGGTTGTTCCTGGTCGCGGCCGAGCTGATCGCCTCGTCCATGGGCCTGGGATTCCTGCTGATCGACAGCCAGAACACCGGCCGCACGGACATCCTGCTGCTGTCGATCCTGCTCCTGGCGCTCCTCGGCAAGGCCGCCGACATGCTGCTCGGGCTGGCCGTGAGAGCCGCGCCCTTCGACCCGCGCTGAGGCCCTTCGTCACAGGACCCGGAACCAGAGGTTGGTCGCCTGGGGGACCTGCGTCACGCTGAGACGTTCGAGCTTGACGTTCGTGCCGCCCGGGTGGCCGAAGAGGCGGACGCCGTCGCCGAGCATGACCGGGGCGACGCAGACCAGGACCTCGTCGAGCGCGCCCGCCGCCAGGCACTGGCGGGCCACGTCGGCGCCGATGACGTTGACGTACTTGCCGCCCGCCGCGGCCTTCGACGCGGTGATCGCGGTGTCGAGGTCGGTGACGAAGGTGACGCCCGGCACCGGATCGGCCGGGGGGTTGTGGGTGAGCACGAACTGGGGCCCGCTCCACCCTCCGCCGAACGCCTCGCCTTCGTGCTCGGTGTCCTTGTACGGGTCGTCGCCGCCGAAGGAGCGGTTGCCCACGAGGAGGGAGCCGACCTGGGGGAGCAGGTCGTCCACGGTCGGGTTGGGTCCGAGGTGCTCGGCCAGCCAGGACATGTCGCCGCCCGGCCCGGCGATGAAGCCGTCGAGCGACATGGTGACCGAGTAGAGCATTTTCGCCATGGGTTCCTCCCGCGATCGGACCTTACCTCGGTTAAGACCACGCACGGCGGCGGAAGTCATCGTGGTTCCGGCAGTACGCTCTTCTTGACGAGCGCTGCGGGGGCCGCGACGGTATGAGTCCGGAGGCTTGATCGCGCATGCCGTCCATCCCCGTGTACGAGCTGATCGACGAGGCCCAGCGCCGTCCCTCGCCCCTGGCCGGGGAGCGCAAGCTGCCCATCCTGGTGTTCACCGGCGACGCGCTGCCGACCGGCACGGCCGTGGAGACGGCGGAGTGCTTCAAGCTGCGGGCACCGTACGCGGAGGTCAACGCGGACGAGACCGACGTCGCGACGATCGTCGACCGGCTCGCGGGGGAGAAGGGCTCGCTGACACCATGGGTCAAGGGCACGCTGCTCCCGCCTCCCCGCTTCCCGCTGACCCGGTTCGTCCTCTGGGCCTGGAGCGAGCGCGAGACCGCGGCCGGGGAGCCGAAGGATCCCGTGGGCGTCCGCGGCACCCTGCGGCGGTCGCTGTCCCAGCGCCGGAAGAAGGACGCGTTCACCGGGTCGGCGCTGCGGGTCATGGTCGACTACGTGGGCAGGACCATGACCACGTGGCTTCCGGCCACCGGGCTGGCCACGTTCGGGCTCCAGAAGCTCGTGGACGGCGTCAGCCTGGCGCTCTGGCTGGCCAGCCCGATCGTCGCCGTCATCGGCGCTCTGCTGCACGCCGCGCTGCTGATCCGCGGCTGGCTCTTCTACCGCTGGTTCCGCAAGGCCCCCTATGTCAGGCGCAGGAAGGGCGAGGACATCATCGCCTACGCGATCAGCGTGGGCCGCGCCGATCAGGACGCGGTCGAACGGCTGATGGTGACCGCGCTGCTGGAGGACCTCCGCCAGGCCTACCAGCGTCGCGTCCTTCCGTGGCCCGGCTGGGGGCGCAACACCTATCCCGTGGTAGCGCTCAGGAACGCCGACCCGGGCACGATGGGCCGCCGGTTCATGGAACTCCTGGACGAGGTGCGGGTCCGCGGACAGCGGGGCCCTCTCCTGCTGGTCGCCTCCACCTCGGAACCGCCGGCCGGGCACCGCTTCGACCCGCCCGCCGCCGGCGAGCTGGAGCCGGTCAGGCAGTACCGCGCATGGCGGGCGGCGATCCACCGGGCGGAGCCGAGCCCGTACCTCGTGATCAGGTTGACGGAGGCCGGCGCGTCGCGCAGCGACGATCCCGCCCGGCTGCTTCTCGCTCGTCCGCTCGCCTTCTGGGCGGTGGTGCTGGCGCTGCTCGTCGTGCCCGTCATGGCGACCGTGACGGCCACCGCGGGCTGCGGCGCCGAGCTGCGCGAGGTGGACGGTCAGTGCGTGGGCCTGGGCGCGCTCGGCAAGATGGCGCCGCACCCGCTCGTCGCGCCGGTGGCGCGACGGATAGAGGAGCAGAACGCGGCGATCCCGCTGGGTCACAAGGTGTTCACCGTCGCCTATCTGGGCCCGCTGACGACACAGCCGGGCGCGCAGTTCAAGGACGGCCAGATGACGGCGGTGGCCGGCGAACTGGCCGGGATCGGGGCGTACCAGAAGAGTTACAACATGAGCCGATCCGACTGGAAGATGAAGGTCGTGTTCGCCAACACCGGCCAGGACTTCATCAGCGCCGAGCTGGCGGCGACCGGCATCGCGGAACGGGCGCGGGAGGACTCGTCGCTGGCGGCCGCCGTGGGGTTCGCCTGGAGCCGCGAGGAGGTCAAACGGGCGGTGGGGGTGCTGACGAGGGCGAACGTGCCGATGGTCAGCACGGTCACCACGGTCGGCGAGATCGCGCAGGTGGGGGACCGGCGGTCGGCGTTCCTGTTCCGGCTGGCCGTCGTGAACAGCCTGCAGATGAAGGCCACGGTCCACTGGCTGGAAACCCTCGGGCTCGCCGAGGGGGTGGGCAAGAAGCCCAAGGTGGCCGTCGTCTGGCAGCGGCAGGACGGCGAGCTCTACAGCCAGGATCTGAAGGACCTGTTCCTGGCGGAGTACCCGGGGGAGAGCGCGGACTTCTCGTTCGGCGACGACGCCTCGCTGGGCGTGGCGATGCGGGAGGCGTGCGGGTCGGGCGCCGAGGTGGTCTACTACACCGGCCGGGCCGACTTCCTGAGCAGCCTCAGGCGGGATTGGGGCGCCTCGTGCGAGCAGCGCGAGATCAGGCTGCTCGCCTCGGACGACGTCACCGGCTCCGTCGCCAAGGACGTGCGGTCGAACCCGGCCGCCCACGACGTGAGCATGTCCTTCGTGTCGCTGACCGACGTCCGCGACACCTCGCTCACCAACCAGAGCCAGCAGACCCTGCGGCGGTGGATAGCGGAGTCCGGCGTCGGCGTCTCCTTCGCGCACGCCGCGTTCGGCTTCGACGCGGCCCAGGCCGTGGCGATCGCGTTCAGCGCCTACCGCACGCAGAGCGAGGCCGACGACATCCTCAGCGGCGTCCACTACAACCTGCGTGGTCAGGCGTTCGACGGCGCGACCGGCAAGGTGTCCTTCTCCGAGCACGCCACCGACCACGACGCCCAGGGCCGGGAGGTGTGGCTCATGACCGTCGAGTCGGGCCGGCCGATCCAGGCGACGTGGGTCTGCCGGCCCACCGCGACGGCGGCCGAGTGCGCGTCGCCGTCCGAGTGATCCGGCCGGGCCCGCCCGGCCGGATCACGGTCTGTTCCGGTCAGCAGCGGTTGATGCGGGAGTTCACCAGGTTGATGTTGCGGATGACGATGTTGGTGCCGCACGGGTTCTCGTTGATCGCCGAGTTCGTCAGCGTCAGGTTCTGCAACGTGATGTCGGAGGTCACGGGGAACTCGGTGCGGGCCGCGATGCGGATGTCGGAGCCGTTCACGGTGCCGCTCTGGGCGGCGATCGTGACGTTGTAGCAGTTCTCGATGAGGATCGAGTTGCTGCCGGTCTGGGCGATGTCCACCCGGTCGATCACCGCGCCGCCGCTCTCCGACACGCAGAAGACGCCGCGGCCGCCGCCCCGGGCCTTGACGGTGCCGACGCGGATGTTGGTCGGGTACGAGCTGCCGATGCGGCCGTTGCGGTTGGCCATCCGGAAGGCCGCGTAACCGGTGCCGGTGCCCGCGCCCTCGGCGTCGACGGTGCCGATGCTGGCGTTGATCGTGTCGTTGAGCAGTAGGCCGGACTCGCCGGTGTTCCGCGCGGTGACGGTGCCGATCGTGATGCCGTCGACGCCGTACGTCTCGACGCCGTGACTGCCGCCGCCGGAGGCGTACACGCTGTCGATGCGGACGTTCCTGGTGCGGACGTTCCTGTTGGCGTGGTTGTCGATGCGCACGCCCAGCCCGGCCGAGCCGAGCCGCAGGTCGAGCTGGCCGAGGGTGATGTTGGTGCCGTTGCGGACGAACACCGCGAAGTACGGGTTGCCGGTCACGGCGAGCCGGGTGACCTCGACGTCGGTGACGTTCTGGGCGCGCACGGCGGCGTTGTTGGCGCTGATCGTGCCGGTCACGTTGATCGTGCCGCACACTTCGAGGACGGTGTAGCTGGGCAGGTCGAGCGACTGGTTGGCGTTCATGCTGCCGGAGCCGCGGACGACCACCTTCTGCTTGGACGTGCGGCCGGAGGTGAGGCTGCCGACGGCGCGGCGCATGGCCTCGATCATGCTGCTGCCGGTGTAGAGGGTGCTGCCGCCGTTCCTGGCCGTCCAGGTGCTGCCGCTGAGCACGGCCTCGGCGTTGAACGAGCCGCCGCCGCAGTCGGCGGAACCGCTGCCCATCTTGACGAGCTGCCACTGCTGGTTGGCGCCGTTGAGGTCGTCCCATTGGGAGATGCGGGCGCCGTCGGCGGTGGACCACTCCCAGGCTTCGAGGGCCTTGCCGCTGTGGCGGTTGATCAGGCGGACGTGGCCGCCGTCGGAGTCGGCGAGCCGGAACTGCTGGTTCCAGCCGTTGGTGTCGGCCCATTGGACGATCTGGGCGCCGCCATTGGCGTTCCATTCGTAGACGTCCAGCACTTTGCCGCTGTGGCGGGACTTCAGCCGGTAGTAGCCGTCGCCTGAGCTGACGAACTGCCACTGCTGCTGGTTGCCGTCGTTGCGGGCCCACTGGACGATCGGGGCGCCGTCGTTCGTGGCGAACTCGTACAGGTCGAGCGCCTTGCCGCTGTGCCGGTTCACGAGGACGTACCAGGCGTTCGTGTCGACCGTCGCCGCGCTCGCGGGCGGCGGTTGCGCGACGAGGGCGCCTGCCAGCGCCATGACCAGGGCGGCCAGGACGGTGAGCAGGCACCGCCAGGCTTGGGCAACGGATCTCACAGTCTGCTCCCATCGGAGAAGGAAAGCGCTTTCCCCCAGGACTAGATCAGCGAGGACGCACCGCTTCGTCAAGTGCGGCGAACCCGGCAGAACGCCTGCCTGCCGAAACCATTGAAACTTTCATCGGATGTCTTAGGCTGGTCCTCCCCGACATTCCGGCAGAAGGGCGCGCATGCACCTCGTCAGGTCCGCTCAATCGCCCCGCTGGGTGGTCCGCGCCGAGGACGGCGACCGGGCGCTGCCCGCCGGGTTCTCCCTCGGCGACGCGCTGTCCGCCGACCTCGCCCACTTCCGCGACCAGCTCGCCCGCGCCACCGAGCCGGTCGACCCGGTCACCCCCGCCGCCCCGGTCGACGCCGGCACCGAGGTGTGGGCGGCCGGCGTCACCTACCGCCGCTCCCGCGAGGCCCGGGTGGAAGAGAGCACCGAACCCGACATCTACCAGCGGGTCTACGACGCCGAACGGCCCGAGCTGTTCTTCAAGTCGGTCGGCTGGCGGGTGCGCGGCCACGGCGAGACGATCGGCGTGCGCGAGGACTCCACCTGGGACGTGCCCGAGCCCGAGCTGGCCGCGGTGATCGCCGCGAGCGGCGAGATCGCCGGCTACACCGTCTGCGACGACGTCAGCAGCCGCTCCATCGAGGGCGACAACCCGCTCTACCTGCCCCAGGCCAAGATGTACGCGGGAGCGACGGCGCTCGGCCCCGGCATCCGCCCCGCCTGGGAGGTGCCCGACCCCTACGACCTGGCGATGGCGGTGACCATCACCCGCGAGGGCCGCGTCGTCTGGTCGGACGAGGCGAGCACGGCCCAGCTCCACCGCCGCCTCGACGAGCTGGCCGGCTACCTGTTCAAGGCCGAGCGCTTCCCCCGGGGCGTGGTGCTGTCGACCGGCACCTGCATGGTCCCCGGTCCGGATTTCACGCTGCTGCCCGGGGACCGGGTGGAGATCGTCATCGACGGCGTCGGCACGCTCGCCAACGACGTGCGCCCCGCCCTGGAGGTCGTCTCACCGGCCTGAGCCGGTCACGGGCCGGTGGTGCTCGGCGAGCAGCCGGCCGTTGTGGCGGACCCGGGCCCGCTCGTACGGGCAGAGCCGGCGGGTCACGAAGGACCGGGCGAGGGCGTCGGCGTCCTGGCGGCCGATGCCCCAGCCGATGGTGTGCCACCGGGTGTCGTCACCTGTGGTGTCCAGGACGGTGATCTCGAAGAGCTGCGCGGGCGTGCACCTCGTGTGGTCATGTCCGGATGGCGCCTGGTTCATGGCCAGAACGTTCTCCGTCACCGAGAGGAGTAAACCGGCTCATCCGGGGACCGCCTCCACGACGTCGAAGACGCCGCCGCCGGTGACGGCGGCCAACCGCAGACCGGCCCGCTCGAACAGCTCCGCGTACTCGCCCGCCGTGCGTTGTCTGGCGCCCTTGGCGATGACCAGCATCTCCAGGTCGATCACGGTGGCGGCGGTCGGCTCGCGCGGCGGGTCCGGGATGACGGCCTCGCAGAGCAGGACGCGACCGCCCTCGTTCATCGCCCGCCGGCAGCTCGCCAGGATCCGGACGGCGTCGTCGTCGCCCCAGTCGTGGACGACGTTGGACAGCAGGTAGGCGTCGCCGCCGGGCGGCACCGACGTGAAGAAGTCGCCGCCCACCAGCTCGCACCGGTCGGCCACGCCCGCCTCCACGAGCGGCCCGCCCGCTCCCTCGATGACGTGCGGCAGGTCGAACAGCACGCCGCGCCCCGCCGGATGCGCCGACAGGATGGCCGCGAGCATCGCGCCGTGGCCTCCGCCCACGTCGACGACGGTCCCGTACCGGGTGAAGTCGTGGCCGCGCACCGCCGGCCACACGAACGCGGCGGACACCGACGTCATCGCGTCGTTCAGCACCTCGCCGTGGTCGGGATGGTCGCGGAAGTGGTCGAAGGCCGGGCCGAAGACGCGCTCGAACGCCGACTCGCCGGTCCGCACGCTGTCGGCGAAACCCGACCACGCCCGCCGGTGCCACGACGAGCCGAGCATCACGGCGAACCCGCGCTGCGACTCCGGATGGTCCCGCCGCAGCCGTTCGCCCGTCTCGGTCAGCTCGAACACGCGGCCGTCGAGCTCGCGCAGCACGCCCAGGTCGGCGAGCGCCCGCAGCAGCCGGTAGAGCGCGCCGGGGTGGGCGCCCACGGCCCGCGCCAGCTGGTCGGCGTCGCGCGCGCCACCGGCCAGCGCGTCGGCCACCCCGAGCTCGGCCGCGGCGCAGACCGCCGACGCCACCCAGGCGCCGTCGATGTAGCCCAGCAGCCGCTGGGCCGGGTCGGGTGGCATGGAACCCTCCTGCTGGATCGGTTGCCGCGCCGTCATTGTCCATCGGCTCGCCGGGGTTCGCCGTACGCGCGAGGACGCGTGTCGTGACGTACGGCCGGGGCGAGTGAGCAGAAACCGGGCAGAAAGTGGTCTGGTGAACGGCGGGCCGTGACCGCCATCGTGTCCGGTACCCGCACCCTCACGCGGGACGGCCGTCCGGGGGTGGGCGGCCGGGTGCGGCGGGGTCCGCCGGGCGCGGGGACTCGCTCGACGGACCCGCCGCGCCGGTCACGGCACGGCGCGGGGGAGCGTGGCCGTCATCACCAGGCCGCCGCCCTCCCGGGGATGGGCCGTCACGTCGCCGCCGTGGGCGCGGGCCACCGACCGGACGATCGACAGGCCCAGGCCCGCGCTCTTGCCCGTGACGGTGCGCTCGCCGTTGAGCCGGCGGAACGGCTTGAACAGCTCCGGCACGTCGTACGGCGGCACGACGGGGCCTGTGTTGGTGACCGTCACCGTGACCCGCCCGCCGGTGGCCGTCCGGCTGGCGATCCGGACCCAGCCGGTGCCGTCGCGCAGGTTGTGCCGGACGCCGTTCTCCACCAGGTTCGTCACCAGCCGTTCGAGCAGCAGCGCGTCACCGGTCGTGGGCGCGGGGAACGCTTCCTCGTACACCGTGACCTTCTCCTGCGCCGCCTCGGGGGCGGTCTGGGCGACCACGTGCGCCACGACGTCGGCGAGGTCGACCGGCGACCGGTCGGTCACCTCGTGCTCGGCCCGCGCGAGCAGCAGCAGCCCGGAGATGAGCCGCTCGTGCCTGACGTTGATCTCCAGCAGGCTCTCCCCGAGCCGCTTGACGTCGGCGGAGGCGGAGCGGCGGTGCATGGCCAGCTCGACCAGGGCGCGGTTGAGCGTCAGCGGGGTGCGCAGCTCGTGCGAGGCGTTGGCGACGAACCTGCGCTGTCCGTCGAAGGACCGGTCGAGCCGCGCCACCATGGCGTCGAAGGTGTCGGCCAGCTCCTTGACCTCGTCGATCGGCCCGTCCAGGTCGATCCGCTCGCGCAGGCCGCGGTCGGCGTCGGGGGCGGCGGCGATGCGGCGCGCGGTCGCGGTCACCTTGTGCAGCGGGGCCAGCACCCGCCCGGCCACCACCCAGCCCAGCGCCGTCGCCAGGCAGGCGACCACGACCACCGCGATCACCCCCTGGGCCAGCAGGGACGTGGTCGCGGCGGCGCGCAGGTCGGCCTCCTGCTCGGCCAGCAGCCGCTGCGACTCCTCGGGGCTGAGCATCACCCCGTCCTTGATGACGGAGATGAACCTGTGCCGGTTCCCGCCGGGGTCGCCGTACTTCTCCTCGAAGATCCGTACCAGCTCCTGGTTGAACAGCAGGTACGTGACGCCGACGAGCACCACGCCGGCCAGCATGAACAGCGCGCCGTACACGACCGTGAGCCGCAGGCGCAGCGACAGCCTCATGGGATGCGGTAGCCCGCGCCGGTCACGGTCAGCACCACCGGCGGGTCGCCCAGCTTGCGCCGCAGCTTGAGCACGGTCAGCCGGACCACGCCGGTGAACGGGTCCGCGTTCTCGTCCCACGCCTTCTCCAGGAGCTGCTCGGAGGAGATCACGGCGCCGCCGGCCCGCAGCAGCTCGGCGAGCACGGCGAACTCCTTGTTCGACAGCGGCACGTACCGCCCGTTCCGGTACACCTCGCGCCGGGCCGGGTCGAGCGTGATCCCGGCGCGGCGCAGCACCGGCGGCAGGGCCGGCCGGGCGCGCCGGCCGAGCGCCTGCACCCGGGCCGACAGCTCGGCGAAGGCGAACGGCTTGGCCAGGTAGTCGTCGGCGCCCAGCGACAGGCCCGTCACCCTGTCGTCGATCTCCCCCGCCGCGGTGAGCATCAGCACCCGCGCCGTCGAATCCGACTCCACGAGGTGCCTGCACACGTCGTCGCCGTGCACGAGCGGCAGGTCCCTGTCCAGGATGACCACGTCGTAGTCGTTGACCGCGATCCGCTCCAGCGCCGACTCGCCGTCGCCGGCGGTGTCCACGGCGTGCGTCTCGTCGCGCAGCCACTCGGCTATCGCGTCGGCCAGGATGCGCTCGTCCTCCACTACCAGCACTCGCATGCCGGGAATCGTGGCGGATCGGCTGTTTACTCCCCGTTAGCGCTCATGGAAACCGCCGGGAAACCGGCTCGTCGGTTCCATCTCCTCTCAGGCGGCCGGAACGGTTCCGGCCCGACGAGGAGAACGTGATGCGAGTACGGATGCTCGGCGTGACCGCGGCGCTCGCGCTGGCGCTGACCGGATGCGGCGCGGAGGCCCCCGGCGTGGCCTCCGCGGGCGGCGATCCCACCGCGAGCGCCGCGCCGAGTCTGGACCGCGAGGAGCGGGGCCTGAAGTGGGCGCAGTGCATGCGCGAGAACGGCGTCGACGTCCCCGACCCCAAGCCGGGCGAGGGCATACGGATGACGATGGGCCCCGGCACCCAGGAGAAGATGGAGCAGGCCCGTGAGGCGTGCAAGGAGTGGCAGCCGCCCGGCGGCGGGCGTGCCGACGGTGAGAGCAACGACGACCTGCTCAAGATCGCTGCCTGCATGCGTGAGAACGGCGTGGAGAACTTCCCCGACCCCGAGGGCGGCAGGGTCCGCATCACCAAGGACGTCGGCGACGACCCCGACTTCGAGGCCGCGCAGAAGAAGTGCCAGATGGACCGGCCCAAGTGATGGGCACGACCACGATCGACGGGGAAGCGCTGGAGACGGCCCCGCGACGCCGCCGCGGCCGACGGGCGGCCTGGCTGGCCACCGCGACGGTGCTGGCCGGCGCGGTGGCCGCCGCCGGTCTCGGCGTGCTCGACAGGGCCCCGGCCGGGCGGCCCGCCGCCGCGCTGCCGCCGGCCACCGCGACGATCGCCGAGGAGACCCTGCGGGACACGCGGGAGGCCGACGGCGAGCTGGGCTTCGGCCCGGCCGCCTCGGTGACCAACCGCATGCGCGGCACCGTCACCTGGCTGCCCGGCGGCGACGACGTGATCACCCGCGGCGAGCCGCTCTACAAGGTGGACGACGATCCGGTGGTGCTCATGTACGGGAGCACGCCCGCGTACCGGGACCTGGCGGTCGGCGCCGAGGGCCGTGACGTGGCGAGCCTGGAACGCAACCTGAGCAAGCTCGGCTACGACGGCTTCACCGTCGACGACACGTACACCTGGGCCACGGCGCGGGCGGTCATGGCCTGGCAGGAGGACCGCGGCCTGCCGGAGACCGGCGTGGTCGAGCTGGGCCGGGTGGTGTTCGCCGACGGCAGGGTCAGGGTGGACACCGTGGACGCCGAGGCCGGCCGGCCCGCCGCGCCCGGCCAGAAGGTGCTCGGCTACACCGGCACCGCCAAGGTCGTCACCGTCCAGCTCGACTCCGAGGACCGGCGGCTGGCGAAGGAGGGCGCCAAGGTGACGGTCACGCTGCCCGGCGGCCAGGAGGTCAGGGGCAAGATCACCGAGGTCGCCACCGTGATCGTCCCGGGGCAGGGGAACGAGGAGCCGCAGACCAAGGTCGAGGCGCTCGTCTCGCTCACCGGCGAGAAGGCCGCTGACCTCGACCAGGCGGCGGTGGACGTGAGGTTCACCGCCGAGGAGCGCGAGAACGTGCTCACCGTCCCGGTCGCCGCCCTGGTGGCGCTGCGCGAGGGCGGGTTCGGCGTGGAGGTCGTCGAAGGCGGCGCCACCCGTTACGTCCCGGTCGAGACCGGCCTGTTCTCCGGCGGCCGGGTGGAGATCACCGGCGACGGGCTCACCGAGGGCATGACGGTGGGGATGGCGAAATGATCGAGCTTTCCCGGGTGAGCAAGGTCTACCCCGGCGGCGTCACCGCGCTGGACGACGTGTCGCTGGAGATCCGGCGCGGCGAGATGGTCGCCATCGCGGGCCCGTCCGGGTCCGGCAAGTCGACGATGCTCAACACCATCGGCACGCTCGACCGGCCCACGTCGGGCACGGTCCGCGTCGACGGATACGACGTCGCGACGCTGTCGGACAACCGGCTGTCGGCGCTGCGGGGGACCGGGATCGGGTTCGTGTTCCAGCAGTTCCACCTGGCCGCGAACGTGCCGGCGCTGGATAACGTGGCCGACGGACTGCTCTACAGCGGCCTGCCGCGGGCCGAGCGGCGCCGCCGCGCGCGGGCCGCGCTGGAGCGGGTGGGGCTCGCCCACCGCATGGACCACGAGCCGCACGAGCTGTCCGGCGGCGAGCGGCAGCGGGTGGCCATCGCCAGGGCGGTGGCCGGCGATCCGCCGCTACTGCTGGCCGACGAGCCGACCGGCGCGCTCGACTCGGCGTCCGGGGCGGGGGTGATGGAGCTGCTGCGCGAGCTGCACGCGTCCGGTACGACGGTGCTGATCATCACGCACGACCCGGAGATCGCCGGCAGGCTGCCCCGCCAGGTCCGGATGCGCGACGGCCGGATCGTCGCCGACCACGCCGGGGCGGCCTGATGGCGGGCCGGGAAGAGGTGACACCGCGCCGGGCCCCGGCCCCGCCCCAGGCCGGCCGTGATCTCACCCCGCCCCGGTTGCGGCCGCGCGACGTGCTCAGGGTCGGCGCGGTCGGGCTGCGCACCCGCCCGCTGCGGGCGTTCCTGTCGGCGCTGGGCATCGCCATCGGCATCGCGGCGATGATCGGCGTGGTCGGCATCTCCTCCTCGTCCGGCGCCGAGCTGGACCGCCAGCTTTCCGCGCTGGGCACGAACCTGCTCACGGTCTCGTCCGGGCAGACCCTCAGCGGCGAGGAGGCCAAGATGCCGGTGGAGGCCGAGGCGATGATCGAGCGCATCGGCCCGGTGCTGTCGGTGTCGTCGGTCGGGCAAATCCAGGACGCCAAGGTGTACCGGTCGGAGGAGATCCCCGAGGCGCGGACCGGCGGCATCTCCGCCTACGCGGCCCGGCTCGACCTGCTCGACTCCGTGGGGGCGACGCTGCGCGCCGGCACCTGGCTCAACGCGGCCACGCACGCCTACCCGGCCGTGGTGCTCGGCTCGGCCACGGCCGAACGGCTCGGCGTCGGCGCGGTCGGGCCCGACACGCAGGTGCTGGTCGGCGGCCGGCGGTTCACCGTCGTCGGCGTCCTGGAGCCGGTGGCGCTCGCCGTGGAGCTGGACACCGCGGCGCTGGTCGGCTGGCCGGTCGCGGAGGAGCGGCTGGGCTTCGACGGCCACCCCACCGTGCTCTACACGCGGGTGGACGAGCGGCACATGGACGCGGTACGGGACGTACTGGCCGGAACCGGCAACCCGGAGGCGCCCAACGAGGTCGACGTCTCCCGCCCGTCGGACGCGCTGGCCGCCAAGCAGGCCACCGACCAGGCGTTCACCGGCCTGCTGCTGGGCGTCGGCGCGGTGGCGCTGATCGTCGGCGGGGTGGGGGTGGCCAACACCATGGTCATCTCGGTGCTGGAGCGGCGGGCCGAGATCGGCCTGCGCCGCTCGCTGGGCGCCACCCGTGGCCAGATCCGCACCCAGTTCCTGGCCGAGTCGCTGCTGCTGTCGGCGATCGGCGGGGTGGGCGGCGTGTGCGTCGGCGCCGCCGTCACCGTCGGCTACGCCGCCTACGAGGAGTGGCCGTCCGTGATCCCCGCCGAGGCGACGGCGGGCGGCCTGGCCGCGACGCTGGTCATCGGCGCGGTCGCCGGGCTCTACCCGGCGATCCGCGCCGCCCGCCTCTCCCCGACGGAAGCCCTGGCCAGCCCCTGACCGACCGGGCCCGGGCGGTACCTGACCGACCGGGCCCGGCGCCTACGGACGCGCCGTCAAGGCCCGTCCGCGAGCAGCGTCTCCCCGATCCAGCCGTCCGGGGCGCACCCGGGCGGGATCGCGAACACCGCCGAGCCGATCGCGGTGATCCACTCGTTGAGCAGGTCGCCTTCGGCCAGCCGCCGCTGCACCGGGACGAACTGCTTGTCCACGTCCGCCTGGTAGGCGGCGAACAGCAGCCCGGAGTCAGGGGTGCCGTCCTCGGCCAGCCCGTCGTCGTAGTTGTACGGCCGCCGCAGCATGCGGGCGCCGGGATCGTCCACCCGGGCCCGCCTGATGTGCGCGTACTCGGAGATGACGGGGAAGCCGAGCCGGTTCAGCCTGCCGAAGTCGGGCTCGTCGTGCTCGGCCCGGCCGGTGAGCGGCGCGCCGTCGGCGAGGCGGCGGCCGATCGTGAACTCCCTGCCGGTCCTGTCCAGCTCGTCCCAGGTCTCCAGGTCCATGCGGATCCGGCGCAGCACCAGCGTGGTGCCGCCGCGCAGCGGGCCCTGGCCGAGCCAGACCGCCCGGTCCAGGTCGGCCGGGTTGACGGTGCCGTCGAGCTGGCCCATCAGGTTGCGCTGGGTGGCGCCGGCGGGCTGGACGTGCGCGCCGCGCCGGAAGCCGCGCTGCGTCCAGCGCACCCGCGCGAACGCCCGCGCGTCCTTGACCACCATCCGCAGCGCGTGCGCGACGGTCAGCGGGTCGTCGGCGCAGATCTGCACCAGCAGGTCACCGCCGGACCAGCGGTCCTCCAGCTTGTCCGTCTCGAACTCCGGCAGCTGCCGGACCGGCGATTCCACCCCGGCCGCCTCGAACAGGCCGGGGCCGAACCCGAACGTGACCGTCAGCCTGGCGGGGGAGGCGGCCAGTTCGGGCTCGGTGTCGGCGAGCGCGCCCCGGCCCAGGGTGAGCCGGCGCGCGTCGTCGGTCAGCAACCGCATGAGCCGGACGATCGGCTCCCGTCCGGTGCCGCGCTTGAGGTCGAACGCGACGAACACGGCGTGCGCCTGCGGGGACGTGGCGATCCCGGCCTGGTGGACGCCGTGGAACGGTTCCGTGGCCGTACCGGACGGGACCTCCGCGGCAGCGCCGCTCGGCGAGGCGCCGGCGGACGTGCCTGCCATCGTGCCGGCCACCGTGCCCGCCGCCGTGCCCACGGCCGTCGCCGCCCCGGCGGCGAACAGCCCGCGCCGGGTGATCCTCTGCTCGGCCATCAGTGGTCCGTGCCCGGCTGGTAGTCCTCCTTCGCGCCCGCGAAGTCCTTGCCGACGGCGGTGAACTCCAGCGGGGGACCTTCCTGCAGCGTCAGCGTGAGCGGGATCTCCGCGCCTGGCTTCACCTCCTCCTTGACGCCCATCAGCATGATGTGGTCGCCGCCGGGCTTGAGCTCGTGGCTGCCACGTGCCGGGACGACGAACCCGCCGTCCTTCGTCCGCATGATCATCTTGTTGTCGGACTCGACCACCTCGTGCAGCTCGATCTCCGGCGAGAGCGGCGAGGCGCCCGCGACGACGGTGATGGGGCTGTCGGTGTGGTTGACGAGGGTGCCGAACGCGGCGGTCATCCCCTCCTTCACCGCCTTCACCCAGGGGTCGGTGATGGTGAGCGCCTGGGCCGGGGCGGCGGCCTCGACACTGGCGGTGGGCGCGGGCCCGGCGGCCGGAGTGGTGGCGCCGCAGCCGGCGAGGAACACGGCCGTGGCGGTGACGAGCAGGGCGGAACGGGTGTTCATGGACATGCCTTCCTGCGCCCGCGGCGGAAGTCGCCGGGGCGTCGGTCATCGGGAAAAGGTCAGCGGATTCCGATGACCGCGGGCGGCCCGCGCCCGCTGACGGCATGCCGGAGGATCGCCGAGCGCAGCACCGGCGGCTCGGCGTGGGGCAGCTCGACGAACGGCGTCGCCGGCACCGGCAGCAGCACGGTGACGAGCCGTGCGGCCAGGCGGCGCAGCAGCCCCCACAGCGCGGCCTCCCCGCGCGCCAGCCAGAGCGCGGTCAGCCCGACCGCCCACCCGTGGGCGACGAACATCCCGAGGTCGGGGGCCAGCCCGGCCGAGGCGTGCGCGGCGTGCGCAACCCCGGCGGCGGGGGAGACGGCGTGGGAGAGCGAGAACATCACGTGCAGGACGAGCTGCAGACCGCCCAGCAGCGCCAGGATCGCCCGCGGGCCCCGCTCCCGCCCGGCCAGCGGGTACGCGCCCCCGGCGGCCACGAAGAACCCGGCCACCATGGCCGGCCCCGGCACGCTCCCGCCCGCCAGGGAGTGGGCCACCATGCCGAGACTGAGACACACCACGGCGAACACCGCGGTGCGGGCGAGGCGGAACGGAAGGCTGGACGGCACGATGCCGACATGATTTCACGCCACCCCCTCGGTCCTTCTCCCGACACAGCCCAAGATTTCCGGCGAGACCGGCATAATGGCGCGGGATGCTGACGCCCACGGACCCGCACGCGTACGCGGCGGCGATCGCCCCGGTCATCGACGCGGTCCACGTCAACCTGCACGCCGCCACACGCAGACGCGACGCCCTCGGACTGCTGAACGACCTGCGGTTCACGCTCCCGCTGCGCACCCTCACCAGACGCGACCTGGCCGCCGTCCACCGGTACGGGGACGACCGGGAGGAGAGCATCCGGGAGCACGTCCGGCGCGGCGAACTGGCCGACGACGACGGCACGCTGCGGCTGACGGAGCGGGGCCTGGACCTCGTGCACGGGCTGTACGAGACGCACGCGGCCGTGGCGAGCCGGATCTGGCGGGACCACGACGTCGAGACCCTCGCCGCGCTGGCGGGACGGGTGCTCGGCAAGGCCATGGCGGAGCCGGGTGACGCGCTCGCGGTGATGGCTCCCCCGTACGAACCCGAGGGGGCACCGGCGGGGCTGCTGCTGTTCAACCGGCTGGCGGCGCTACGCTACGCCCGCGCCGACGCGCACGCGGCGGCCTGGCAGGCGGCGGGACTGACCGCGGCCGAGGTCGTCGCACTGGAGCCCGGCCCGTTGCGCGAACGCATCGAGGCGGGCACCAACCGCCGCGCGGCGGTGCCGTACGAAGCCTTTTCCGAGCCGGAACGCGAAACCCTCTATACCGGCTTGCTCGCACTGGTGTGAGAGGTCCGAAACTCACACCTCCCGGTAACTAGCCGAAAGGCGCACTATGGTACGTACCTCGGTAAGGGAGGGGCGTGGTGGATCAGGACCTGCCCGGCGGCGTGCGGCTCATCGTGGGCGTCGACGAGACTCCGGCCGCGCGCTGGGCGCTCGCCTGGGCGATCGGGACCGCGCGGCTACGCCGCATGGCTCTCGTCGCCGTACATGTCAGCCGGGCGCCGGTGCATCCGTTCCCGGAGGCGCTGCCCGTGCAGCACGCCATCAGATCGGGTGAGGAGGCACGCTGCGGCGAGGTGATCGCCGGCGTGTTCGAGGACGTGGCGGGAGGCCTGCCGGAGGACCTCCACACGGTCATGGTGTCCAGGGTCGGCGATCCCGGCTACCACCTCGTCGACCTGGCCCGCGAGGGCGACCTGCTGGTGCTCGGGCGCAGCCGCCGCGGCCTGCTCAGCCGCATGTTCCTGCCCTCGACCAGCATGTACTGCGCGCGTCACGCCAAGACGACGGTGGTGATCGTGCAGCAGCCCACCCCGCCCGACGAACCCGAGATGTCAGAAGACCGCTCCCGCCGGTTCTGGAGCCGCAGGCACGATTGACGCGCGCAGCCCGTCGCGGGGGGGGGGGGGGGGGGCGCCGGCCGCGGCGGGGGGGGGGGGGGGGCGCCGGCCCCGGCGGGTGGAAAAGAAGAACACCACGGGGGTAGCCAAACCGGGACCCGCCAGCAAAGCGGTGTTGCTCCC